>PASA01000001.1 GCA_002712105.1 Kiritimatiellaceae bacterium
TTTTAATAATTCTAAATTTTTCACTTGATATCTTATTTTATTTTAAAAATTACTGTTAAAGTCACTCAACAGTTACTGACTTAGCAAGATTTCTAGGCTGGTCTACATCACAGCCTCTCAAAACAGCTATATGGTATGATAAAAGTTGTAATGTTATTGTTGTTGGAATAGTGGCGATCATTGGAGGACATTTTGGAACAATTATTTTATCTATAAATTCATCAGCTGTTTGTTCGTCACCATCAGTTACTACTGCTATTACACTTGCTCCTCTAGCTTTACATTCTTCAGCATTTCCAATTGTTTTATCTTTACCAGGAATATCATTTAGTAATGCTATAACAGGTGTATTTTTTTCAAGTAGAGCAATTGGACCATGCTTTAATTCAGAGGCATGATATCCCTCTGCATGAATATAACTTATCTCTTTTAATTTTAATGCCCCTTCTAATGCAACCGGATACAAAAAACTTCTCCCAATAAAAAATGCGTTTTCTTGTTTATATATTTTTTTCGCAATTTTTTTAATTTGCTCATTTTGATTCAAAACTTCATCAGCTAATTTTGGAATATTATCAATCCACTTAGCAAATTGCTCTCCTTCATATAATGGATACCTATTTGATCTACCAATTTTTAGAGCCATCATAAGAAGAATCGTCACTTGACAAGTAAAAGCTTTAGTTGATGCAACACCTATCTCAGGACCCGCATGAAGATAAACACCTCTTCCAGTTTCTCTTGCAATAGCAGAACTTACTACATTGCAAATACTGACAACTTTAACCCCTTTCTTTTTTGCTTCCTTAACCGCAGCTAATGTATCTGCAGTTTCTCCTGATTGACTTATTGCAATAACAAGATCATTTTTATTGATAATTGGATTTCTATATCGAAATTCTGCAGCTTGCTCAACTTTCACAGGAATTCCTGCTAACTCTTCAAAAGCATATTCTCCAACCATTCCCGCGTGCATAGATGTGCCGCATCCAACAATTAATATTCTTTTTATGGATGTTAAGTCTCGTGAATTAAAATCTAATCCAGATAGAACCGCTGTACCTGCATTAAAGTCTAATCTACCTCTAATAGAATTTCTTATGGCTGAAGGTTGCTCATAAATTTCTTTTAACATAAAATGTTCGTATTTTCCTTTTTCAGCACTTAATTCTTCCCAATCCATTGCAGTAATTTCTCGACTAACTGGGGAGTGTTGAATATCTAACATACTCACATTATTTTTATCTATTACAGCTAGATCATAATCTTCTAGATAGATTACATCTCGAGCATGAGGTCTGATTGCGGATGGATCACTTGCAACTACTATTGAACTTTTTCCAATCCCTACAACTATGGGACTTCCACATCGAGCTGCGACAATTTTTTCTGGGTCTAAATTACTAATTACAAGTATNCCATATGCNCCTACAACTTTTTTTAATGCCTCTGAGACAGCTTCTTCTAAATTACCATTAAAACAGTAGGAAATTAGCTGAACTAAAACTTCTGAATCTGTATCTGAAACACAATTAATATTTTTTTGAGAAAGAAANGTTCTAATTTCTTTATAATTTTCAATNATACCATTATGAACTAATGCAAAATTATTTGAATGGTCTAAATGAGGGTGAGCATTTTTATCAGATGGNGANCCGTGAGTAGCCCANCTTGTATGACCTATACCATACACNGCATCTTCAAAAACTTTTGGNGNNNTTTTATCAATCTTTTGGCGTAAATCTTTTATTTTTCCTGATTTTTTTACCAAACTNATTGTTTTATTATGCTGACATGCTATNCCAGCAGAATCATAACCTCGATANTCCATCCTTTTTAGACCATCAAGAAGTATATTTTGCGCTGNTTTTTTTCCAAAATATCCAATAATTCCACACATGAATTTGCCTTAATTCTAAGCTGCCGCCATTGATTTATAGTATCTTAGTACTAAATCTAAAAACTTCTTTTTTATTTTTAAATATCCCAACATAGAGATATTACTATCATGTTTATTTNTATTATGCTAGTACGACNCCTGAATGATTTTGTTTTAAATATTCAGAAGATACTTCTAATTCTACATTTGATCCGATTAAATCAANNAGNACTTTTATTCTATCATAGGTAGGTAAAATTGAACTNACCATCACAACATGTCCNCTTAAAAATCCACNGGATATAATTACNTGATCACCAATCTTTAACGATTTTAATGGGATTTTTTTGCATATTTTCTTTAAGTGTATTTTTAATCAAACTNATTATATTGTCAGAAATAATCATACATTTATTNTTAAAAGAGATTATATGACTAATACCTGTACAATAAGANACTGCTCTCTTNTGNGTATTAATATTAAATTTNACAAATATATAACCAGGAAATAANANTTCTTCTTTTGATATTAAAGACGAATTTTTTTTATAATTATNTTTAATGNTNGGNAAATAGNTTTCAATTTTAAGNGAGTTTAAATGNTTCATAGCAAGTAATTCTTTTCTTGGTTGCACTTTTACGCAATACCAAGAATATTTATTCTNNTTTGATGGAGATANGTTANTCATTTTTACCTCCAATCAATTTTAATGCTAACGGNAGNAACATATTGGCTTTCGNTTCCCAANTTTCTAATTTTTTAATTTTTTCTTTNACAAANTTTTTGTTTAGTTTGTNATCNTCNATTATCAAACTTCTTATATATTCTAATCTTTCACTACCACTTTCTAAATGTGGTTTTATTTGCTCATTTGCAAATCCATTAGCAATTTTCCTTAAGGAATCTTCAGCAAGATAATAATCTTTTCTATCTCCAGGAACATAAATTTTTTTAAGTGCNCCAAATGATCTTAATATTTTTAATCCNTGACTTGTTGACCCTTTNCTAATTTTTAATTTATTCATTAAATCATCCANACACATTGGATTTTCAGAAATGAATAATAATCCGTAAATTTCACCAACTGTTTTNGGTAAATTTAATAAATCAGCAAGACGTACAAATATTGAAATAATTTCTAACTCTACTTTATTCATTTTGTTCAAAATATAATGAACAAAATAATATATTCAAGAAAAAAAAGAAAAAAAATGGCGGAGAGAGAGGGATTCGAACCCCCGGAACCTTTCGGCTCAATGGTTTTCAAGACCACCGCATTCGACCACTCTGCCATCTCTCCGCACGAGCGTGAAAACCTATATATTAAAGTATACCTAAATCAAGCTCAATTATACTGTAATTTCATCTTAATTTATTCGATTAAAAGTTGGAGGATATTTTATGTATGAGTTATATAGAGAATTAGTGGTAAAAACGACAAGAGACAAAGCATGGGATTTTATCAAAGATCCAGCAAATCTTAACAAAATAACACCTAATGATTTATCTTTTGAAATTATAACTGATCTCGATGGAGAAATGTACGAAGGTATGTTAGTTGAGTATAAAGTTAACATACCTGGTTTAGGAAAACAAGAATGGGTCAGTGAACTACAACATATTGTTCCTGGATATTCATTTGTTGATGAACAAAAAATTGGTCCCTATAAACTATGGTATCATTATCATGGTATTGAAGAAGTCGAAAATGGTGTTAAGCTAATTGATAGAGTGAGTTATCAAATTCCGTATGGTATATTTGGTAAGATAGCTCATCTTCTATTTGTTAAAAAAATGCTTAACAAAATTTTTAATTACAGGAACGTAGTTTTTAAAGAATTACTTGAAGATATTTAATGTTAATAAGATAATTTCTTTTCTCTAAGGTTAATAAATTCTCCTTTAAAACCTCTGGGTATAACCGGCCATTTTTTTGTTACAAAATATGCATATGTTCCTTGAGGGTATTCAGGCGTTACAACAAACTTTCCATTGCATTTGTCTAATGTTCCTATTCCTTTTTTAAACTCATAATCTTGAATAAACGTTCCATCATACTTACCTCCTGGTCCATTAGGAGGTAATGGTCTATTTCCCTTTTTAAGCTGGTACCCTGATGTATGGTTTATAATTTCTTTCTTATTATTATATCCAAAAACATAATAAATTGGATATCCGTCAGCTGCCCAACCAATTATTGGTGAATGATTATTTTTATTAATGATGAGATTTTTTAAAAAATAATTTGATACACCATGGTAATGATAAGAACCATTTGGTTGTACGTGAGCATAATTTTCATCCAATCCTAAATGTATTCCTTTACCAAGAGCACAGTAATTCCATCCAAGCTTTTGGTTTCCATTCCAATATTCTGCTGTACTTGGAACAAACATAACGCCATTTAGGGCTATACCAAAGGGCAACCCTGAAATTGATTTATTTTCATGAATCATATAAGGTTCCCTTAAATCTTTAGGATTCAAATTTAATTTAAAACTATATTTNTGAGGNNTAATAAAATGTGGATTTCCTTTNTTAGGANATTTTCCAACCTTATGATTTGGAATNCCATTNGATTTTATAANCCGATGGGTTGAATTTGTAATTATATCAACATAAGAATTTTTAAGATGAATATTGGCTGAAATATATTTAATATTTTTTGCTTCATTTGCTTGATGTTTTCTCAATTGATGANGTTGAGAAAATGCAACGGAACTTATTAATAAAATAATTAAAATATATTTTTTATACATGCTTAAACTATATTAGATCCTTTACGGGTTTAAANGTTTTACGATGAATCTTTGATATACCATATGTTTTTAATGCTCTTAAATGATCTGCTGTTCCATANCCTTTATTTTTATTAAATTGATAATTTGGATAACTTTTGTTCATNTCAGTCATTATTCTATCTCTTGTAACTTTTGCAATAACACTCGCAGCAGATATTGATATACTTAAAAANTCTCCTTTAATTATATTGGTTGAATTACAATCAAATCCTCTTACAGGTANCCCATCAACTAANATAAAATCTTTCGTTATCTTTTTAGATGCATTAATCATTGCTTTATGAGTTGCTATTTGAATATTTGATTTATCAATTTCTTTTGCCTCAACAATACCTAGACTAATTTCTACCGCCTCATTGTTTACAAGAATTTCATAAAATTTATTACGTTTTTTTTCAGATAATTTTTTAGAATCAGTTAATTCAATGAAGNTTTTATGTATATTTTTTTCGATGAATTTTTTATTAAANACAACNGCTGCTGCAACAACAGGTCCNGCTAANGACCCTCTACCNACTTCGTCTATGCCNGCCACTNTNAGATATCCAGATTTCCATGCCTTTTTTTCAAATTGCAGAAAATCANTAATTTGCATTAGTCTATTAAGATTCTCGGCGTTCTTGAATTCTAGCTTTTTTACCGGCTAATCCTCTAAGATAATATAATTTTGCTCTTCTGACCTTACCTTTACGATCTATTTCAATTTTATCAAGATTAGGACTATTAAGCGGGAAAATTCTTTCAACACCCTCTCCNTANGAAATACGTCTAACTGTAATAGATTCCATTAANCCTNTACCTTTACGAGATATAACTGTTCCTGTNTANACCTGAACTCTCTCTTTTCCNCCCTCTTTAATCTTATAGTGGACTTTTATTGTATCCCCTACAGAAAACTCTGGATGTCGATCTTGATTAGCAGATTCCATTGAAATTTTTTCTAACGTATTCATAAGCAAACTCTTAATTATATATNATTAAATATTAGGCGCAAATAATAGTAAACTAATTATTATGGTCAAGCGTTGTTTTAATCATTTTTTTTATCATCCGACATTAAATCAGGTCGATTTTTAATTGTTTTCTCAATGGATTTTTTTCTTCTCCATTCATTTATTAATTCATGATTTCCACAAAGTAAAATTTCAGGCACGTCCATATTTCTAAATTTTACAGGTTTTGTGTATTGAGGATAATCTAATTTTCCAGTTGAAAAAGATTCATCTTTTATACCTTTTTCACCAGCTCCAAGAACACCAGGAATTAATCTTATAATGGCATCACTTATTACCGCAGAGGCAAGTGCACCGTTTGTTAAAACATAATCTCCTATAGAAAATTCAATATCAACAATTGAATCAATAACTCTTTCATCAACACCTTCGTAATGACCGCATATCATAATTAAATGTTCATTAGATGATACAATTTTTTCAGCATCTTTTTGTTTAAAGGGTAAACCAGAAGGAGATAATAAAATTGTCAAACTTTTATCAGTTCTTATTGATTCAACAGCTAAAAAAAGAGGCTCCGGTTTCATAATCATTCCAGGACCTCCTCCAAAAGGTCTATCATCTGTTGTATTATGTTTATCGGTAGCAAATTCTCTTGGATTAATAAAATTAACAGATACTAAATTTTTATCTATGGCACGCTTAATAATGCTTGAATTAAAAAAACTATCAAGCATTTGGGGAAATAGAGTTATAATATCTATCTTCATAAGTAGATTAATCAACTACTTCAACAATAACTCTTTTTCCTTTTTTGGAAGATAGAGCATTAAAAAGTGTTCTAAGTGCCCCAACCGTTTTTCCACTTTTACCTATAATTTTTCCGATATCCTTTTCATCACATCTCAATTCAAACATGATGGTTTTTCTACCAAGAACTTCTGTAACTTTAACTTTTGAAGGAGAGTCTACTAGAGCTTTAACAATTGATGTTAATAAATGCTTCATTGCTAATTTTCTTCAGAATTTTCAGATGATTCATTACCTTCATCCTCTGAAAGTTGATTCTTATCTTCTTCATCTGTAGAGATTTCTTCATCTTGTTTAGTCTCTTCAACAATAACATTTTGAGGAATATCCTCTTCAGGAATTGAAGCAGAGATTGAATTTTTATTTGAAACGGTTTTAGCTTTTTTGATTAAACTATTTACAGTTTCTGAAGGCTGTGCTCCATTGGAAATCCAATAATCTACTCTCTCAACATTTAAAGAAAAATTTAATCCCTCTTGTTTGGGATCGTACCATCCAATAGTTTCAATAAATCGTCCAGTTGGTGCACGTCTAGCATCCTGCACGACAATACGATAAAATGGCGCATTTCTACTGCCCATTCTACGTAATCTCATTTTTACTGCCATGTTTGTTTCTCCATAATTTAGTATTAATGTCTTTAAAGGGGGTCTTTTGTAGAGCACTTCTAGCCATCTCGCAACCTTTTTTCTACTTTTTTAAATTTTAAAAGATGTGTAAATAATTTTTAAAATATACTTTCAAAAACATAATATTCAATTTTTACTATTACACATGGTAAAAATTTATACAAAAACCGGAGATAATGGAGAAACAAGTAGATTCGATGGACAGCGGGTCAGAAAAGATGATTCTATAATTCAATTAAACGGAATTGTTGACGAATGTAACTGCATTATCGGTCTTGCAATATCAACATCATCAGACTCTAAGATTAATAATATACTAACAGATATACAAAATAAGCTTTTTATTGCTGGAACAGAAATATCATCATGTGGAAAAAAAATTGATCTTAAAATTAAATCTTCAGATACAAAAAAAATAGAAGAAATAATTGATATTTATGAAAAAGAACTTCCTCCCTTAACAAATTTTATTCTACCGGGAGGATCAATCACATCCTCCTATCTTCATCTTTCACGAGCAAAAAGTAGAGAAGTTGAACGATGTTTAGCATCTATTTCTGAAGAGTGGATTAAAGATAGTAATCTTAATGCTTTTATGAACCGTTTATCGGATTTATTTTTTGTTTTAGCCAGAGNNGTNAATAAAAGAANTAANATTNATGACGTACCTTGGAATNNCAANAATTAACATCTTTTTATTCAGCAACTGCCTTAAAAAAACCAGATTCNTCAATTGGAAATGAAAAACTATCTCCACTTTCNGAAACAATATTCGTATTNCCATTTGATAGGTTATCTAAATTAGAGCTNTCAATTAATTTTAAAACTTGTCCATTTCCATCAATAGTAACATTTACTGAAGCTTGTTCGAATGTTAACTGAGCCCTTGCATAAGGAACAATTTTNAANAAACTTGCCGAAGACGGTCCATTTCCNACAAAATATAACTCTCCATCTGAATCAAAACTAAAACCTCTTACATCAGTTGTAAGGGCTCGATTATCAACTCCAATTTTAATACGCTTTAATATATTTGAAGTTGCATCAATATAAAACAANGAACCAGAATTACTAAAAATTGCTCCATAATCTCCACAGATATAAGACCCAACAAGACTTGGNATTGATTCTCCTCTGTATACATGACCACCTATTACGTTTGCATAACCTTGATCATGATCATATTCAACTAACGGATCTNCATAGTTATTAACATTTGTAAAATTGTTTATTGAACCTATAAGTCCTGTTTGGGGATCAAATAAAAAACTTCCCTCTTTAGTTCTCCATCCATAATTTTTTCCTTTTTCAACGATATTNACTTCTTGAACTAAATCTTGACCAGAGTCAGCTGAATATATAACACCACTTGCAGGGTCNAAACTAAAGGTCCAAGGATTTCTAAATCCATATGCATATATTTCATCTAATTTATTAGAATCATTAATAAAGGGATTATCCAATGGTATGCCATACTTACCGTTAGNACTATTAACACCATTCAAATCAATTCTAATTATTGATCCCCAAATATTTGATGGATCCTGACCATTACCAATTAATCCATGGCCATTACCNGTATCATTTGCATCACCAGCATCACCAATACTAATCATTAAATAGCCATTAGTATCAAAGGACATACTTCCACTGTTATGATTNGATCCAATGATAGGAAATGATTCTGCTACAGGCTGCTCTAATCTAAGAATTTCTTGCTGGGAATAAGTATCTCCATCTCCAAAATATGATGATNCATTNGAGTCAGTAAATGTTACTTCAACCAATACACTATGATGGTCAATATTTACATTTTCAGGAAAGGTAAAATCAGCAGTACTATTTGTTGGAACACTAGCAAAATAATANAGGATTCCATTGTTAGNNAAGCTTGGATGTAAAATTACACCCAGCAGTCCTCTTTCGTCATATGGGATAACGGGAAACAAATCAACAAGTTCACTACTTATATCTAATACATTAACTGAAGAAAGATTATTATCGGCATCTAATGNTTTTATTTCTCCAGTTTGTTGAAACACAAATTTTCGCCCTGAGCCATCATNAGGATCAATNANACCAATAGGATGAGTTAACTGGTCTGTAATTTCCANAATNTCAACAATAATTTCTCCTTGAGGAATATCTGGTAAAGGATCGGTGATAGATTGTTCANCAAAAAATAATCCCAAATCATTAGTAGAAGANATGNGGATAAAATGATCATTATTTAAAGCATCAAGAGCNTTNAATCTTTCACCTATTATATTTCCATTTGACTCCAAGGTAAGATACTCAGTAATAACTAATCTATTAGAGGATAACATATCACCAACAAACCCTAAATCGGAATTACTACCAGCAGCAAAGTAATTNGAATCAAAAATTTTTGTTTCTCCCGCGGCAAATGTTGTACCTGCTGGAATNGTTAATGATTTAGGAGCTGTAAAATATCCACTCAGATTNTAATCNTTANTTATGGTGTTTTCAGATAAACTAAAATTTGTAACTTCAAAAAAATCAANNGGTTGAGGNTCANTAATATTTAANGAGTTTTGCATTCGTGAATGGTATATTATCTGACAAAAATATCCCAATTCTCCTGAATAGTCCGATGGTATAGTAAATGTNACAGATTCATTTGGATTAATTGCTGGAGCAGAGGTATTTTGAAATTCATAATTTATNGCTGATGTTTGAGAAGCAAGNTGCCANNNAGAACCANTTTTTGAGTCTGCAATTACAAATGGATGNTAGTTTGAGCTTAGTTTTGTAAANGTATAGGTATTTCCTTTTACAAAAGTATAATCATTAATGTTTATNGAATTATTACCTGAAGAATCAGAAAAAAATTGATAATATTCATTATTATAAGCACCAAGACTATTCATACCATTTCCAACATAAACAATTGATGGGGCTTCAATAAGAGCAAAGGTATTCAACGAGAAAAGAATAATAAGTGATATAAATTTTAGCATAATTCTCTCCAAAAATGTTATAAAAAAACATTATTACTACGTAGTATGTTATGAATTCTTACAAAAGACGAAAATATAAAGTATATGAATTTTGAAATAAAATCAAATTTTAAACCAACCGGGGATCAGCCAGAAGCTATAAATGCCCTTTTAAATAGTTTAAATAATAATGATAAATTTGTTACACTTGAAGGAGTAACTGGTTCCGGAAAAACGTTTACAATCGCTAATACAATTGAAAAATTTAAAAAACCCGCATTAGTGTTATGTCATAACAAAACATTGGCTGCTCAATTATATTCAGAATTAAAAGATTTCTTCCCTAATAACGCAGTTGAATATTTTATTTCCTATTATGATTATTACCAGCCTGAGGCTTATATTCCTCAAACAGATACTTTTATTGAAAAAGATGCCTCTATCAACTCTGAAATTGAAAGGTTGCGCTTAGCAGCTACAGATGCACTCTTAAACAGAGATGACGTAATTATTATTTGCTCAGTTTCTTGTATTTATGGGTTAGGTTCACCTGAAGATTATAAAGAAATGGTTATTACTGCAAAAGTCGGGGATACTATTGATAGAAATAATTTAATAGAAAAATTAATTGATATTCAATATGAGAGAAATGACTTTGAAGTTAAGACTGGTAACTTTAGGGTACGTGGCGATACAATTGATATCTTTCCATCATACTCAAATTCTTATGGCATAAGAATTGAATTTTTCGGTAACGAAGTTGATTCCATTAAAAGGATCAATCCTGTAACAAACTCAAAAATAAGCGACTTAAAACATATCATGATATCACCTGCAAAACACTTTGTTATGCCAGAAAAAAAAATTGGAAGAGCTTTAGAAAAAATTGAACAAGAAAAAATTGAACAGATTCATAAATTTGAAAAAGAAAATAAATTACTAGAAGCTCAGCGAATTAAAATGAGAACTGATTATGATTTAGAAATGTTTAAAGAATTAGGGTATTGCAATGGAATAGAAAATTATTCTAGACACTTATCTGGAAGAAACAAAGGTGAACGACCTGATTGCCTCCTAGATTATTTTCCAAACGAATTTATAACTATAATAGATGAGTCTCATGTGACATTACCTCAAATTAGAGGTATGCATAATGGAGATAGAGCAAGAAAAACAACACTAGTAGAAAATGGATTTCGCTTGCCCTCAGCAATTGACAATAGACCTCTAAACTTTGAAGAATTTATCAATATTACTAATCAGATAATATTTGTATCAGCTACACCTGGTATCTATGAAATTGATAATTCTTCAAAAATTATTCCTCAAATAATTAGACCTACCGGAATTATAGACCCTCCCATTGAAATAAGACCATTAGAAAATCAAATTGATGATTTAATAAATGAAATTCGAATACGGTCTGAAAAAAAACAACGAACTATTGTTACTACCTTAACTAAAAAAACGGCTGAAGATTTAACAGAATACTTAAACAAAATTAATCTTAAGGTTCAATATATTCATTCAGATATAGATGCTATTGAAAGAGTTGAAATTTTAAGGGAATTAAGGCTTGGAAGTGTAGATTGCGTAGTTGGAATAAATTTATTAAGAGAAGGTTTAGATTTACCAGAGGTCACTTTAGTAGCTATTTTAGATGCAGACAAAGAAGGTTTTTTAAGATCTGAAAGTGCATTAATTCAAACATCTGGAAGAGCTGCACGACATATAGACGGGAAAGTTATAATGTATGCGGATAAATTAACCAAATCGATAACGAATACCTTAGACAAATGTAGTAAAAGAAGGGAAGTTCAAAAAAAATATAATACTTTAAACAATATTAGTCCCAAAGCTATTAATAAATCCATTCAAGAAAGCTTAAAAAATATTTATGGTAAATCTAATGATGTACTAAAGCAGGTAACAGAATCTAGTGGTGTAAATTTTGACATTAATGAGGCTATTTTAAGTCTTGAAAAAGAAATGCTAGAAGCAGCAGAAAAATTAGAATTCGAACGAGCTGCTTTTTTAAGAGATAAAGTAAAAAAGATAAAAGAAAAATATGATTAACGATCTGTAGCTTTATCCAATAATTCTCTTTCTTTTTTTGTCAGAGACCCTATTCCCTGTTTTCCGATTTTATCAAGAATTCTATTAATTTCATCTTCAGAAGGTTTTTCAAACTCATAATTTTTTTTAAAATTATTGGAAATNTTAAAATTAAAATTTTTAAAAATAGTACGTTTATTTAAATCATATTTTAAGAATAAGGCATAAATTACTCCTGTTATTACACCAACTAAATGTGCGGCATTTGCTATGCCACCAATATTGGGATTTCCAACTGTCTCAGTTAATTCCCAAATAATTAATCCTAAAACTAATATCCAAGCCCTAACGGGTAAGAAAAACCACAATAATAACTTTACATTTGGATACAATGCACCAAATGCACCTAAAATTCCCATTACAGCGCCAGATGCTCCAACACAATAAGAGCCAGGATAATACACACTTGTTATTAAACTAGTTATTAATGACCAAGCAAGACCCCCTAAAATTCCACTCATATAATAAAGAATAAAAAATTTATAAGACCCTATAGTTCTTTCTATTACTGGACCAATAAAAAATAAGCCTAACATATTTACAAGAAGGTGGCTAAATCCACCATGAACAAACATATAAGAAAATAGTTTTGTAAAATCTAAAGACATCCACCAAATAGCCGGAAGTGAAAACCAGTTAAGAAATGGTAATTTAAAAATTAGTTCACCTAAGTAAACAGATATATTAATTATAAGTAGAAATTTTACACATTGTGTTATTTGACTAAAATTNCCAAAACTTGATGTAAAATTATATTTTTGATTATTCATTTTTTTTAATTCTTTACAAAAGCAAGTTTCAATAATATCAGCTTGCTCACTTTACAATTCACGTTATTATTGAATTGTACAATATGGAGTTTGTTATGGAAAACCAAAAAAGATTATCTAATTTAACTTTATTAAAAAAAGGGGAACTAAAATACCCAGATTCACCTGATAATGCGGAACTTCAAACATTTGANAANATGAATAATCACAGAGATTTTTGGATNACTTTTGAAACTCCAGAATTTACATCTTTGTGTCCTCTTACAGGTCAGCCTGATTTTGCATTTATAACTATCAAATATATCCCAAACGAAAAAATTGTTGAAAGTAAATCACTCAAGCTTTACATCTTCTCATTTCGACAAGTAGGAACATTTTATGAGGAAATAGTAAACAGAATTTATGATGATCTCTACGAAACTTTAAATCCAAGAACNCTTATTGTTGAGGCTAAATTTACTCCCCGTGGCGGAATTACTTCCACAGTAAAAGTTGACTCAAGTGAAATTTAATTTACTTCGTATATTGCACTNTTACCTTCATGNTCCCAAACTTCTACTTTTATGACACAAACTCTATTATTNGTTTTATCTNTTACATAATTATTAACAGTNTTAAATATCCACTCTGATGTTTTTTCTATGCTAACACCGTTTTTCATTATTCGTAAATCAATCATATCTTTTTCATTCATTAGTTTGAACAAATCAAGTTCAGGATCGTCAGCGGCAACACATGTTGTATGATCAAACTGATTCTCTAAGATTGCTTTAATTTCTTTACAATTTCCAAAATCAAAAATCCAATTNGTTTCATCTAAATCTTCAGCATAAAAGTAAATTTTGGTTGATAATCTATATCCATGTAATAATCGACAATGACTTTTTGCTCTCCATTGTCTAAATGCTGTNGAACCTAATGGAATAACTTTTGTAGATATTTGTTTTATTTTCATATTACTCCTTTGAGTAGTTTATCCGATTGGTGGAATATTTNATAGGATCATTAAATCCAGCTTCACTAAATCCTTTTAATCTTAANAAACATGCATCACAAAAACCACATGCAAGTCCATTTACAGGATCATAACAACTAATGGTANTAGAATAATCGACTCCTAATTCAATTCCCTTACGTATTATCTGACTTTTAGTTAANTTTATTAAAGGCGAATGTATGGAAATATTTTTATTCTTAACGCCTTTTGCCGTTGCTAAATTTGCAGTTTTCTGAAAAGAGTCAATAAANTCAGGTCTACAATCTGGATATCCACTATAATCCAAAGCATTAACCCCAATAAAAATATCTTTGGAATCAATAACTTCTGCATAGGCTAATGCAAATGATAGAAAGATTGTGTTACGNGCTGGAACATAAGTAATTGGGATTTCACTTCCAATTTCATCCACATTNTCATGCTTTGGTACTAATTTATCAGTGGT
This sequence comes from Kiritimatiellaceae bacterium, assembly GCA_002712105.1. Classification (GTDB taxonomy): domain Bacteria; phylum Verrucomicrobiota; class Kiritimatiellia; order Kiritimatiellales; family Pontiellaceae; genus Pontiella. The sequence goes on from PASA01000001.1 coordinate 14,361, forward strand.
TAAAGCCGATCCTCCAAACATTGCAAGATCAATATCTACAACTTTATGCTCTCTTACCGTATTATTTGCTAAACGTTCAGCGAATTCNAATTCAATATCATGCTTTTGCCCGTATCTAAATGATAATGCATATATTTCATAATTTAGAGATTTAACNATAGCAAGAACTGTNGCCGAGTCTAAACCTCCACTTAATAATATTACTGCTTTTTTATTNATTTTCATCATAAAGCCTTTAACATTTTATGACTTTGAGGAATTACTCTTACATCACTTAAATAAAATTGAGCCTGCTCTTGCCATTTTAATANATTNNTTATCGAAGGAATATTTTTAGCATTATTTGTTTTGGTCATTGGTTGCAATACAATTGTTGTTTCTCTTCCTGCAACATTATTAATTCCTTCAAAAGCTTCTACTAATTCTTNACCATCNGTATCGTTTGAAACAATAATCTTTGTGTAAAAATCAACATTGTTATTTTTTAAAATTTTCAAAAACTTCCAATGATTTGAAAAAGAATTTTTTTCATTAGTAACACTTGATAATTTTATATCTACAGAAGCATAATTAATCCATTCAACAATTNATTCTAATTGACGAGTTAAATCACCTGAAGTCTCCAAATAAATTTCNCGATTATCATTTCTTAATATTGGTAATAATTCGTAAAGAAATTTTTCTTGGAGNAAAGGCTCTCCTCCAGTAATTGAAATTTTTTTACAATTCCTTTCCTTATCAATTATATTTATCAATTCTAATATTTTTGTGCTAGANATGGGATTTGGATGNCAATCAATTACNCCNGAACCTGGTATTTTTTCTATCATTATATTTTTGNTTCTTTCAACATCTGTATCACAAAAAACACATTTTCTATGACATCCACAAAATCTTATAAAAAAATGACGCTCTCCAATGAAAGGTCCCTCCCCTTGAATGGAACTGAACAACTCTGATAAATAGGTATACATTATAATTTTAAAAGATTAAGCATAATTGCTTTTTGCATATGAAGTCGATTTTCAGCCTGATCAAAAACTATTGAATTATTTCCATCAATAACTTCTGCAGTTTGTTCATATCCTCTTGNGGCGGGNAAGCAATTCATGAATAAAACANNTGATTTAGCTAATGATAAAAGTTTTTCATTAACCTGAAATGGCATTAAATCATTGATTCTTTTNTTCTCNTCTTCTTTTGGAATATGATAACTCATCCANGAATCAGTATAAATTATATCTGAATTCAAAGCCGCTTCTTCTACATTACTTGTAATAGTAATGGAACCGCTTGTGATATTTGATATTTTTTCACATGCTTTAANTACATCTTNTCGGGGTAAATATTTTTTTTCTGGNGGTGTTGATATAAAAACATTCATTCCCATTTTTACTCCACCAATCATCAGGGAGTGAGTTACATTATTATANCCATCTCCAAAATAAGANAGTTTAAGNTTTTTTAAATCTCCTTTTTTTTCATCTATAGTTAATAAATCAGCTAATATTTGACAAGGATGNCTNTCATCCGTTAAGGCATTTATTAAAGGAACTGAAGAATAATTAGCCATTTCAATTAAATCATCATGANTAAACAAACGAGCCATAATTAAATCTACGTAACGAGATGCNACCTTAATTGAATCACTAATTGATTCTTTTCCGGAACCCATTGGCGAACTTCCAAGATGATAATANATTGCATGTCCCCCCATCTGAGTCATTCCAGCTTCAAAAGATAATCGGGTTCTNAAACTAGGTTTTTCAAAAATCATTANNAAGGAACGTCCAACCATTTTTTCAGAAAATTTTNTAGGNTCATCTTTGATATTTTTAGCCAAATCAATTAAATCTGATATTANTTCAGNATCCCACTCTTTTAATGATATTAGATTATTCATTACTATTACTTCTCCCAATCATAAATTTTATTTTCTCTATCAAATGTTTTTAAAATTAAAGCTGCTCTAATCCACATTCCGTTTCTCATCTGACGCCAATACATGGCTTGTGGACTATTATCTATACTTGTAGAAATCTCTTCTCTTCTTGGTAATGGATGCATAATGATGGCATCTTTTTTCATTTTTTTTAAATGAGAAGAATCAATTTGAAATTTTTTTCTATCAATTTCATTTGTATCATTATCACTATCCCATTCATCTTGTAATCTTGTCATATAAATTGCATCGACCTCTGTCAGATGTTCTGAAAAATTTTCACTTACAACATAATTTAACTGGGCTTTATCCAACATTTCTAAAATATCAGATTTAATCTGNAATTCTTGTGGTGCTGAAAAAATGATCTTTACGTTATCATATAATGTTAACAACCATGCCAATGATCGAACAGTTCTNCCTCGTTTTAAATCACCTGAAAATAAAATGATTTTGTTATCTATACCTTTATTANATTCGAAACTTCTCTCTAAAGTATAAATATCTAGAAGAGCTTGTGTTGGATGCTGATCTGCACCTGATCCAGCATTAATAACGGGTATTTCCCTGTTAGTATTTGAAAGCATTAATGCAATCTTTTCTGCAAAACCACCTTCTGGGTGTCTCATTATAATTAAATCAACATATGAACTAAACGTTCTAACTGTGTCTTCTGGACTNTCTCCTTTTATTTCACTTGATGTTTTACTNTCACGAACGTCCATTGTATCTAAGCCAAGTATTTGACAAGCTGCATTGAAAGATAAATATGTTCTTGATGATGGCTGAGCAAAATATAACATCGCTCTTTTATCACATAAAATTGATTTAAGATAATNAGCNCCTTCTTTTGTTTTACAAATAAACCTTATTTTTGATGCCAATCTACACAATTCATTAATTTGAGTTCTTTTAAATTGTTGAGAAATTAATGTATGAGGAAGGTGAGAAATTAAATTTCCTTTCTCAACTAATGATAAGTCATTATATGACTCCCAATTTAAAATATTTGAATTTTTACTCATATGTAATTTTCTTAATTTGATATCTTATATATTTTTATTATAAAGTCGATACTTCCAAGTAAGGTTTTCATCAATAAAATTATAATTACAATATGAATCAAAATATAACAAGCAAAGTCCAACTGAGTGAAAAAAAAATACGATATTTAAATGTTGATAATATTCCCATCTCATCAGAGGCAATTTTAGCTATTGATCTCATTAAAAATACAAATGTTTTACTATGGATTGCAAATGATAATCATCATATGGAGATGCTTTTTCAGTCTATAAATACACTTAAAGAGTCTGATCAATTAGTTCATTTATATAAGCCCTATGATAGGGATCCTGTTGAAGTAGCTCAACACTACCATTTAGTTAATAAACTATCAAAAAACTATTCATTAATAATCATTTCTTGCGAGCAATATATTCACCATAAGCTTCCAGAAAAAGATTCAATTAATGAGAATTTAAAAACATTAAAAATAGGCACTAATATTAATCAAAATGAAATAATTGATTGGCATTTCGCAAATGGATTTGAGCATCAAATTGAGGTATACACAAAAGGAGATTGTGCACATCGAGGAGCTATATTTGATTGTTGGCCAGCAAATTCTGATTATCCAGTGAGAATTGAATTTTTTGATGATATTGTTGAATCAATTAGATTATTTGATAGTCAAACTCAATGTACTCTAGAAAAGATATCCTCTATTCAAATTCCTTCATTAACTTCCAATAGTAATGGAAAAACTCATTTAAGGGATTTACTCGAATCAAATTTTATAATTATAAACGATCCTCATCCAAAAACCGATTGCGGACAACAATTAATGGTTCAAGATTACAAACATTATGATTTAAATTTAAAAATAATATCTAATCAAGCAACACCTAAAAAAATTGAATTAGACAGAGAGAAACTTATCATTAATTTATGTAAAAAAATAAGTCTTGGATTTGAGATTTATTTCTATTTTGAAACAATTGGTTCACTTAATCGTTTTCATGATATTTATAAAAATATTAACAACTTTAAAAAAATTAAATTAAGATTAGGAATTTTACACGATAGTGCCATCAACGATGTAGATAAAANAATAATAATTACCGAAAGCGATTTTTATAATTATAAATCCTATAAACTTATTAATTTTCATGAATCAAAATATTATAAAAAACAAGAAAGAATTTCTGAAGCAGCTGATATTCAACCGGGTGATTATGTTGTTCATGTTGAGCATGGTATTGGAAAATATTTAGGAATTGTTGAAACATCTAATGCAACTAAAAAAATGGAAATGTTATGTATTGAGTACTTTAAAGGCGAGAAAGTTTATCTTCCTGTTACACAAGCACATCTACTAACAAGGTATAAAGGAAATAAAAGTCAATCACCGAAACTTCATTCGTTAAAAAGTAAAAAATGGTCATTAGATCGTCAAAATGCAGAGGAATCAACAAAAGATTTAGCAGTTCAGCTACTTGAAACTCAAGCTTTGAGAAAAACTAAAAAAGGTTTTTCTTTTTCTAAAGACTCTAGTATTGAAGCAGAATTTGAAGCATCTTTTTCCTATAAAGAAACTCCTGACCAAATGTATGTTACCGAAGAAATCAAACAAGATATGTATAAAAATACTCCGATGGATAGATTACTTTGTGGAGATGTTGGATTTGGTAAAACAGAGGTTGCTATGCGATGCGCATTCAAAGCCGTAATGAATAATAAACAAGTNGCAATTCTTGTTCCAACAACAATTTTAGCACAACAACACTTCGAGACTTTTAAAGAACGTATGGCTCCATTTTCCATAAATATTGAAATGATTAGTAGATTTAGACCTAAATCACACCAAAAAAAAATTTTAGAAGACACAACTAAAGGAATAATAGATATTTTGATTGGGACGCACCGAATTTTATCTTCAGATATTAATTTTTATGATCTTGGATTAATTATCATTGATGAAGAGCAAAGATTTGGAGTTAAAGCTAAAGAAAAACTTAAACTTTTAAAAAGCCAAATTGATATTCTTACAATGACTGCAACACCTATTCCGAGGACTCTTTATATGAGCATAACTGGAGTAAGAGATTTGAGTACAATTAAAACTGCTCCTCATAATCGCCAACCAGTTGAGGTTAATGTATTACCCTATGATATAGATATATTAAAATCAGCAATAGAAAATGAAATTTTAAGAAACGGACAAATCTTCTATTTNCATAATAGAGTAAAGACCATTTATGAAAAAGAATCTGAATTAAAAAAAATTTTTCCGAACTTAAAGATTCNNGTTGCTCATGGTCAAATGAAAGAGNANGAACTATCAAGTACAATGCATAANTTTGTATTAAATAAATTTGATATATTATTATGCACNACCATAATTGAAAATGGAGTTGATATACCAAATTGTAATACCATAATTATCGAAAATGCAGAGANGTTTGGATTAGCAGAATTACACCAACTTAAAGGTAGAGTTGGAAGAGCTAATNATAAAGCATTTGCATATTTTTTTACAACCCAAGGCACAATNATAGTTGANGCAGCTAAAGATCGAATAAATGCAATAAAATCTTATAAAAATTTAGGTTCTGGACTAAAAATAGCAACTCGTGACCTTGAGATAAGAGGAGCGGGNAATTTACTTGGTTCAAAACAAAGTGGATATATTTCAGCAGTTGGTTTTGATCTGTACTGTCAACTTTTAAAAAGAACAATTGCAATCATGAAAGGAAATAAACCNCCNCCTTTAATAAATACATCTATACAATTAGATTTTTTAAATTTTTCTCCATCTTCAGATGATAATATTGGAGGAGCNTTCATACCATATCACTACATTGAGGANGAAAATTTAAGATTAAGAATATATCAAAGATTATCATTTATCACTGTTTTAAAACATATCAACATTTTTAAAAAAGANCTTACCGATCGTTTTGGAAAAATTCCAAAACCTTTANATCATCTTTTNTTGATTACAAAACTAAGAATTCTNAGTTCAGAAAAAGAGATTCAATCTATAAATGTTAAAAATCTTCAAGTCATGCTTAAAAATAAATNTGGGTATTACTTGAAAAATGGGTGNCATATAAAACTAACTGAAAAAAATCCNACAAATTTATTAAATGAGTTAATTAAAAAAATTACTAATATTAATTAATTCTCNTTTAANANNGATTTNGCATGTTTTATTGAAATNTCACTTTTTTCATCTCCACTNAACATCCTAGCNATTTCCAATGGACGATTGTCTTTATTTAATACNTTCATTGTTGAAAATGTTCTTCCATCAATTACTGATTTTGATACATGGATATGATTTGATTCCTGNGANGCAACTTGTGGNAAATGAGTGATACAAATNACTTGATGTTTTTCTGAAATTTTTTTTAATTTTNCACCGACAGCATTTGCTATTTCACCACCAATATTTGCNTCGATTTCGTCAAAAACTAAAATTGGAANATTATCTTGTTTTGATAAAACATTTTTAACAGCNAACATNACTCGTGACATTTCACCGCTTGATGCAATTAATTTTAAATCTCTCATNTCTTCACCAGTATTNGGNGAAAATCCAAATGAAATTTCATCTAGACCCATTTTATNNGGGTCAACAGAAATTAAATTAATATCAAAAAATGCATNTTCAAAACCAAGGTCAANTAATTCNTTTGTAATTAACNCAGAGAGATTNTCAGCGGANGACTCTCTTTGGTCAGACAATATTTTTCCTAAATCTAANAATTCATTGTATTTTTCTTTTTTCTTTTNTCTTATTAAAANTATATTTTGACCNATATTTTTTAAATNTTCTAATTTTTCTANCCATTTNTCCTTTTTATNNAAAATTTCTTCAACTGAACATTTATATTTTCTTTTTAAANTTTGATATGTTGTTAATCTTTCATCTAGCCAATCTAGTCTTTGAGAACTTGCATCAATAGANCCTACGNATCTTTCAATTTCNCTTGTTACATCTAAAATAATGTTTACTGCNTCATTNATTTGNTCACTCCACTTTTCAGACTCTGATATCAAATCTCCCAATTTATTTAAAATATTTTGAGAAGCTACTAGCTTATCATATGCGCAATCTTCATCACTGTTGAGAATTTGCGTTATCTCTGCTGAATGTATTAAAACTTGATGAGCATTTGCTGATATNTCGTGTTCCATAATAATTTTTTTTTCTTCTTCAATTGTTAGTTCAGCTTTATTTATCTCATTAATTTGATATTCTAAAAACTCTATTTCTTGATCAATTCCATCACTAGATTCGTTTTCAAGATTTTTCTCTATTTTACTAAGTTCTATATATTCAGAGTAAAGTTTTTGATATTTAGATAGTGTATTTTTTGAACACCCAAAAGAATCCAAAATATTAAGTTGTTTTTTTGAATCAAGTAGTGATTGATGATCATACGGACCATGCATATCAACTATTATTTCACCAACTTTTTTTAATGACTGAAGAGTAACAGGCTCGTTATTCACTTGATTTCTGGATGTACTAGAAGAAATAGTTCTTTTTATTATTAAAGAATTGTCATGGCATATTGGTAGATCCATTTCTGCTAATAATTTATTAATATTAAATTCTTCGTTAAATGCAAATTCTGCAAGTATTGAACACTCCTTTTCACCTGCTCTTATTAAACTTTTATCAGCTCTTGAACCTAAAATTAATTTAATTGCATCTATTAATAATGATTTTCCNGAACCTGTTTCACCAGTGATTACATTCATTCTATTTGTAAAAGAAACCTCAACATCTTCAACAACTGCAAGATTACGGATTGAAATATTTCTAAGCATAATNTTTTTTATTTGTTATTAGACTGTTTTTTTAAATCTTTTCTTCTTTCATCCTCAAATAATCCAATAAAAGTTGCAACCAATCTTAAAAGAATAAACAGAAATATAGGAGCCCCAATAAAATAGAAAGCGTCAGGTAGATTAAATGAAACTTTTTGACTCTGTTTTTCTACATTTGAAACAATTGTAGTTTTTTTTAATTTATCATTACTTGGTAAATAATTTAATTCTGGTCTGTAGACCTCAATGAAATCGCTTTGAGTTTTGGTAACATTGCTATTTATTTCTTCTTTAATATCCGCATTACAGTTAAAAATTAGAGTAAAGCTAATTAAAAGTGAATAAATTTTAAAAATTCTAAACATACAATAATCAATACCTCAAACAAAAAAATAACCATACCATAATATTAATTAATTTTTACTAATAAAAAAATTATTTTGCACTCAATTTATTAAATGGGTTGATTCTATAAGAAAATTTAGGCAAATTAGCAATTCATGAAATTATATTTAAATCCAATTTATACAAGTAGAAATAAGTCCCCTAAAAGAAAAAAATGGATTCGTGTATTTANAGTNGTAATTATAATTCATTTAATTGGTTTTGCTTATTACCTAAATTTCAAAAAAAATAAAAATCATNTAACAGATAATACACCNTTGCAAACTTCACAAATTTTACCAAAAAAAGAAATAACTAATAATATAAGTGAAGATTACTCAAAAATTATTGATTCTATTAAAAAAAATGACTTGGAAAATGCCTATNATTTAATCGTTTCAAAAAACTGTGAATCGAAAGAAATAATAGATCTTTTTAGTAAAGCAAATTTAAATAANCTAAAAGCAAAAAACGATGAATTTAATAAAACTTGGTATGTNGTTCAAAGCGGAGATTCATTATCTAAAATAAAGAAAAAATTTAATACAACAGTAGAATTAATTAAACTATTAAATGACCGACAAACAGACTTAATAAGAGTAGGCGAAAGATTGCTTGTATTTAAAGGAAGTAACACTAACGATGAAAATGCATTTTCAATTATTGTTTCAAAGAGTAAAAATACATTAGATTTAATGTTACATGAAAAATTATTTAAACGATACTCTGTCGGAACCGGAAAATTTGGTAAAACTCCAGAAGTGGACTTCTTTGTTTATGATAAAATAGAAGAGCCGCCATGGACTCGTCCTAGTGATAATAAAGTTATAGAATATGGAGATCCTGAAAATGTTCTAGGAACTAGATGGTTTGCTTTAAAATCTCCAAAAAATCCTGAGTTAACTGGTTTTGGTATTCATGGTACTTGGGAAAGAGATAGTATTGGATATCAATCAAGTGATGGATGCGTTAGGATGTTTAATGAAGATGTTGAGGAGTTATTTAAATTAATTCCCAGAAATACAATTGTTAAAATTATTCAGTAAGGCGATTTATGGGTAATATTAAATTAGATTTCGAAAAACCAATTATTGAACTTCAAGAAAAAATGAATGAGCTAGAACGTTTTAGTGACGAACAAAATATTGATGTTCAATCTGAAATAAATAATATGGAAGAAAAAATTACTACTTTAAAAAAAGAAATATATAGTAATTTAACTCCATGGCAAAAAGTTCAAGTTGCCAGACATCCCGATAGACCATATACGATTGATTATATAAATGAAATTACAACTGATTTTGTTGAACTACATGGAGATCGTATTCATAAAGATGATCGTGCAATAATTGGAGGATTTGCAAAAATTGATGGTCAAAAAGTTATGATTATAGGTTCTCAAAAAGGAAGAGACACTAAAACTAATGTTGAATGTAATTTTGGATGTGCTCATCCAGAAGGATACAGAAAAGCATTAAGATTAATGAAATTAGCGGATAAGTTTAATATACCAATAGTGACATTTATTGATACTAAAGGTGCATATGCTGGGCTAGCTTCCGAAGAAAGACATATTGCAGAAGCTATTGCGGTAAATTTACGTGAATGTTTTAACATTTCTGTTCCAATAATATCCATTGTTGTTGGAGAAGGTGGTAGCGGTGGAGCATTAGGAATTGGAATTGGAAATAGAATACTTATTTTAGAACACGCTTACTACTCCGTTATTTCACCTGAAGGATGTGCTGCAATCTTGTGGAAAGATCGCGCTTTTTCTGATCAAGCTGCAGCAGCTTTAAAAATTACTGGTAAAGATTTAATTGACCTTGAGCTTGCAGATGAAATTATTCAAGAGCCAATAGGAGGAGCACATTCTAATAAAACAGAGGCTGCCAAATTTGTAAAAAGTGCTATTTTAAAACATCTTAAAGAATTAAAATTTCTTACTAGCGATGCAATTAAATCAGATAGATATAAAAAATTTAGACAAATGGGACGATTTGATGGAGAAATTAATTAGATTTGCTTTTTTTCTATTTCAATCGCTGCAGACATCGAATACTTTAGCGCCTCTGGCTTGTCAAGCCTCACTCGTACAAATTCAACTCTCCAATCCTTAAGAATATTATTTGCTATTTCATTTGCTAAAGTTTCAATAAGAAAAAAATTACTATTTTCGACAAATAAAACTATATCATTTTCAATTTTTGAATAATCAATGGTTTTAGTGATATCATCTTTTGAGTTATCAATTGATGAAGAATGAATCTCAATATTAAAAATTAACTTTTGTTTTTTAGTTCGTTCTTCAGGATATATTCCTATTAAACACATTACGCTTAAATCAACAATATAAATTTTAACCATGATTTCCTATATTTCCTATAAGGTTTTGGCCTCCATCAACATAAATTACTTGGCCTGTAATAGATTCATTATTAATTAAATATAAAGCTGCTTTAATTACATCCATTGGATTTGGTATTTTTTCTAATGGGATGAATCCAGCTTTTTCTTTATATGTGGTAAAATCTTGGTTATCTGGAGCTAAAATTGGTCCTGGAGCTATTGCATTGACCCTTATTCTTGGAGCTAACTCTAAAGCTGCTGCATAAGTGAATTCTGCAAGTGATTTTTTTGAAAGACAATATGGTAAACATGTTATTTCATTAGCTAAAATTCTTCTATCAAGAATATTGAGAACGATTCCGTCTCTATTTTGCTTAGCGAATTGACGTGTTAATTCAAAAGGTGAAAAAAAATTTACCGCAAATTCCTTAAATACTTTTGCTGGATCGCTTTCAATTAACTTATCTTTAGAAAAAATTGATGCATTATTTATTAGTATGTCAATTGGCCCACATTCATTAATTAAATTTGGAAAGCTATCTGGTTTTGATAAATCACATTGAATAACAAATTTTGAAAGATCTTCTGCTTCATTTTTTGAAGTATTATAATGAACTACAACATCAGCCCCAAAAGATTGTAATTTTTCAACAAACATTTTTCCAACTCTTCTAGCNCCACCCGTTACTAAAATTCTTTTNTTTTCTAAATTCATAAAAACCTTTCTTTAAAGTATTATTTTTTTNAAAAAAAATATATATTTTTTAGTAATTTAATAAAANCTTAAACAAATAATTANTATAANAAGNTAATAATGAACTTTAAAAATACAATCNTAATAATGTTATCGCTTATCTTTTTGGGTAATTNCAATTTAATTGCTGAAAAAGAAAGGACTTCCAATGTTACAATAATACCTATTGAAGGTCCAATTGAACAAGCACTTCTATATGTNATCAGAAGAGGTTTTGATCAAGCTGTNAGAAACAACTCAGANGCAATTATTTTACAAATGAACACNCCTGGAGGTGCTGTAAATGCTGCCGGTGAAATAATTAGTCTNATTGGTAAAATGGATATACCTATTTATACATNTGTTGATAATGGAGCTTATTCTGCCGGAGCTTTNATNGCTCTTGCCACGCCNAGAATTTANATGTCACCCGGTAGTGTTATTGGTGCTGCAACTCCAATGATGATGTCTCCCATGGGTGGNGTACAAGATATGCCTCCTGATGTNAAAGAAAAAATGACTTCAGCTGTATGTGCTATGGTTAGAGCAGCAGCNGAACAAGGAGGACATGANCCCGAACTNGCAGAGTGTATGGTAAGAGCTGAACTTGAGTANAAAGTTGGTAGAAAAATTATAAGTAANCAAGGTGAATTATTAACNATGACTAATACNGAAGCNGAACANNTAGTAAATAAAANCGANACACTTTTNTCGAGNGGTACTGCTAAAAATATTGACGAATTATTAACTTTTCTAAAATTAGAAAAATCNGAAACAAATTATATTAAAACGACTGGTTCCGAAAANTTTGCTCGAGCAATAGCAAGTGTAGCGCCAATTCTAATGCTNATTGGAATGGGAGGTTTATGGCTNGAATTTAAAACTCCAGGNTTTGGTTTTTTTGGATTACTCGGAGGNACTTGTCTAATATTATTTTTCTTTGGNCACCACATTGCAGGTTTATCTGGAATGGAAGATCTTATATTTTTTACAATAGGAATTATTTTAATAGCATTAGAATTATTTGTAACACCAGGGTTTGGAATTTTAGGAATNAGTGGATTAGCAATATCCTTATTTTCTCTAGTTAATGCAATGAGCGAAAGATTACCAGGTTCTTGGAAGCCAATCTCTTTTGAATTTTCAACTTTTTCAGAGCCCTTATTGAACGTTATAATTGCATTTGTTGGTTCTATTGGAATGCTTGCATTAGTGGGAAAGTATATTCCAAAAACTACCTTATTTTCAAACATAACTTTGAATGAAACTATTTCAAACAACTATGATCAAAATAATTCAATTGGCTCAATTGGAATCACTATTAATGATTTAAGACCAAGCGGAACTGCAAAGTTTAAAAATAAGAAGTTAGATGTTGTAACAAGTGGTGAATTTATTTCAAAAAATACACAGGTTAAAATTATTTCATTAGAAGGCTCTAAAGTAATTGTCAGAAAAATTTAACCATTTCCTTGTAAAGTCATTAAAAACTCAAGATTATTTGGAGTCTTCTTTAATCTATTAATCAACAACTCCATTGCTTCAACCTGAGGCACATCTTTCAGTGCTTTTCTAAGAGTCCAAATTCTTTGTAATTCATCTGGATGCAATAATACTTCTTCTTTTCTAGTTCCAGAATTTTCAATATTTATAGCAGGATAAATCCTCTTATTAACTAATTCCCTATCAAGACCTAGCTCCATATTACCTGTTCCTTTAAATTCTTCAAAAATAACTTCATCCATTCTACTTCCAGTATCAACTAATGCAGTGGCAATAATACTTAAACTTCCTCCTTGTTCAATATTTCTAGCTGCTCCAAAAAAACGTTTTGGCTTATGGAGTGCATTCGAATCAACACCACCTGATAGTATTTTTCCACTATGAGGAGAGGTAGTATTATAAGCTCTTGCAAGACGTGTAATTGAATCTAATAAAATTACAACATCTTGTCCTTGTTCAACTAATCTTTTAGACATTTCTATTACAATCTCAGCAACTTGAGTATGTCTTTCTGGAGGTTCATCAAAAGTTGATGCTAAAACTTCTGCTTTAGTATTTCTTCTCATATCAGTTACTTCTTCTGGTCTTTCGTCTATTAATAAAACAATTAGTTTAGCTTCAGGATTATTTTCCGTGATACTATTAGCCATTTTTTGCATAAGTACAGTTTTTCCAGTTCTTGGAGGAGCAACGATTAATCCCCTTTGGCCTTTACCAATTGGTGTTACTAAGTCAATAACTCTCATAGAAATTTCTTTTGGATTTGAGGTTTCCATCACTAATCTATCATCTGGAAAAAGTGGAGTTAAATTTTCAAAAGGTATTGTTTTCTTTTTTTGTTCTGGTGCATCATTATTAATTTTTTCAAGAAAATGAAGAGCAAAAAAACGTTCCTTATCTTTAGGAACTCTTATTGCTCCCTCAACTGAATCACCAGTTCTAAGACCAAATCTTCTTATTTGAGATGGAGAAACATAAATATCATCTGCCGCTGGTTGATAACTATTTAAAGGAGATCTTAAAAATCCAAAACCATCAGGAAGTACTTCAAGAACGCCTTTGCCTTGTAAAGGCCCTCCTCTTCTTCCATGAGTTTTAAGAACTTCAAAAATTAGTTGATGCTTACTATATCCTGCAAAATCCTGTAATTCATAATCCTCAGCAATAGATTTAATATCATTGATTTCAGTTGTCTGCATGTCCTGTAATGATAAAGGAGGTAGATTATCAACATTTGGTGGTAATTCATGGCGCTCTCTTCTTTTACCATTATTTCTACCGTTTTTCTTATTATTTCTCATATTTTTAGAAGAAATATTTTTTTCACCATCAACTTCTTTTGAGAAATCTTTTTTTTCTTTTTCCAATCCATTATCATTTTGTAAATCATTTACTGACTTTTTCTGATCATTGTTTTGTTCTTCACTCATGAACTCCTCTCATCCTTCCATTTAATGACTAAATCCGATACTAGTTTATTAATTTCACTTATACTACTTTCACCATTGATTGAATAATTAGATCTATTACATTTTTCTTTAATAGATAATTGGGAATTAATTCTTGATATTGATTCAATTTCGTCAAATCCTCTCTCNTTTAATCTNTTAAAAATTACTTTTTCTGANGCATAAACACTTATTNTATANTCCCAATTAAGATTATTAATATNAGTTTCAAAAAGTAATGGGATTTCAGCAACTCCATTTACNTTCTTATCTTTACATAAACTCATCCAATCTATAATTTTTTTTCTAANCATAGGATGAATTAACGANTTAATCTTTAATCTTTCCCTCTCATCATTAAAAATTATTTNTGCTAATTTTTGTTTTGAAATTTGTTNATCTTTTTCAATTATATNTTTACCATACATTTCCAATATTTTTTTATATATANTTGATTCTGGTAAATAACAATCATGAGANGCNTTATCTGAATCAAAATAANTAAAATTTTGATTTTTAAAACACTCNCCNACAATNCTTTTTCCACATGCAATACCGCCNGTTAATGCAACAAAATAAGGAAACTCTNAAAATTTTGTCATGAATTAACCACTAGGAATTNTTANTNTAGAAAGNAAATATAATATCTAAAAATTTATTTCTGTCAATACTGCAATTTAAGCTAAAAAAAAATCGAAATTAAAAATAAAGTTAATATTATATTTTTAAATGAAATTTTTAAAATTACTTATTTCAATTATATTATTTCCTTTGGTTATTTCTTTATTAATTACATTATTAAATATTGTTACTAAATCTATTTCAGCTAATTACAAATTGGATAATTTTCTATATTTTGTAGGCGGATGTTCATTCTACTTTTTTTTATTTTTAACAACTCCAAAACCATATAAAATTTATGTTCTTGGACATGAATTAACTCATGCAATTTGGGCTATTTTAATGGGCAAAAAAGTTTCAAAAATTAAGATTTCAAAAAAAGGAGGTTATGTAGAAATATCAAAGTCAAATTTTTGGATTTCATTATCACCGTATTTTTTTCCGTTTTACACATTTTTACTCATTTTAATATCATTATTTATATATTTTTTTAATAATAACTACTTCTACAATAATATTTTTTATTTCTTAGTAGGCTTTACATGGTTTTTTCATATTTTATTTACTATTGACGCTCTAAAAATAAAACAAACTGATGTTACTGCGCACGGGAAATTTTTTTCATATTTTGTAATACTTTTCATGAATATATTATTAATCAATTTTGGGTTAATTTTATTTTCAGGTATAAATATCACAAATTTAATTTTTGAATATTATGNTTTAACAAAAGAAATTTATATCTATATTATAGATTTCATTAAGAAAATTCTAAAACCTCAGGTGCTATTTTTTTAATCATTTTAATACAATGTTTTTCAACTTCATCCGCAGATTCACTAATTAATGATCGTTGAGCCAATTCAATTGCATCTGTGTAATAAAGTTTTCTTATAACATCTTTGACTAATGGTGCTTCTTTTGGACTAACACTTAATTCATCTACTCCTAAGCCAACTAATAATGGAACTAAATGCGGAATTGAAGCCATTTGACCGCAAACACAACTCCATAAATTAAATCGATGACATATTTTTACTAAATGATCAATAAGCCTTATNACTGCAATATGTGTTGGTTTATATAAATGAGCAACTGCTTTATTTCCACGATCTACAGCCATAGTATATTGAATTAAATCATTTGTTCCTATGCTGAAAAAACTTACATGGGGTGCAATTTTATCAGCAACTAATGCAGCAGATGGAACTTCTATCATTGTTCCAATATCAATATTTTTGTTATATGAAACATTTTCTTTATCTAATTCTTTCATACATTTTTTTAAAAGTGAATTCGCCTCAACAACCTCTTGTTCGCATGAAACCATTGGATACATTAATCTTACATTATCATAAATACTAGCCCTTAAAATTGCTCTTAATTGAGTTCTAAATAACTCCGGACGACCTAAGGAAAGTCTTATAGACCTATTTCCTAAAAAAGGATTTTTCTCTTTTCTTTGATTTATTCCATCCGGCATTTTATCGGCACCTAAATCTAATGTTCGAATTACTACAGGCGAAGGATATTGACTTTTTGCGGCTAATGAATATGCATTAAACTGAGCTTGCTCGTCAGGTAGATCATTTACTCCTAAAAACAAAAACTCAGTTCTATAGAGACCAATCCCTTTTGCACCAACCTGCCCAACACCTTGCAGCTCTTCTAAAAGCTCAATATTTGCTGTTAACGGAACTTTATATCCATCTAAAGTTTCAGAAGGTTTATCTCTTAACGATTCTAATTCTCTCCTAATATTATCCTGCTCATTTGCTCTTTTTTGATAATCTCTCAATGTCTTAGATGAAGGATTAAGAAAGACAATACCTTTTGCACCGTCTATTAAGATTGTGTCGTCATTATTGACTTTTTCTGTAATATTACCTAAACCAACAATTGCTGGAACCATTAAAGCTCTTGCCATTATTGCAGTATGTGATGTTGTACTACCTAAATCTGTAACAAAAGCTTTGACTTTATCAGTATTTAATCCAGCTGTATCAGATGGAAGTAAATCTTCTGCTATCACAACGCATTCTTCATTTATATCTTTAAGATTTATTATTGAATTTTCATTTAAATTAGAAATTATACGACGTAGAACATCTCTTATATCTTGTGCCCTATCTGATAAATAAGAATCATCTAACGCTTCTAAAGTATTCGCATATTTATTTGCTACACGCTGAAGGATATATTCAGCATTTAGAAACTCTTTCCTAATTGCATTTTCAACGTCATCTATTAAAACTCTATCTTCGATAACCAATAAATGAGCGTCAAAAATCTGAGCATGCTCTTCATCAACAACATTAGCAATTTTTTTCCTTATTTGATGAAGTTGATTTTTACTTTCCTTAATTGCAATTTGAAAACGCGNGATCTCACGAGAAATTTTATCCTGAGAGATGCGTCTACTTTTTATTCGTGTAATATCTTCGACAAATATTCTTACCTTACCTACAACTATTCCAGATGATACGCCTATGCCGCTTAATTTGATTTCTTTTTCTTTTGTCATTAAATTTAATTTAACCTTCGTTAAAGTTATCAAGAAACAATTTTTCTATAGCATTAATAGCCTCTATTTCNTCGTTTCCATCTGCNGTAATTTTTAATTCACTTCCAGGAAAACCTTCTATCGCCATTATTTCCATAATACTTCTACAAGAAACTTTATTTTCATTTTTTTCAAAAAAAATATCCGACGTAAATTTNGCAGCTTCCTTNACAATCAGCGCTGCTGGNCGNGCATGTATTCCATATTTATTATTTATTTTTAAAATTTTTGTTATCATTAAATTCTTAACTTTAAGCTATAATTTCNATTTAACTTTTCAACTTCATCNCTTAACAATTAAATATTTTTAATTTTAAAAATCATAATAAGAGTANTAGAAAAGANTTANCCTACTTACACAGATATTCNTATTAAGGACACATCTATACCNATTATGTCAAATGTTTCTTTTCTATTACTAANCAAACTTTATTTTTAAAAGANATTTTNAATAAATTATCTNAAATAAATTATNGTATAGAATTAAATNNAGNAAATTTTACAAAAAAATACTAATTATCAAATCGAGTGCCTAAATAAAATTCTTTNCTAATTTTATCGTTAATTAAAAANTCTTTNTTGCCTTCACTTAAAACTTTTCCTTCACAAAGTAAATATGCTCTATCAACAATATCNAGGGTATCTCGAACATTATGATCAGTAATTAGAATTCCTATACCCTGTTTTTTTAAGTTTACCAATATCTCTTGAATATCATTTACAGCAATTGGATCGACTCCACTAAATGGCTCATCTAATAATAAAATTGATGGCTCTGTTACCAATGAACGACAAATTTCTAATCTTCTTCTTTCTCCTCCGCTAAGAGTATAAGCTTTTTGGTTTGATAAATGGTTAATTTTTAACTCATTAAGTAACTTATCAAGCCTTCTACTTTTTTCATGTTTTGAAATAGGNAGCGTTTCTAAAATTGATAAAATATTTTCTTTAACAGTTAATTTTCTAAATATTGATGGCTCCTGTGATAAGTAACCTATTCCTAATCTAGCTCTTTTGAACATTTGAAGTTTTGTNACATCATTTCCNTTGAAAAAAATTTTTCCAGAAGACGCATTAATTAGACCAACTATCATATAAAAGCTAGTTGTTTTCCCTGCACCATTAGGACCAAGCAAGCCTACAATTTCACCACTTGAAATATTNATNTTTATTTTATTTACAACATACTTTCCGTCATAAATTTTTATTAACTCATTAGTTTCAATAAGATATTTCTTTTTATTTGATTTATTTACACTCATCATTCNATTTAANAAAAGAGTACATTAAANTNATGTTATCATATATTTAAAAATTATCATAAATTTTCATTTTNACATTAGGTTTACATAAAACTTGNTTTTCGNTNGGCCAAATTGAAATNNTCTCNGCTGNAATTGAATTTTGAAAATGTTTNAACTNTGGATTTCCAAATANATCTATTTNATTTGGATTATTATNAAATTTTGCAAAATTTGAACTTANAAAAAANTTATTCATTTTAANAATTACATTTGATTTTGCTTCAAAATTNNTTNNTTTTAAATCTTCACTTAACGTCANATTTGCNNTATCACAACTAAGNANACANTCTTCATAATTAAAGCGATTTATACCAAAAAAATTTATATTTTTATCAAAATAGTTGAACACTATTTTTTGAGATCTAATTTCGACGAAATTGTTATTTTTGTTGTTAATTTTAAGAAATGAATTTGGTTGAGATATAAAATTTAATTTATTGTTTATAAATTTGATCAGTATTTGTTCAGAACTGATAAAAATATTGTTCGCTAAAAGCGATGCTTCTCCTAAAAAATTAAGTGTTTGATTATTCACATCGAACGAAAAAAAATCGCCTTTACATAAAATTTTATCGTTAAAATCACTTTGATTTTTTATTTCATTTAACTGGTTAATATAAGGTAAGAATTTTTTAAAATTTTTATCTTCTTTTGGAATTTCTGAATAAGTAAAATTCATTGTAAATATTAAAAATGTAAAAATTATAATTTTCATAAATCTAGATTCAATTGTGAAATTAATTTCGGATCAGTAATTAGTTTTACATCATCAATTACTTCAAAATAATTTTTGTTAATATCAAATTTGAAACCGCTACCTGTTAGAAAAATTGACTTGTATTGAAGAATAACTTCAGAATTTGAAGAAATAATACTTATATTNTCTTCATTTTCATTTGTTTTAGTATAACAAGATGGAGAGTAAAGAGTTGCAATTTTATTATTAGATTCAAATACATTGATAATCACGTGATTAATTTGAATTTCATTTTTATTAATTACATTTGCATTATATCCAATTATCTCGGCTACTAATTCACCTAACTCATTATAAATTGGAGAATTAAAATTTGAAATTTTTACTCCTGAAGGATTTGCGCTAGCAAAAAATAAAGTAAAAATAAAAAATAAACATAAAAGATTTTTAATGTTGAAAGATTTAATTATAAAAAGTTTTAACATATCTCAATTAGACTCTGCGTATATTCTTTAGGTGGTTTATAACCCAACATTGTAATACATGTTGCTGCTAAATTTGATACACCTGGAACATTTATTTCAGATAATTTTAATTTATTTTTATTTGATGGATCATAAATATAAACTGGAACCGGATTTAATGAATGAGATGTTTTAAGAAAAGGATTTCCATCTTCATCATACATTAATGAATTTGTTTTTTTATCAATTTGAATCATATCATCAGAATTTCCATGATCGGCTGAACAAACTAAAACTCCATCTACTTTCTTTAACTCTTCAATTATTCTTCCTAAACAATCGTCAACAGCTTCAATTGAGGCGATTACTGAAAGTATATTTCCTGTATGACCTACCATGTCACCATTTGGGTAGTTAATTCTAATAAATTTATACTTATCTGATTTGATAGCATCGATAACATGATCAGTAATTACATCGGCTTGCATTCTTGGTTTTTCATCAAAAGGGCAATTATCAGATGGAATTTCAACCCAAGTTTCAGTCTCAAACTTAGAAGAATTATTTCCATTAAAAAAATATGTAACATGTCCATACTTCTGAGTTTCTGAAATAGCATATTGAGAGATATTTGAATTTGAGAGATATTCACTCATAGTTTTATCAATTGCAGGAGGAGAAACTAAAAAATTTTCTGGAATACCTAAATCCCCATCATATTGCATCATACCTGCATAAAAAACTTTTGGTTTTTTTCCTCTTTCAAACTCACTTAATTCATCGGCTTCAAATGCTTTTGTGATTTCTAATGCTCTATCTCCTCGATAATTGAAAAGAATAACACTATCTCCATCTTTTATTGGTCCTATTGCTTTTTCATTTTCATGAATTACAAATGGTGGAAGATCTTGGTCTAAAATACCCTTTTTTTCTGATCTTAATATTGTGATTGCTTGACTNATAGAATTAAAAAAACGTCCTTTTCCCAAAACATGAGTATTCCAACCTTTTTCAATCATTGGCCAATCAGCATCGTATCTATCCATNGTGATTTTCATACGCCCACCNCCCGATGCAATNCGATANTCAAAATATTCNTCANTATTTATTTNAGATAAAAAATTTTCAATTCTTTTTACATATTCTAATGCAGANAAAGGNGGNACATCTCTACCNTCAATCAAAGCATGAATTCGGATTNTTTTAATTCTTCTATGTTTTGCTTCNAATANCATTGATTCAAGATGACAAATATTTGAATGAACTTTACCATCCGATAAAAGTCCTATCATATGTAATGTACTTTGATTGTCTTCAACATTTTTGATTAATTCATTCCATACTTTTCCCTCGTACAGCATACCTGAGGTAATAGCTTGATCAATAAGTGCAGCTCCTTGATCAAAAACTCTCCCACATCCTATGGCGTTATGTCCTACCTCTGAATTTCCCATATCAGTATCATCAGGGAGTCCCACAGCCTTACCGTGTGCTTTGATTTCTGTATAAAATGAATTATTTTTTAACCAATCTAGATTTGGTGTATTTGCCTGAGCAAAACAATCACTTTCATAATGAGTTCCAATTCCTACACCATCCATGATAACAAAAACTAATGGTCCACTAGGGGCATTATAGCGTGGGTTTTTTTCTAACTTCATTTTGTTCATCTTTCTTTAAATTTTTTTATTAATGCTTAAAATGTCTCATATTAATAAATGCCATAGAAATACCATATTTGTTACACGCTTCTATAACTTCGTTATCTCTTATTGATCCACCTGGTTGGACTAAATATTTTGCACCCATTTCGTTGGCAGAATCAATACTATCTGCAAAAGGAAAAAAAGCTTCAGAAACAAAAATGCATTCTCCAATAATTTTTTTTATCTCATTGTCATCTATATTAGGATTTTCTTCTTTAAGGTTTTCAATTGCCTTTGAAACTGAAAGTTTTTTTAAAGCATCTACTCTGTTTGGTTGTCCTGCTCCCATTCCTAAAACTCTAAATTGTCTATCTTCGTATTCTTGAACTAATACAATTGCATTTGATTTAGTATGTTTAGCTGCTGCAATACCAAATAAAGCCAATTCTTTTTTAGATTCGGAAAATGGTGTTTTCGTAGGAACCAACCAGCTTTCAATAATTTGCGTATCAATCTCTTGAACCAACATTCCACCTGTAATCTGCTTTATCATTTTTTTGTCTATGGGTTTAGAAATTGGCTTCTTTAATTTTAATATACGTAAATTCTTCTTTTTAGATAATAATGCAATTGCATCATTGTCATAACCTGGTGCAATGACAGCTTCAACAAACTTGCCTTCTAAACTTTTTGCGACATCAATATCTATTTTTTCAGTAAATGCTATAACTGAGCCAAAAGCAGAAATTGGATCGCCTGACCAAGCTGCATTAAATGCTTCTTTTAAATTTTTACCTGTAGCAAAACCACATGGATTTGTATGTTTTACAATTGCAACACCTGAAAATCCTGCAAGCTCTTTTACTGCCTCTAAAGCCCCTTCGCCATCAACATAATTATTATAACTCATTGGTTTTCCGTGAAGAATTTCGGTTTGAGCAATCCCTGCATCCGGACAGTCTTCGTCAATATAAAGCCACGCTTTTTGATGAGAATTTTCGCCATAACGTAATTCACGTCCTTTTTCATACGACTTTATAAATGGAGAAGATAAATTCATATCATTTACTTGCTCGGCTAAATATTTAGCTATTGCACCATTGTATTCAGCTGCTCTAGCATATACTTTTTGACCTAAAATAAATCGTGTTTTTTCGGAAGTTGCTCCATTGTTATTTCTCATTTCTTCAATAACATTTGAGTAGTCACTCGGATCGGTCACAACAGTAACAAATCGTAAATTTTTAGCTGCAGATCTAATCATTGTTGGTCCGCCAATATCTATTTGCTCAATAGCCTCTGCTAAAGAAACATCTGGTTTAGCTATTGTCTCTTCAAACGGATAAAGATTTACACAAACCAAATCTATTTGACCAAGCTCAAATTCCTTCATTGTGTCAACATGTTCTTGATCATCTCGCATATAAAGTATTCCGGCATGAACTTGTGGGGTTAAAGTTTTTACGCGACCGTCTAACATTTCAGGAAAACCCGTAAAATCTGATACATCTTTTACTTCAATTCCTGCTTCTCTAATTGCTGTTGCAGTTCCGCCAGTTGAAAGAATCTCAACTCCCATTTCACTTAAATTACGAGCAAAATCAATAATTCCAGCCTTGTCGTATACACTTAAAAGCGCTCGTTGAATTTTAATGTCCATATTTCTTCCTTATCAATTTAAATTTTTACTCAAATTTTCTTATAAAATGACATCCAGCATGCGTAAGACCCTTATTTTTAAAATAATTCTGGTGATAGTCTTCAGCTAAATAATATTTCTCAGCTTTAACTATTTCGGTAATAATAGAATTATTCCAGTATTTTTGAAATTGTTTTTTTACTTCTTCTGCAGTTTGGCGTTCGATTTCGGAAGAATAAAAAATTGACGATCTATATTGAGATCCATAATCAGGCCCTTGTTGATTCAATGTAGTTGGATCATGTATTTTCCAAAAAAAACTACATAATTTTTCATAGCTTACAATATTAGGATTGTAAATTATTTCTACTGCTTCAGCATGACCGGTATCTTCATAACAAACGGATTTATAAGTGGGATTATCAGTTTTTCCATTCATATAACCAACACTTGTTGACGAAACTCCCTCTAATGATTGGAATAAATGCTCAACTCCCCAAAAACATCCTGCTGCAAAATAAGCTTTTTTCAAACTACTATTCATATCATTTTCTCCTATCACACTACATCCGGTTGAAATATTGAATAAAGAAACCAAAAGGATTAAATATGCAAAATTCATTTTTTTAAATTACTGATCCTTGCCAGTTCAGCTTGTTCATTAGTGTATTAAAATATGAATATCCATCAAGTTGCACAAACATCACTGAACCTAGATGTTTTGATATCTTGACCTTATCTCCTTCAACTAAAGAAAGATAATCATGGCCATCCACAGCAATAATTACTTCTTTAGAGGATTTTTTTATTCTAATTTCTATTTCACTTTCATTAGGAATAACTAATGGTCTTGTGCTTAATGTATGAGGACAGATCACACTTATGCAAATTCCCTCTACGTCTTTATGAACTATTGGACCTCCATTAGATAAATTATGTCCTGTGCTACCTGTAGGTGTTGATATAATAATTCCATCACATGTAAAAATTCCAGCCAATTCATGATCGATAAACAATTCAAGTGTTATTATTCTGGATGAGCCTCCCCATCCAATCACTATATCATTCACACTGTAAATATCTCCGAGATCTTTTTTATCTTGAGTAATCAATGTTGGTTTTAAAATAGTTCTGTTAGTTAATCGAAATTTATTGTTTACAATATATTCAATTGCTTTCTCAATTTCACTTTCGTTTACTTCTGCGAGAAATCCTAGACTTCCAAGATTAATTCCTAATATTGGAATTTGAGTACCAATTAATTTTTCAGCTGAAAATAATACGGTTCCATCACCGCCTAATGCCATAACAATTTCAACTTGAGTTTTAAATTCTTCAATTTCAAGTACTGTTGAATTAATGAAACTATTAAGCTCTTTTTGAATGACAAATAAATTCAAAGATTTTTTTTCAGCAAGATCATTTAAAATATCTAAAGTTTTGATTGATCTTGCTCTTTTGCTGTTTACTATAATTCCAATATTTTTCATAAAATTAATTCTGAATATTTTTTATTAAAAATCAAGATAATGGAAATTAAAATTCAAAATATCTTTTTTAATATTTATTTATCGATATAATTATATCTATATTTATTGAAAGGTATTGTTGTATTTTACGAAAAATAAGTGTAAAACTTTTTTTATTTTTTTTTAATAAAAAAATAAACGACTGTTCTAATTGTATTTTAAATGATAATTTAAAAAAAACGTAATTATGAATGATAAAAAGATTAACAATGGTCCCGAAACATGGGTTGATGATCACGGAGATTATCTTTTACAATATGCCTATGTACGACTTCGAAATAGTGCTGCTGCTGAAGATGCAGTACAGGAGACCTTTTTAGCTGGGTATAAGGCATTTGAAAGATATAACGGAAAAACACCTGTCAGATATTGGCTAAGGGGTATATTAAGGCACAAAGTAGTTGATTATATTAGAAAATCCTCAAGAGAAGTTCCAATAGATGATACAGAAAATAACGAAATTTTAGATAGTTTTAATTTCAAAGCTTTAGGTATTTTTGATCAAAATCCTCCTGATTGGAAATTTGATCCTGAACACGCCTTCGAAAGAAAAGAATTTATGAAAATTTTTTATGAATGTATTTCAGAAATGAAGGATAATTTAGCCCAAGCTTTTGTTCTTCGCGAAATAGATGGACTTTCTACAGATGAAATTTGTAAGCAGCTTAATTTAACTCCGAACAACCTCTGGGTAATCTTGCACAGAGCAAGAAAACAGTTAAAATCATGCCTTGAGTCTAAGTGGACAAAGGAGGCTAATGGAGTTTTTTAATGATAACATGCAAACAAGTTTCGAAAGCACTTGCTGAAAATAGAATTCATGAGTTACCATGGCACAAAAGATTAGGACTTAAACTTCATATTAAATTATGTTTTGTTTGTGGTAAAGCTAATGGACAAATTGTACAGTTACAAAATGGTATTAAAAAAATGCTTGATCAAGATGATGAAGGTGTATACCTAAATGTAAAACTGTCTGATGAAACAAAAAATAATATTAAAGAGAAAATGATCTCTAATAATGATTAAAACGATAACTAAAAAAAAAAATAATGTAAGCATACCGCTTATTATCATGCATGCCTCATGCCTATTTGTTTTTTTTATTCCGTTCAAAATCGAACTACTTATCCCTTTTGGGATTATTTATTGTTTAAACGTTTTTACCTTAACTGCTGGTTTTCACAGATACTTTTCACATAACTCTTTTAAAACATCTCGTTCTTTTCAATTTATTTTAGCGTTCTTAGGGACNATGGCTGCTCAAAAAGANCCANTNTGGTGGGCAAGTCATCATCGACTTCACCATGCTCACGCAGATACTGAATTAGATCCTCATTCCGCAAAACTTAAAGGTTTTTGGTGGTCACACATTGGATGGGTAATGAAAAATAATGCTTGTGAAACAAGATTTGACAANATAAATGATTTTAAAAAATTTCCTGAATTACTNTGGCTTAATAAATATGCATTTTTACCACCTATTNTCTTNGCTTTAATNTTATATANTANTGGTTCTTTAATTGGNTNCTACAANCCTGAAAGCANTATATCAGGATTNCAATNTCTNATTTATGGNTTTGTATTGAGTACTGTAGCGGTTTACCATGTGACATTTAGTATAAACTCTGTAGCNCATAAATTTGGAAAAAAAAGATNCAAAAATAAAGATGAAAGCGTCAATAANTGGNTNTTAGCTTTACTTGCNGGAGGTGAAGGATGGCATAATAATCANCACCGTTATGCTGTTTGCGCTAGGCAAGGTTTTAAATGGTGGGAAATAGATACAACATATTATATTTTAAAATTATTAGAANTTTTNAAAATNGTTTGGGATGTAAGAGAACCTCCAAAATCANTTNTACAGGAATCNTAACGTGACGCTTATTNTAGACAACCTTTCCGTACTNTTGTATGGNTTTATTATNTCATATNTTTCCTTNNTAGNTCTTTGGATAGTACAAGTAAAAAGTAANGATGCGGGTTGGGTTGATATTGGATGGACGCTTGGATTAGGCTCNCTTGTNATTTNNTTNGGTATTACNTCTGAAGGTCTNCTTNCTCGAAGAATCATTGCATCATTGCTAATAGGTATTTGGGCAATTCGNCTNGCNTCATTTATAATTAAAGATCGGNTATTTAAAGANGAAGAAGATTCACGCTATCAAAATCTAAGAAGATATTGGGGAAANAAAGCTAATTTNAAATTTTACTTCTTTTTTACATTTCAATCTTTCNTNGTAATATTGTTTTCNATCCCATTTCTTCCAATATTTNATAATCCAAATCCATTAGGAATTATTGATTTNANAGGAATTATCNTGTGGTTNATTGCCTTTATAGGAGAANCCNCGGCAGATAANCAATTNAGNGACTTTAAGAAACTNCCAGAAAATAAATTTAAAGTATGTAGAGTTGGTTTTTGGGNACGNTCAAGACATCCAAATTACTTTTTTGAATGGCTTCAATGGATAGCGTATGTATTCCTAAGTATTGGNTCAAATGAATTTTATTTGTCATTAATTGGTCCAATATTTATGTATTTNTTCCTGATTAAAGTTTCAGGTGTTTATTGGGTTGANCTTCAAGCANTAAAAAAAAGAGGTGAAGTNTATAAAAAGTATCAACAAGAAGTTCCAATGTTTTTTCCTAAAATTAATCGGTGAATTTATATGTTTAAAAAACAAATTATTAACTTAATTGAATCACCTATCTTTCCTGATTTTCTTTTAAGATTTATTATAAGAAAATTACTCAAATCTAGATTAAAAATTGAATACTCGCTTGTAAAAAATGAATTATCAAGCCTTCTAAAGTTTAAAGAAAATTTAAATAACTTTGATATAGCTTTGGCTACAACTGATGCAAATGAACAGCATTATGAAAATCCAACTGAATTATTTCAAATTTTTATGGGCTCCCATCTCAAATATAGTAGTTGTTTTTGGAACAAAAAAATAAAAAAATTAAATGATGCAGAAGAATTAATGATTAAAATGACTATTAAAAGAGCGCAAATATCTCACAATCAAAATATTTTAGAGCTTGGTTGTGGATGGGGGTCAATGTCTTTATGGATAGCAAAAAATTATCCTTCTTCGCAAATTACAGCAGTTTCAAATTCATCTGTTCAAAAAGATTATATTGATAGTTTTAATTACCCAAATTTAACAGTTATAACTTCAGATATGAATGACTTTTCAACAAATCATAAATTCGATCGTATCATATCAATTGAGATGTTTGAACATATGAGAAATTGGAATAAACTATTAAAAAATATATCTACATGGTTAAATGTTAATGGATTTCTTTTTATTCATATTTTTACTCATAAAAACTTAT
This sequence comes from Kiritimatiellaceae bacterium, assembly GCA_002712105.1. Lineage (GTDB taxonomy): Bacteria > Verrucomicrobiota > Kiritimatiellia > Kiritimatiellales > Pontiellaceae > Pontiella. Next base: position 42,372 of record PASA01000001.1, read on the forward strand.
CTTACTTGCTAAATGGAAAAGAAAAGATTAATTGGATGTCAGAAAATTTTTTCAAGGAAGGAATGTTTCCATCTCAATATCTTCTTCCTGTCTGTGATGATCATTTAATAACAAAGAAGATGTGGCATGTTAACGGAAAACATTACGCGAAAACATTACGCGCTTGGCTTGATAATTTTGATAAAAATAAAAAAGATGTTTATGCTATATTTGAAAAATACAATTCTAGCGAAAAATCATCTACCCTCTTTTGTAGATGGCGTATATTTTTTATCGCTTGCGAAGAATTATTTGGGTTTAGAAAAGGAGAAGAATGGTTCGTTACTCATTATTTACTAGAAAAAAGATAATTTTCGTTCTCATTTTAGTTATTCTTTTTTTTACTGCTTTGAATATAAAATTTAGTAAAAAAAATTATGCTTTAGATATAGTTAAGATTAATCAAATACTATTGGAAAATGATAACCAAAGTGCTTTTTTAAATGAAGCTTCTGAAAAAAGTTTAATAAATAAATTCACCAATCTCTATAAAGACTATACATCAACAAATATTGAAAAATATGTAGATGATTTATATGATCAGAACGTTTATTTTATTGATCCTGTTCATCAAATTGGTGGATTAAATAACGTTAAAGAATATTTTTATTTAATGACAAAACCAATTGAAAGTTGCAGATTTGAAATAAATTCAATAAGTAAAGATTTAAATAATTATTTTGTTCGTTGGGATATGTATCTTATATCTAAAGCATCTCCTAATAAAAAAATTGTGACTACTGGAATAACTCACTTTATCGTAAATTCATCAGAAAAAATTATATTCCATCAAGATTTTTGGGATTTAAGCTCTTTATACGATGAGTTACCTGTAATTAGTTTTTGGTCTAAATTAGTCAAAGAAAGAATGTTAGGAAAATTAAATGAAAAATAATTATTTTTTAAACATCGCATTTTTTTTAACTATAACTTTTTCAGGATTTAGTATGAATAATATTTATGATATAAATATGGACAATATTTCAGGTGAAAATTTAAGTTTAGAAGAATTTAAAGGCAATGTGATTCTAATTGTAAATACTGCTAGCCGCTGTGGATTTACGTCACAATATTCAGAGCTAGAAAATTTATTTAATAAGTATAAAGATAAAGGTTTTACAATTTTGGCCTTTCCATCGAATAATTTTATGAATCAAGAACCAGGTTCTAACAAAGAAATTGAGGAATTCTGTAAAATCAATTATGGCATTTCATTTCCAATTTTTTCTAAAGTTGAAGTAAAAGGTTCAAATAAGCATCCTTTATTTGAATTNCTAACATCTAAAAATACTAATCCTAAATTCGGTGGTTCTATTAGTTGGAATTTCAATAAATTCCTTATTTCTCCAGATGGAAAGATTGTTAATAGGTTCGGAAGTATGACCTCTCCATTAAATAAGAAAGTTATTCTTTCAATTGAAAAGTATCTTCCTTAATAATACTTCATGATTTCGCCTTCAACACCTAAAATCGCTATTATTGGTAGTGGNATTGCCGGATTATCTGCCGCTCACTTCTTAGAAAAACAATTCGACGTGTCCTTGTTTGAAAAAAACGATAGATTGGGCGGTCATACTAATACAGTAAATGTTTTAGAAAATAATAATGAAATTGCAATTGATACAGGTTTTATTGTAATGAACAATAAAAACTACCCGAACTTTGCAAATCTTTTAGAAGAATTAGATATCCCTCTTTTTGATAGTAATATGTCTTTTGGATACCATGATCATGATTCAAATCTTCAATATTCTGGAAGCGGTATTAATGGTATTTTTGCCCAAAGAAAAAATATTTTTAATTTAAATTTTCACATATTAATTAAAGAAATTTTTAGATTTTATAAGCAGGCAAAAATTGATCTATCAGAAAACTGTATAAATATAGACGAATCACTTAATGATTATCTTAAAAGATATAATTTTAATTATAGATTCATTGATCATCATTTAATTCCNATGGGTTCCGCAATTTGGTCAACTCCATATAAAGATATGCTTAATTTTCCAGCACAAAATTTTCTTAATTTCTTCAATAATCATGGGCTTTTATCACTTAAAGAAAGACCTAAATGGAAAACTATAACTGGCGGTAGCTCAACTTACATTAAAAAGATGATCGCCTCTTGGAAGAACGTCAAAATTATTACTAATGTAAAAATTGAAAATATCAAAAGATGTAATCACAAAATAAACATTTATACTAAAAAAGAAATGAAAACTTTTGATCATGTAATTTTAGCGGTTCATGCAGATCAAGTACTCAAATTATTAGGGGATGCAAATATTGAAGAAGAAAATACGTTTAATTCATGGNAATATTCAAAAAGTAAAACTTTTCTGCATACAGACTCAAGAGTGATGCCGTCAGAAAAAAAAGTTTGGAGCTCGTGGAATTTTAGTAGAATTACAAATAATAAAACTTTTTTAACTTACTATATGAATATGCTGCANCCTTTAAAAACCTCCATAGACTACTTTGTTTCATTAAATCCNCCCTATCGTCCCGATAATATTTTATATGAAATTGATTATTCTCATCCGATATTTTCAAAACAATCAATTGATAGTAGATTAATNTTGAAAGAAATTAACGGTAATAAAAACACATGGTTTACAGGAAGTTATGTTAATAATGGTTTCCATGAAGATGCTGTTTCATCTAGTATGGAAGTNAGNAGNAAAATAAAACGATTATATGAAGTCTAAGATTTACAATGGTTATGTAATGCATGAACGAAAGTTTCCTGTATTGCACAAATTTACATACCCTGTCATTTTTTTTGCTATTGATATAAACGAGATTGAGNATTTAAAAAAATCAATTAAAGGNTTTGGTAATTCTTATAAATCGTTCATAAAAATAGANCCTAATGATTATTTATTTGGAAAAGAAGTATTNNNTGATCAACTCAAGCAAATTTATNATAATGAAGATGTAAATTCTATNATTCTNATAACAGTGGNAAAATTTTTAATTCCGACTTTTAATCCGGTAAACTTTTATTTTTTTTTAGATAAAAAAGATAAACCATTGAAGATAGTAGCTGAAGTGAATAATACATTTAAGGAGCGTCATATTTATNTTCTTAATGGAAATAATGATTTTCCTTTCGAGGGTGANCATAAAAAAGAGTTTCATGTTTCTCCGTTTAATAATATGAATGGAAAATACATATTCAATTTTAACTATCCAGGAGATAATTTTAATGTAAAAATTAAACTTTATGATNNTGAAAANTGTATTATAGAGGCTAAATTATGGGGAAAAGGAGAACTTTTAACAACAAGCAGTCTTTGGAGAAAAATTATTTATCATCCGTTTATAATTTCAGCCACTTTACCACGTATTATCTATCAGGCATTCTTACTAAAAGTTAAATATAAGTTNAAGNTTTTTAANAAACCTATATCCACNCATNAGATGACAATTAGGAAAAATAATGNTTAAAAAATTTTTAAACAATTTNTGTGAAAAAATCGTAATAAAACAATTGGATAATATTAAATACGGTAANCTTATTTTAGTTCTACCTAATAAAAAACAATATAAATTTGGTAATAAGAATGAAAATNAAAATTATATTTATGTAAAAAATAATGATTTTTTTAAAGAAATAGTTTTTACGGGAAATATTGGTTTNGGTGAATCATATATGAAAAATGATTGGGAAACTCCAAACTTAACCTCTCTTCTAANNTTGTTAATTAACAATATGAAATATNTGCAAAAAAGTGGGATAAATAAAGGTTCTATAATGAGGATATTTAATATTGTTAATCATAATTTAAANAANAANACGCGTAAACAAAGTATCAAAAATATTCATTCGCACTATGATTTAGGTAATGATTTTTACAAATTATTTCTTGATAATGAAACAATGATGTACTCCTCAGCAATATTNAAAANTNATGATGAAAAACTTNATCAAGCTCAAATTAATAAATTAAATACATTAATTTCTTTAGGAGAATTAAATTCGTCAGATCATATTTTNGAAATTGGGTCTGGNTGGGGTGGATTTGCAATTCAAGCTGCTAAAACTATCGGNTGTAAAATTACAACNATAACGATTTCTAAAGAGCAATTTATTTTTACAAAACAAAAAATATTAGATGAAAATNTTGATCATNTGGTAGATNTTAAATTGTGCGACTATAGAGATATTTCTGGGTCTTATGATAAAATTGTATCAATCGAAATGCTTGAGGCGGTTGGACAAAAGTATTATGGAACTTTTTTTAANAAATGTAATAATTTATTGAAACCAAATGGAAAACTGATACTTCAAGTAATAACAATNCCGGACCAAAGATTCCAATCATATAAAAAAAATCCTGATTGGATTCAGAAACATATTTTTCCTGGAGGCATTCTNCCTTCTTTATATGAATTAACAAAAGCTATTAAAAATTCCTCTGAGCTACAAGTAGATCAAATTAATAACATTGGNATTCATTATNCTAAAACTCTTCATCAATGGAGATTTAATTTTAATCAAAATAAAACTTCTATTTTAAGTTTAGGATTCAATGAAATTTTTCTGAGAAAATGGAATTACTATTTATCTTATTGTGAAGCTGGGTTTGCTTCAAAATTTATTAACAATTTACACATAGTTATTAAAAAGCTAAATTAAAGTTCAGGTTATTAATTATTATAATTTTTGATTAATCTTTTTATATTTCTTTGTGATTCTCTTTTTTTAATAGCTTCTCTTTTATCAAATAAATCTTTCCCTTGACATAAAGCGATCTCTATTTTTATTTTTCCTTTTAATAAATAATAACTTAACGGAATAATTGAAAATCCTTTTTCTTTCACTTTNGAATTTAATTTTTCTATTTCATTTCGTTTTAATAATAATTTTTTTTCTCTATCGACATTATGACTTGTTNTNNTTGACGATATGTAAGGTTGAACNGAACAATTAATTAACCATGCCTCNAGNTTTTTATCAATCTGAACGTACCCTTCTTGNATGCTAGCATGTTTTAANTTNATTGATTTTACTTCCGANCCTNTTAATACCAAACCAGCCTCAAATTTTTCGATAATTACATAATTTCTTGATGCTTTTCGATTCGATATTAAGATTNNCTTCTTGGAATTTTCTTTATCTTTCATACTCATCAAAAATTTCAATTATNCAATTAAATTAAAATTGAAGCATCAAAGTCTAANTCATTTTTCTCTTCGACCTTTTCCTTAATATTTGATTCAGCNGTTAAATGTCCTTCAGCAATTTCNTTNAANACAATATCNTGATTNTCCATTTCGGCATGATCTCTTTTTACCATAGGACGAGCTCCATTATTGAGCTGTCTAGTACGATATGAAATTAANTTAATTAATACCTGTGTATTTGGAATTTTTTCTTCTGCAATTGTTAAATAATTCATATTCATAAAAAATCCTCTTATATTAAATTTTATAAAATAGTGACGGAGTATANCACTTAATTTTATTTGGTCAACTATCCAAAAAAAAGAAAATCCGCTCTTATGAACGGATTTTCTAAANTTAATGTATATAATTTTACATCATTCCGCCCATACCGCCCATATCAGGGTGAGCAGGAGCNGGNGCCTCTTTNTCTGGGATATCTGTAATCATACATTCAGTCGTTAACAATAAACCAGATATAGAAGCAGCATGTTGTAATGCTGATCTTGTAACTTTAGTAGGATCAATAATTCCTTCAGATATCATATCTGTATATTCACCAGTTGCTACATTATATCCGCCACCTTGTTTACTATTTTTAACATCTTGAACAATTATTGCGCCCTCTTCACCTGCATTTTCCACAAGCTGTCTTAATGGTGCTTCAATTGCATTATAAATTATAGATGCTCCAACAGCTTCATCGCCATCTAAAGAAAGTTTTTCAATAGATTTTTGTGCTCTAATAAGTGCAACACCGCCACCAGGAACAATTCCTTCTTCGACAGCAGCTCTTGTTGCNTGTAAAGCATCATCTACTCTATCTTTCTTCTCTTTCATCTCAGCTTCAGTTGCTGCTCCGACATTAATAACTGCTACACCACCAGCTAATTTNGCTAATCTTTCTTGAAGTTTTTCTCTATCATAGTCAGATGTAGTGTCTTCAATTTGTCTTCTTATTTGTTCAATACGAGCTTTTANAGCAGATGTTTTTCCTGCACCTTCAACTACNGTTGTATCATCTTTACCAACTGTAATTCTTTTTGCACTTCCTAAATCAGATAATTCAACACTTTCTAATTTAATTCCTAAATCCTCAGTTATGAATTTACCTCCTGTTAGAATAGCCAAGTCNTCCATAATAGCTTTTCTTCTATCACCAAATCCTGGNGCNTTCACAGCACATACATTTAAAGTTCCTCTTAATTTATTTACAACNAGTGTAGCAAGNGCTTCNCCTTCAATGTCTTCAGCAATTATCATAAAAGGCTTNCCTGTTTTTGCTACATTNTGAAGNAATGGTAACATATCTTGTAAATTTGATATTTTTTTCTCAAAAATCAATATGTATGGATCCTCNAGAATTGCTTCCATTGAATTNGCATCTGTTACAAAATATGGAGATAAATAACCTTTATCGAATTGCATTCCTTCAACAACATCAAGACTTGTTTCAATAGANTTAGCTTCTTCAACAGTAATTGTGCCATCTTTTCCAACTTTATCCATTGCCTCTGCTATAATACTTCCAATAGTTTCATCTCCATTGGCNGAAATAGTCCCAACTTGNGCAATTTCTTCNCTTGTTTTTATTTTTTTNCTTAACTTAACAAGGCTATTAACCAAAGCTTCAACAGCTTTATCAATTCCTCTTTTAAGACTCATTGGATTTGCNCCAGCGGTAACATTTTTAAGTCCCTCTCTATATATCGCTTCCGCAAGAACAGTAGCTGTTGTTGTTCCATCACCAGCAATATCAGAAGTTTTTGATGCAACTTCCTTAACCATCTGAGCACCCATATTCTCAAATGAATCTTCAAGCTCAATCTCCTTAGCAACAGTAACNCCATCTTTTGTTACAGCAGGTGATCCAAACTTTTTGTCAAGAATGACATTTCTTCCTTTTGGACCTAAAGTAACTTTTACTGCATTGCTTAATTTTTCAACTCCGCGAAGCATTGCATCACGAGCATCTGTATCAAATATTATTTGTTTAGCCATTTGAATTTCTCCTTTAAATTTATCCAATNACTGCAAGNATATCATCTTCACGCATAATTTGATATTCCTTGCCGTCAATTTTAACTTCAGTTCCGCCATATTTTGGCATTAAAACAATGTCCCCTTTTTTNACATTAAATGGNACAACTTTTCCATTTTCGTCAATTTTACCAGTTCCNANTGCAATAATCTTACCTTCTTGTGGTTTTTCTTTAGCTGAATCTGGAATAATTATTCCACCTTTAGCAACTTCATCCTCTTTAATAGGCTCAACAAGCACACGCTCACCTAATGGTTTTATTTTCATGGATTAACTCTCCTTTAATTTATATATTCTTTAATCTTTTTTATCTTTATCATCATCAACAATTTCAAAATCAGCTTCTTCGATATCAGGATTGGACTTATTATCATTTTGATTATCTTGATTATTTCCATCTGAAGAATTTTGAGCATTAGCATACATTTCCGTTGCTGCTGATTGCATTTTTTCATTCAATANNTCCAAGGATGATTTAATTCCTTCATGATCATCAGCTTCAAGAGCTTTTTTTACTGGCTCAATAGCTTCTTCAATTTGTTGTTTTTGTTCCGAAGAAATTTTNTCTTCATTTTCTTTTATNAACTTTTCTGTTTGAAATATAGTTGAATCAGCCTGGTTAACTAAATCAATTTTTTCTCTTAATTTTTCATCATCAGCTGCATGAGCTTCCGCATCTTTAACCATCTGATTAATTTCCTCATCACTTAATCCGCTTGATGATGTAATTGTAATTTTTTGCTCTTTCCCAGTTCCAAGGTCTTTAGCACTAACTTTCAAAATACCATTAGCATCTATATCAAATGTTACTTCTATTTGAGGAGTGCCTCTAGGAGCAGGCGGAATACCATCTAGATTAAATTTGCCGATTGTTTTATTTCCACTAGCAATTTTCCTTTCACCTTGAAGAACATGAATTTCAACAGCAGGTTGATTGTCTGCTGCAGTAGAAAAAATTTCGTTCTTCTTACTTGGGATTGTCGTATTCTTTTCAATTAAAGGAGTAAAAACACCCCCCATTGTTTCTATACCAAGCGTTAATGGAGTCACATCCAACAATAAAACATCATTGACTTCCCCTTTTAGAACCCCTCCTTGAATAGATGCTCCTATAGATACAACCTCATCCGGATTAACACTCTTATTAGGTTCTTTTCCAAATAGTTTAGAAACAGAATCCTGAACTTTAGGCATTCTAGTAGATCCACCTACTAATATAACTTCATCAACACCTGAGGTGCTNAGACCAGAATCTTTGAGACATGAATTAACAGGTGAAGTCGCTTTATTAATCAAATCATCACATAGTTCTTCTAATTTTGCTCGTGATAAGGTTGTGTTTAAATGCTTTGGTCCTGTTGCGTCTGCAGTAATAAAAGGCAAATTAATTTCTGTTTGCTGAGAACTTGAAAGTTCACATTTTGCCTTTTCAGCAGCTTCTTTTAATCTTTGTAAAACCATTGGATCTGCAGAAAGATCAATTCCTTGATCATTTTTAAAATTATCAATGAGCCAACTAATTATTTTTTGATCAAAATCATCTCCGCCTAAATGACCATCACCACTGGTAGCAGCTACTTCAAATACTCCATCACCGATATCTAAAATGGATACATCAAATGTACCTCCACCCAAATCATATATTGCTATCTTTTCTTCGGATTTTTTTTCAAGACCATATGCCAAAGATGCTGCAGTTGGTTCATTAATTATTCTTAGAACCTCCAATCCAGCAATTTTACCGGCATCCTTTGTAGCCTGTCGTTGACTGTCATTAAAATATGCAGGAACTGTTATAACAGCTTGCGTAACGCTTTCTCCGAGATATGCTTCAGCATCAGTNTTTAACTTTTGAAGGATCATTGCAGATATTTCAGGAGGTGAATAAACTTTTTCCCCAATTTTAACATGAGCATCACCATTTGAAGCTTTTATTATTTTATAGGGAACTANATCAATTTCGCTTTCAACCTCATCANATTTACGNCCAATAAATCTTTTAATAGAAAAAATTGTGTTTAACGGATTTGTAACAGCTTGTCGTTTAGCTGATGAACCAACAAGTCTTTCACCATCTTTTGTAAAAGCAACAACCGAAGGAGTTGTTCTTCCGCCCTCAGCATTNGGAATTACTGTTGGCTCTCCTCCCTCCATAACAGCCATACAAGAATTTGTTGTACCNAAATCTATACCTAAAACTTTTGATCCTGCAGTACTCATTATANTTCTCCTTAATATATTNGTTATATAATATGCATTATATATGCCAATATTNAAAANTTCATACTTTCCTANTTATATTGAACATATTNNCTATTTTTATTANTTTAAAATTATTAANTATATATGACATTTTNACTTAATCTAGTCTCATTTGTGCCATAATGGCACATGAAAGATGTTNACATGAAATATTTTTTGATAGCTTTTTTTATTTTTTGGATTCTTTTAAATAACTTNTTAAGAAAATTATTTAAAGCTTCATTACAAAAAGATAATCCNATTAAGGAGNNTAGATTCTTTATAATNTTATCATTAGTACTTTTTNTAATTTCATTTANTAGTTTAATGATTTTTAAGTATCCTTATGGAATTACTGGAATTTTTCTATTAATACAAAGTGCTGTATCTTACTCGTTTGGACGTAATTTAATTAAAACGAAAAAGATGACTTAAGAGCCAGGTTTTCTAGATGAGATATATATTTTTTNGGACCGCCAGATTTATAACCAGTCCTAAACATCTCTTTATTATCTTTGCTTAAAATTACTATGGTTGGAAAGTGAGTAATATTTAAATTNTTNGCAACCAATTCATTTTTCTTTTTTTCTTCGGAAGATTGTCCAGATCTCGGAAAATCAATTAGAACTGATACGACATTTTCTTTAGCCCATATTTTCCATTCACTAGTTTCAAATACTTCATCATTTAATCTTATACATGGAGGACACCAATCAGANCCACTAAACTCTATCAATAAATACTTATTATTTTCTTTTGCTTTTTTTAATGCAGAATCAAAATCNGTAATCCATATNTGGNNTGCAGAAACAGAAAATAAAAAAAGATTAANAATTATTAAAATTTTTTTCATTAAATCTAATTATAGAGTATTTTCAGAATTTAAATCTATGAAGGCCTGATTAAGTCTTTCTATCATGCTNTCCTGACCTTTTCTTAACCAAACTCTAGGATCATAATATTTTTTATTTGGCGAGTCTTCTCCTTCNGGATTTCCAAGTTGACTTTGTAAATAATCTTGATTGCTGACATAATACTCGTGGACTCCCTTCCANGTTGCCCACTGTGTNTCAGTATCAATATTCATTTTAATTACACCATAAGAAATAGCTTCTTTAATGTGAGCTGCAGAAGAGCCNGAACCACCATGAAAAACAAAATAAAGAGGGTTCTCTACAGAAGTTGAAAACTTTTCAGAAACGTACTTTTGTGAATCTCTTAAAATTGTGGGNGTTAACTTAACATTACCCGGTTTATAAACTCCATGCACATTACCAAATGCAGCAGCAATTGTAAAATTTGGGCTGATAGCGTTCAGTTTCTCATAAGCATAGGCAACTTCTTCTGGCTGAGTATATAATTTTGATTCATCTATATCAGTATTGTCTACTCCATCTTCTTCTCCACCGGTAACTCCTAATTCAATTTCTAATGACATTCCTATTTTGCTCATTCTCTCTAAATATTCACAGGATATACTAATATTTTCTTCTAAAGACTCTTCAGAAAGGTCTAACATATGNGAGCTNTATAGNGGTCTTCCTTTATCAGAAAACATTTTTTCACTTTCATCTAACAAACCATCAATCCATGGAAGAAGTTTTTTTGCAGCATGGTCTGTATGAAGAATTACAGGTACTCCATAAGATTCTGCCATCATATGTACATGATAAGCTCCAGAAGTTGCTCCCAATACATCACTTCCTGAACTTAAACCTTTTCCTGCATAAAATTTNGACCCACCATTTGAAAATTGAATTATAACAGGTGCTTTAGCTGATGCTGCTGCTTCAAGAACTGAATTTACAGAATCACTATTAACTACATTNACGGCTGGTAANGCAAATTTATNCTCTTTTGCAATACTATATAANTTNCTTACNTCATCACCAAATAATACACCGGGNTTCACATAATTTAATAAATTAACTGACATATCAAAAATCTCTTTCTTTAAATTTTAATATCTAAGAATGACTATTGAACATTTATAATATAATTTAGTCAATAAAGTATCAAAATTAACTAAACATCTTTTCAATATTAATGAATTTACTCAAAAATTCGCTAGATATATTTCTTATATTCTCCTTAGAAACTTCAATTTCTTTTCCCTCATTCAAAATACTAAATTTTGGTGTTTTTGCATATATCCATTTTTTACTTGATCTTAGATCAATATATTTTTTGATTATTTTATCATCAAATTCATTTTTTTCTAAATTTCCATCATTAAACAAGATACTGTATTGTTTTTTAATTTCATTTGTAACAGATTTAAATGATAAGTTTAGGTTTGTTACTTCTGCTGAATTTGACTTCACTGCCTTGGTTTTTATTTTTATATCTCCATTATTCAAATATTTGTTTAATTTCTTGAGGTCGGAATCTAATAATAAAGTTCCATGATGAAGTACCTTATTTCTTTTATAAGCAAAAGCTGTTCCTGAAAACTTTTTTCCATTGTAAAATAGACTATTTTGAGATTTTATCTGAGCTCTTATATTTAAGTTTTTCAAAGCATCTAATATCATTTTATAAATTTTGTTACTATTATAAGTTTTGTTATCTTCTATTATGCTATAATTTAGATTNCCTTCGTCGTGATAAACAGTCCCTCCTCCGGAAATTCTCCTTGCTAATTTGATGTCATCATCAATCATTTCTTTTAAATTACATTCAATCCATGGATTTTGATTTTTTCCTAATACAACACAAGGAGTACTTCTCCAGAAAATAAGTATAGGAGGTTCAAAATTGTCAAATAAGAATTCTTCAATACTTAAATTTTCATAAATGTTTTTATTTGTTAATTCGATAATCATAAAATCTAAAATTTTTTTTAAAAATTCTAATTGGTGCAATTAAAACAACTTGTTAGTTTTAATTTTTACCACATAAATAATAAAGGTTTAAATTAATATGAGAGCTTATAATTTTTCAGCAGGACCAGCAATTTTACCAATTGATGTTTTAGAAGAAGTACAATCTGAGTTAGTAGATTATCAAAATACTGGGATGTCTATCATGGAAATGAGTCATCGAGGAAAAGAATACTCAGAAATTCACGAAGAAACTATTTCAAATATTAAGGAACTTTTAAATATTCCTGAAGGGTATAGTGTATTATTTATGACAGGAGGAGCATCTTCCCAGTTTGCATTAGCTCCGATGAATCTTCTGTGCAATGATGAAATAGCCGACTATACTAATTCTGGAGCTTGGTCAAAAAAAGCAATAAAAGAGGCAAAACTTATTGGAGATGTTAACGTAATTGCTGATTGCGCTGATGAAATACCAACAAGAGTGCCAAGTATTGATGAATGTAACTTCACATCTAATGCATCTTATATTCATTTGACGTCAAATGAAACAATTTCTGGAGCACAGTGGAAAATATTTCCTGAAAATACGGCACCGCTAGTTGCCGATATGTCATCAGATTTCTTATCAAAACCACTTGATATATCAAATTTTGGACTAATTTATGCTGGAGCTCAAAAGAATCTTGGTCCAGCGGGGGTTACTCTTGTGATAATTAAAGATGAGTTAGCCGATAAATGTCCTAAACATATACCAACAATATTTCGTTATAAAACTTACATCGAAAATAATTCTTTATTCAATACCGTACCAACATTTCCAGTTTATGTTCTTTGTCTTGTCACAAGATGGATGAAAAAAATTGGAGGAATTACCGAGATTCAAAATATAAATGAAAATAAAGCAAATAAATTATATAAGGCTATCGATTCAAGTGACTTTTATGTTGGAACAGCAGTCAAAGAATATAGATCAACAATGAATGTTACCTGGAGAATAAAAAATCAAGAATTAGAATCCTCATTTCTTGAAGAAGCCTCTCAGCATAATCTAAAAACTCTTAAAGGTCATAGATCAGTCGGAGGTATTAGAGCGTCAATATATAATGCATTTCCCGAATCGGGTGTAGATGCTTTAATAGCTTTCATGAAAGACTTTGAATCTAAAAATGGTTAACAAAAAGGAAAAAAAATGAATGATCAAAATCAAATTGAAGAAATTAAATTCAACAAAAATAATTTATGGAAAGAAGAAAATTTTACAGACTTAGAGGTTGGATCTATAAGAAAACTTACACCAATTAAAACCGATGGAAGTAATGATAATGAAAGAAAGCCTACCTTTACAGCTACAACAAATATTATGACTCCAAATGGTGCCCTTCCATTATCCGGAGAAATTAAAGCGACAACACTTGAGGAAGCTATTTCAAATTTTTCGGATGCAATTAATGAAGCTCTTAAAAAACTTCAGGATGATATGATTAAAATGCAACAAGAACAGGCTAATAAAATTGTTACTCCNGATGATCTTAGAGGAAACAAAGATTTAATCATCTAATAGTTTTGAAGCATCATTTCTAAGTATAGCTTCATAGTTATTATAATTTTTAAAATACGGTTCCGTAGAAAAATCACCAACTCTTATCTTATTAATATTATTTTTTAAAGATATTATGAATTCATCAACTAATTCTTTAGAATTTAATGAAATCATGAACTTATCTGTTCTAAAATCCTTAATATTTGGTTTTTTACCGGAATATGGAAAATTCATACTTCTAAAAATCTTATTAGTTTTATCATCATTAAATGTATTAAATAAAAGTTGCTGAACTGCAAAAGCATAAATCATCAATTGACAATTTGCTGCTTTTTTAATTTCTTTAACTTGTTCTTTTTTATCGCTGTTAGATTTATAATCAATCACATGAACTTCTGAGAGAATATCATTTTCATTAAAACATAAATCAATTCTGTCTATCTTACCGCTAATAGGTAAATTAAATATATTAAGTTTAGTTTCAGTTTCGGGTCCAAATTTAAATTCAAATTTAAACGGAAAAATTTTATGGTTTTCAGAGGATTCAAAATCAAATTTTACAACAGAAATTACATGTTCTTTTATTTTTTTTTGTTCAATATTCCAGAATTCATTTCTCCCAACTCTTGATTTAGTTTTAGTATCTAGATTAGCCATGACATGATTAAATATATTATCAATTTCTTTATTTAAAAATTGAACTACTTTATCTTTTTTTGATCTATCAAGATTGAATACTGGATAAGAATTTTTAGAAGTCTTTTGTTTAGATAATTTCCAATTCTTTCCATCGTTATAAACCCATCTTTTATCGATATTTAATCCACAATCCTTATCCCGTAAATCAGTATAAATTTTATTTAAAATCTCGTGAACAATTGTGCCTCTTAATCTCTTGTCAGTAAAATCATCTAAAAGTTCTTCGTTTTTAATTCCTAATATCTCTTCAAGTAAAAACACAAAACGAGAATATGCAAGCTTTTCTAATAGTGTAGGACTAAAGCTTTCTTTAGCGTTTATCCATTTATTAATTTTTCCAATAATTAACTGATTTTGAATATGACCACTAAAAGTTGACAAAAATTTATCATCTTCCTTACTAGAGGTTCTTTCCTGTTGTATATTAATACCTTTAATTAAATTAGAATAACTTCCGAGTATTTTTTTACTCTCTGTAAATTTATATTTTGAAACTGTATTTATAAAAATTTCTTGAAATGTATATGAAAGTCCTTTTGGCACAAATGCTAAATGAGATTCTCCAATCATAGGCGATCGATCTAAATAATTTAATTTTTTTTGGCTATTAAAATAGTCTAACAAAAACGAATCTTCTGAATTTTTAATTCTCCATTCATCGTACTTACTAATTCTAAAATTATTTTTATTTGAAGTCCCAAATAAATTCCATAATTCTAAAAAATAGGAACTTGGCTGTTGAGGTACTCCTTCATTATCAAGTTTTCTACATGAAAAAACTACTTGGTGTGATGCCGACAATATTGCTGAAAAAAATCTTATNCTTTGTTTTTCTATATTTATATTTGACGTTGCTAAAGCCATTTCTGGAAATCTAGATAATTTTTTCTGTAAAAATAATTTAAGNTTGCTTTTGTCTTGATCNTCAAACAAAGCATCTTCTGTTTTGATTGATGGAAAAAGGCCTTCATTTAATGCCACAAAACAAACTAGTTTATAATCAACTCCATCAACATCATTGAAACTTAATATATTTATTCCATCATCTCTTTTAATTTTTGGTAAAATGTTAATTTTTTTTAAACTTTCAANAATTACCTCAATAGCATTATGTAGTGTTAACTTTTTATCCATTAATTCAATTAAGATATCTTTTAGTTTCTTATATGATGTAAAATTAAAATGATCTTCATCAGGACAAGGTTCTTTAATTAAATTNTTAAATTTTTCTAATANTAATTTTCCATCAACATAAATTAAATTATTTATAAAAATTTCGTTAACTACATCAACGGTTGGTATTTCTTTTTGATAAATTTTAATTAATTCTTCATGATTATTTTTTAAACTAGGATTTCTTAAAAAATCTAAAATTGCGTCTCTATTTTTTGATATTGAAATTGAAAGATATGATATAAACAATTTAATAATTGGAGAAGAAAGAATTGGCCGCCCTTTGTCATAATAATAAGTTAAATTAAATCTTTTGAAAACATGTGGAATAATATCGTCTACAAGTGATAAGCTAGGTACAACAATGGCAATATCATTAAATGAATAATTATTATGCTCTACATACCATCTAATCCTTCGAGCAATATCTTCAATTTCACCGTACGGATTTAATGAATTAGAAAAATCTATATGATCATAAATTGCTTCATTACAAATAGAAGAATCATTTACAATTATAGCATCGCATAAATCCTCTGTCCATGTTATNGATTTTTCCTTAAATTTATTTGAAATAACTGATGAATTTAATCTTTCTGAAAAATATTCTACATATGTAATTGGAAACCTTGATTCTATTTCAATATTAATTTGAGAATTCATCTTTAAAATACATTCTTCTTGAAAGGGTTCTATCCATAAAACATCACGAAAAACAATTTTATTTTTATTTTTTAGAAAAAGAGGCCATTTATTTTTTTTAGATGTTAAAATATCTAAAATTATTTGATTTTTTTTAACATTATCAATTATTTGATGTTTGTAACAATAATCATCCCATAATGAATATAATAATCCTATTTGATTCAGTTTATTATTAGATAAATTATTCTTCATCCATTCTACAATATAATTTTTACAGAACGGGAGATTTGAAATTTCATTTTCTATTTTCTGCAAAATATAAAAACATGAAAAATTATTCATACTATTCATCGATCTATCACAATTAATTTTTTTAAAATTTTCAATTAATTGAATACTAATTAATAATTTTTCGGATTTGGGAATTACGTTAAAAAAAACATCGCTAGTTGAAAAAATTTTATTTTTAAAAGCTTCAAATGTTAAAAAATTTGACTTATTACAAAATCCATTTTTTAAAGCAATATTTTGCTCATATCGTCTTTGAGATAATTTGTTAGGAAAAATTATCAANTCTTGACTTAATTTTTCGTCTATCATTTAAAACTTTTAACAAATTCCTTTAATTTCACCATAGCTTTTTTAATTTCTTCCAACGATGTTGCATATGAACATCTAATAAATCCTTCACCAGCTTCTCCAAATGCAGTTCCTGGAACAACAGCAACATTTTTTTGTTCTAAAAGCTTTATTGAAAATTCTTTTGAAGATAATCCAAATTTACTTATATCTATGAAAATATAAAAAGCACCAGTTGGTTCATTAAAGGAAATATTCATTTCTTTTAATGAGGATTTAATAAAATTTCTTCTTTGATTATATTCTGCTTTCATTGTCTGCAGGTCAACATCACCATTTTTTAATGCTTCTTTTGCAGCCTCTTGACACATCACAGGCGCACACAACATTGTATATTGATGAATTTTCATCATAGATTCTATAAATAATTTTGGACCAGTTGCGAAACCCACTCTCCAACCCGTCATTGCCCATGCTTTAGAAAGTCCATGAAGATAAATAGTCCTTTCTCGCATTCCAGGAACAGAAATAATGCTAAAGTGATTCTGATCGTACGTTAAATCGCTATATATCTCGTCTGTAATAACAATAATATTATTTGAAATAGCAAAATCGGCAATTATCTCTACCTCAGATTTTGAAAGGGTTGATCCTGTTGGATTATTTGGATAATTTAATAATAATAGTTTTGTTTTTTTTGTTTTAAGTTTATCTAATTGCTCACGAGTAATCTTAAAATTATTTTCTTTTTTTGTATCTATTGCAACNGGCACACCATGAGCAAATTTAATAATCGGATTATATGATACATAACTTGGNTCGTGATATAAAACCTCATCACCNGGNTCAATAAATGATCTAATTGCTAAATCTAGTCCTTCACTTACTCCAACCGTTATTAAAATNTCGTCTTCNGGATTGTATAATACATTTGTTCTTGAATTNACATATTTTGAAACTTCATTTCTTAATGAAATNCTTCCCATATTTGANGTATAACTTGTCTTTCCNTAATCNAGTGATCTATATGCTGCATCTCTTATTCGCCAAGGTGTNATNAAATCAGGTTCNCCNATACCTAANCTTATAACATCTTCACGAGTGCTTACAATATCAAAAAAATCNCTNATNCCAGATCGTGGAATTTCTTGAATAATTTTAGCAACCTTGTTATGGAGAGATTTTGAGTCTTTCATCCTTNTCTCCTGAATACATTTCAATTCCATTCAATTTGTAAGTTTTCATCATNAAGTGAGTTGCTGTTGATGTTACACCTGACATTGTTGCAAGTTTTTCGCTAACAAANTTTGCAGCTTCATGCATAGTTTTNCCNTTGATAAAAACTAATAANTCAAATGTTCCNGACATCAAAAATAATGACTCTACTTCGGAATATTTACTTATTCTTTGNGCAATTCTATCAAAACCGCCTTCATNCTCAGGAATAACTTTTACTTCAATAACAGTTGTAACCAACGATTGATCTAACATCTCCTCATTAATTATAGCTTGATATGCCTTAATAATTCCTTTTTGCTCAAGCTCATTTATTTCATTTTTAACGTCCTCAAGTGACTTGTTTAGTATTTTCGCTATATTTTCGGGTGTTTCATTACCATTTTTTCTTAATAGATTAATTAATTCACTCATTGATAATCTCCAACTTATTTTTAATAGTTTATTATTTGTTATCTTTTTAACCAACAAAAAAAAACGCCTCCTAAAAAAAGAGGCGCTTACTAAATTATGACTCTATTAATTAAAAATCATAAGCAATATTTACTGCACCCCAAATGATTTGATTTGCTTGATAACCGATAGCGCTTGCTGCGGTTTCAAAAGCACTCCCATTTAAGCTCATGTAATTTAGTGATGCAGCAGCAGTTAATGTGTCTGATACTTCATAACTAGCGTTAACGTAAAGATTGAAATCTGTCCAACCAGCATCATTATTACTTGTTGATGGATTAACAGACCATTTTTCATCATTATAAGAAGTGTTTCCGTACCCAGCAGAAAAACCATATACCAAGCCTACATATTCGCTTAGCTCGTATGGAGCAAATATATCAAACAAGAAGTATACTCCAGGATATTCTTGAATGTCAGCATACATAGTTATTGAGGGTGTAAATAAATTTTGAAAAGATAAAATTGTTGAACTTAAAAACAATTCAGTTGTTGATGGATTAGAGGAATCTCCATTACCGGGATAATTGTAATTAATCAAACCTACATCTATTGCCATTTGATTTACGTCAACTGGTAATGAATAAGCAAAGGCAATATCAAATTCAGAAATAGCATTTCTAACGTTATCCATGTTAGCACCTAAATCATAATTAGCCCACAAATTTAAACTGTAATTATATTGTGATAAAGTTAACTGCGGTTGTAGGACTGGATTATCATTAATAACTTGACCCCTATCAACGTAAGCTGAAGCCAATCCAATTTCCAAAGTTGATTCTGCCATACCTTCAGTATAAATAGCGCCTTGATCAATAATCACTAGATCATCTTGCCCAAAACAATTTAAACATCCAATAGCAACAACTATTATAAAACTAAATAATAAATTTTTCATTTAAATCTCCGAACATTATTTTTAAAACAGACCAATAGAATTACAGTTGTTGAGCATTCCTGCAACATCAATCTTAAAACAAATATATTTTATTTTATTTCTATTCTTGGAAATAAAACGTCAGGTTGATGAATTTTTGAATTAACTAAAACTTGTCCATACTTTCCAATTTCATTTAAACTAACTATTTTGTTTGTCAACCCAAGAGACTCTCTAACAATAGCCATCTTTTTTGGCATTAAAGGATAAAGTATTTCTGATATTACTCTTAAACATTCTGCAGAAATATATAATGTTGTTTCAACGTCTTCTATATTTCCATTTTTAAAAGCAGTCCAAGGTGCTTTAGTTTCTAAATATTTATTTATACTTCGTGAAGCATCCATAACTTTTTCAATACCAACATTAATTTTCATATTTAAAATTGATTCTTTCATAAATGAAATACTTTTTTGCATTCCATCCCATAAAATTTCTTCATTATTATCAAAATAATGATGTTTAGGAATTTTTCCTTCACAATAACGATTTATCATATTTAAAACTCTGTTGACTAAATTTCCAAAATCATTTGCTAAATCTGCATTATATCTTCTAATAAATGCATCTTCTGTAAAACTCGAGTCTTGGCCTAAAGTCATTTCAGATAATAAAAAGAACCTAAAAGAATCAACATCATATTTTTCAATTAAATCTATTGGATTAACAACATTTCCTAAAGATTTGCTCATTTTTGTTTTCCCAGTTAACCACCATCCATGAGCAAAAATAGTTTTTGGAAGTTCTAATCCCATAGCTTTTAACATTATTGGCCAATATACAGTATGTGTTGTTAAAATATCTTTTCCAATTAAATGACATGAACAAGGCCACAAACTATTAAATAGATTTTCATCTGATTTATATCCAATTGATGAAATATAGTTAATAAGAGCATCAAACCAAACATAAGTTACAAACTCTTTATCAAATGGTAGTTCAATGCCCCACTTAAGTCTTTTTTTTGGACGAGATATGCATAAATCTTGAAGTTTTTTGCTTTTTAGAAATCCTAATGTTTCATTAGCACGAAAATCAGGTTGAATGAAATTAGGATTTCTTTCAATGTAATCAATAAGCCAATCTTGATATTTACTCATTTTAAAGAAATAATTAGACTCAACAATTGATTCAACGGGNCGCCCATAGTCAGGGCTGTTTTCATCATTTAAATCTTTTTCAGTTAAAAATTGTTCAGAACTTTCGCAATACCATCCTTTATACTCACCTTTATAAATTTCGTTTTTATCAAATAATTCTTGTAAAATTAATTTAACAACTTTTATATGCCGCTCTTCTGTTGTTCGAATAAAATCATCATTGGTTATTCCAAGTTTGATCCATAAATCCTGAAAACGAACAACTGTCTGGTNACATTGTTCAATCGGTGAAATATTTTTTTCTTTAGCAGCAGATTCGACTTTTTGTCCATGTTCGTCCGTACCAGTTAAAAAATATGTTTGATTCCCAATAATTTTATTATAATTAGATAANACATCTGCAAGAATTGTTGTATANGCATGACCAATATGAGGTTTATCATTCACATAGTAAATTGGAGTTGTTATATAATATTTATCATTCATACTGTTCTTATAGTATTATAATTTATAGATTAAGAGCAATCTTACAAAATACAAACATTGATTTAAGAATATTGAACATATAACATCATATTATGAAATTTAGACCTTGTATCGATTTACATAACGGATCAGTAAAACAAATTGTTGGAGGAACCTTAACTGATCAAAATAATCCGAAAGTTAATTTCTTTTCTGAAAATAATCCCTCTTTTTTTGCAAAAATGTTTGCTGATTACAATTTACAGGGTGGTCATATAATAAAATTGGGAGCTAACAATGATGAGGCGGCTAAAGAAGCAATTAAGGCTTGGCCTAAAGGACTACAGATTGGTGGGGGCATTACAATTGATAGTGCTAAAAAATGGTTAGATTTGGGGGCATCTAAAGTTATTATTACATCTTGTATATTTAAAAAAAATAACCTCGACATAAAAAAACTAAAAAAAATTGTGGAAAAAGTAGGTAGAGAAAATATTACTTTAGATTTAAGTTGTAGAAAAAAAGAGGGTAAATATTTCGTTGTTACTGATAAATGGCAAACTTTCACAAATTTAGAGGTTGAAAAAAAGTCTTTGCAGATGCTTTCCGAATTCTGCAGTGAATTTCTTATCCATAGTGTTGATGTAGAGGGATTAATGAGTGGAATTGATATAAACCTAATAAATATAGTCAAAGACAGTCCTCTCCAATGTGTGTATGCAGGTGGGGTACATTCATTTGAAGACCTCGATATAATAAAAGAAATAGGTAAAGATAAAATTGATGTTACTATTGGTTCTGCATTAGATATTTATGGTGGAAATTTAAACTTTAAAGAGATTGTAAATTACTTTAATCAAAAATCATAAGCTAATCCCATAGTTATCAAAAATTCATTCTTATCAATATTAATATTTGAAGGTGAAGAATCATAATCATTCCTAATTTCCGAATAAATTGATATAGATTCAAATAAATTAGATTTTAACCCAACAATAATAAGACCATTAAAATTATCCTTGATATCACTTAAATCATTATTAATTTCAATATGGGCATAAGTTTCTGATTTNAAATTAAGTGTATAATTCATTCTTGCCGATATTCTTAACGCTGCATAAGAATTTTTTTTNTTCAAACGTTCATGANTTGCATTTAATCCTGATGATAAATCTAACTTTATTTTTTCNGAATTNAAAAAATAGTATCCNATATTTGGCCCTAGCTGAAATCTATAATGAATTCCTCTNATAACATCATGTGTACCTTGAGAAAAAATAGATCCAAAATAATTATCATTCTTAAATCTAAGACGATATTCTGAATTTAATCTAACTAATCCTTCGGTTTTAATTTGTGCAGTTTTTCCATTTTCTAAATAAAAGGAATTAATCCAGTCTGATTNTGATGAATATGACTCTCTTTTAAGATTTAAAGTAAATAGNGANGAATCAACAACNCCCGTACGCATACTAAAACCAGCCTTAGCATGATTCTTGATTTCTGATGCATTTGAATCAAAAGANATGAAAATAAAGAGAAAAAAAACAATATAATACTTATAATTAAAAAAAATCATTTTTTACAATTTGCCATTTTATATGGATTAAGAATTTCATCTAGTTCTTTTTTTGTTATCTTTAATTCAGATAATTGTTCTAAGCATAACTCACGTATACTCTTATTTTCGTCAATACTTTGTTTTGCAATTTTACTTGCCACATCATAACCGATTATGGGAGCTAAGGATGTAACCATAGACAATGATTGTTCAATAAGTGATTCACACCTCTCCTGGTTTGCTTTGATACCATCAATACACTTTTCACGAAAAACTTTACACCCATTNATGGTCANTTTAATAGACTCAAGAGCAGCAAAAATCATTACAGGCATAAAAGTATTAAGTTCTAAATGCCCATTAGCACCTGCCCATGTAATTGTTGTCTGATTGCCAAATACTCTTGCAGCAACCATAGTAACGGCCTCAGAAATAACTGGATTAACTTTTCCTGGCATGATAGATGACCCTGGTTGTATTGAAGGTAAAATTATCTCTCCTAATGAACATCTTGGACCGGAACTCATCAATCTGATATCATTAGCAATTTTATATAGAGAAGTATTTATAGTTACTATTTGTCCATGAGATTCAACAATAGAATCTTTTGATGCCTGAGCTTCAAAATGATTAGAGGCTTCCTTAAAATTAATTCCTGTTTTTTGTGAAATAAATTCTATTACAAGTCTTGCGAAATCTTCATGACAATTTAATCCTGTTCCTACTGCAGTTCCACCCAATGGCAATTCTAAAAGACATTCATATGATTTTTTTGCTCTTTCAATACCAATTTNTATTTGTCTANCATATCCNCTAAACTCTTGNCCTAANGTGATTGGAGTNGCATCCATTAAATGAGTTCTTCCTATTTTTATGATATTNNNAAACTCTTTTTCNTTANTTTTTAGAGACTTANGTAATGATTCTAANTCTGGAATTAAAAAATTTTTTATTTGGAGNGCNAAAGCAATATGCATTGCAGTTGGAAAAGTATCATTTGATGATTGTGACTGATTAACATCNTCATTAGGATGAATCNTTTTTTTATTTTTATCTGAATTTAANGGAATGTTGCTTATTTGTGCACATCTATTTGCAATTACTTCATTTACATTCATATTGGTTGATGTACCAGANCCCGTTTGGTAGATGTCCACAGGAAAATGAGTTGACAATACTCCTTCATAAACCTCTCTTGNTGCNGCTGATATTAATTCNGCCTTATCNNCAGATATAATACCCAATTTTCCATTTATTTCTGCAGCACCCCATTTNATTAAACCAAAAGCAGAAATAAAATGATNACTTAATGTTTCNTGAGAAATTGGAAAGTTTAAGACTGCTCGCTGTGTTGATGCGCCATACAGTGCGTCCTCAGGTACATTCATTTCCCCCATTGAATCTTTTTCTTTTCTCATAATGTTGAACTCCATTGATANTCGCTAANGATACTCTGCTTATGATTAATTTTTTTCAAGAATAATAAAAAAAGTTGTAATATCGGTATAAAATTATCGAATAGNNNATATGAGTATAAAAAATAATAAAAATTTAATNAGAATATCNCTTTTNATCATATTTTTTTGGTTTGGATTGNTAAAACCTTTNGGTCTTTCTGCNGCAGAACAATTAGTTCTAGANACAGTNTATTGGATGCCTNTTTTTTCTGCACATACTTGGTTNTCNATTATTGGTTGGTGGGAAGTTATAATTGGATTATGTTTTTTATTNGAAAAAACAACTAAANTTGCACTNTTACTTCTATTGNTGCANATGACTGGAACATTTATGCCNTTAGTAATTCTACCNGANATAACTTTTCAAAATTCAAACTTTTTTACACCGACTCTTGAAGGACAATATATTCTNAAAAATATATTAATTATTGCAGCTGCANTAATTATNTCGAATAAAAGTNTAGAAACAAAAAAACAAAATTTTGTTTAGTTTAATTTCTAAGAGATTATAATTTTATAATGGAAATAATAAATAGTATCGCGCCCGTATTCTTTTTGATTTTACTTGGTAAAATCCTTGATAATTTAAATTTCTTCCCCCACTCATTTTTAGAAGAACTTAATAGATTTGTATATTACATTGCTCTACCCTCTCTCCTAATTTCAAGTACAAGCACTGCACCTTTTAGTTTTTCTTCAACCTCAAATATGGTAATTCTGTTTACATTAGGAACACTAGGTAGTTTAACTNTAGCATGGCTAACATCNTACTTTCTTAAATTACCTGCTCCAAAAGCTGGTTCATTNATTCAAGGTTCTTTTAGAGGTAATGGAATATTTGTTGGTTTNCCAATNATCATTTATACCCTTGGANCAGTAGCTGAACAGGATGCATCAATAATGCTNGCACCAATAGTAATAATTTTTAACGTNGTTGCTGTTGCTGTTTTAATCAAATGCGGTAAGCTCAATGAAACAAAANATAAACCTNTCTTCTATATTTTAAAAAGTTTATTTAAAAATCCAATGATNGTATCNTGTCTNATTGGAATATTTNTAAATATANTTAATTTTAAAATTCCATCAATGATTTATCGGCCAATGGATATTTTAGGAGATGCTTCTCTTCCACTTATTCTTATAAGNATAGGCGCCTCCTTAGAANTGAAAGGGTTAAAAGATACAGCTGCTCCTACTATTATTGGTTCAATTTTTAAGGTAGTATTGACACCTATATGTGGACTCCTTTTAATGAATTTTTTTGAACTGACAGAAATGCAAAAAATGATTACTATTATATTTTTAGGTGTCCCGACTGCTGGAACTTCATATGTTTTGGCGGAAGAACTTGGTTGCGATGGTCCGTTATCTGCAAGAATTGTTGCATTAAGCACGTTATTATCTGCCCTTACTCTTCCATGGTTGATATCTTTAAATTTGTAGATTAAATTACGAATATTATTACAATAAAATAAACATTCGAAACGTTTAAATAGTATAAAAACAAGGACATTCTTATGAATAAATTTTACGTATTATTAATATCTTCTCTAGCTTTGAGTGTAATTATTAATGCAGCTGCAATAAATTATTCTTTAAAAATTAAAAATGAAAAAAATGCAGCAGAAGAAAAAGCAAACAATATGACTTCCTTAGTTAATAGTGTTAAGTCAAAATATGAATCACAAATTCAATCAATTGAAGAAGAACATAAAATTCAAATTGATGATTTAAATAATAAAATCGATGAATATCAACATTCAGTAATAATTTATCAAAATTCAACTAATACATTTGGTAATATAGGGAATGAAAATCAAAATAATCTTAGCTATCTTGAACAATTGAAAGAAAATAATCCTGAAGAATATAAAAAGGTAATGGAAGAAAGAAGAAATAGATACAACGATATAAAATATACGTTAGCAGAAAGAACCCAAATATTTTTAAATATGGATACATCATATATGAATCCAGAAGAACAAGAAAACCATCAACAACTTGTTAGTAAAATGGGAGAAATATTTGAATTATCTCAACTTTTTAAAGATCCTTCCGAAGGTTCAAATAGAGATGTTTGGCGTCAAATGGGACCTCTAATTCAAGAAATGAGACCAATGTTAAATAATGAGCGAAAAGCAATTTTTAAGAAAACATTTACTGATAAATTTGGTTTGAGTACAGATGAATCATCTGAATTTACCGATTACATTGAGCATTTAATCGATGCTACATCTTTTCAACCAGGNAGAAGAAGAAATATAACAAATAATTAATGGCTATTAAGTCATTTATTTGTAATCTTCTTTAATCTTACTTATTAATAATTAGGATTACAAGATGTTAAAAAATTACAATGTCATACTTTTACCAGGAGACGGTATTGGACCAGAAGTAATAAATGAGGCCGTAAAAGTTTTAAATACAGTAAGTGAAAAATTTGATTTTACGTTCACTTTTACTAAACAATTAGCAGGTGGCGCGGCAATAGACGAAGTAAATAACCCAATGCCAAATGAAGTTATAGAATTATGTAAAAATTCTGATGCAGTTCTTCTTGGAGCAGTTGGAGGAACAAAATGGGATCACTTAACCGGAGAACTTCGACCAGAAAGTGGATTACTAAAAATTAGAAAAGAATTAGGTGTTTTTGCAAATTTACGCCCTGTTTCAATTCCTCATTCATTAGCTGAAAATTCACCTTTAAGACCGGAAGCCGTTTCTGGTTTAAATCTTCTTACGGTCAGAGAGTTAACGGGAGGTATTTATTTTGGTAAACCAGTGGGTGAATCCGGATATGGTAAAGATAAAAAAGTATGGAATACAATGATTTATTCAGTTTCTGAAATTGAGCGAGTTGCGAAAGTTGCTTTTGAGTGGGCAAAAAAAAGAGGTGGAAAAGTTACGAGTGTTGATAAAGCTAATGTGTTAGAAGTTTCTAGATTATGGCGCGATACGGTTAATTCTCTTCATCAATTACAATACTCTAATATAGAACTAAATCATATGTATATTGATAATGCTGCGATGCAAATGGTCATTAATCCAAGACAATTTGATGTGATTTTAACAGGTAATATTTTTGGAGATATACTTTCAGATGCCTCAGCAACATTAGGTGGTTCCTTAGGTCTATTACCATCAGCATCTGTTGGTGGTTCAGTTGGTTTGTTTGAACCCGTTCATGGTTCTGCTCCAGACATAGCNGGTACTGGTAAAGCTAATCCATTAGCAATGATATTATCTGCNGCTATGATGTTAGAGTCATTTAATGAAAATAAAGCCGCTGAATTAATTAAACGTGGAGTTGAAAAAGTTCTTAATGATGGATACAGATCATCTGATCTATGGAAAGATGGATATCAATTATCCTCTACTGAAGAATTAGGCAACTTAACTTCAAAATCTATATTAGAGTTAGCTTAAATTATTTCTAATGTCAGTTGAACTAATATCTTCTCTAAACAATTTTTCTGGAATATCAATAAAAATATGTTGAAGTTCCTTAGGAATATTTAAATCATTCAATGTTAAAAATGAGTCACCCTTTTTTCGTCCTCCAACAAGAAATTTTACGTCTAAATCNACATATTTTTCAAAAATTTTGTCTATATTTGTATGATATTTTTTATCAAATAACCGTAAAGCTGTATCAAANCCAACAACAAACCATGCTTCGGGATTCGATTCAGCTTTTTCAATAAATGTTGCATTTCTAGATAGTAAAATGGAATAATCTTCAGGTATTTTTGAAATTCTATTCATAATTTTTTCATCATTAATTTTTAATTTATCAACATTAAAAATTGATAATTCAAGTATTCCATTCCTGCCAGATAATTTTTCAGCAGCTGTTAAAAGATTGTTATGACCTANATGAAAAGGATTAAANGAACCCGANAGAATTATATAAGGTTTTCTAAAATTAGTAGTTCTTATNAATATTTGTTTTTCTTCACCATTTATAATTTTTTTAATATCTTCTCTCATTTCAACCAATTGTCTCTTTNATGAAATTTAAAATNTAAAAAGAAATTTCTTTTTCTTGTTCNAAACGNGTNNAAGTTTTAAGTCTAANATACTTATAAAAAANNTTTTTATNAATAAAAATTGANATATGAGCNCTNTCGNCACCNNCTCTAATTCGATTTGTTTTAAGTGCTGAAGTACAAGAAATACCAATATTGTATTTTTTTTCATGATTCAAAAAATCAGCTCTTTTTTTTGCAGTTCTAGCTAATTGTATAGATACTATTGTGTTACAAGTTGTTTTGACCTCACAATCTAAATATCTTTCTAAGGATTTTTTTGAATAAGGAATTTGTGCTTCTAAAATAAAGTTAGATGCTCCTGGAATTAATAATAAGGAAGATATAGTTGAGCTTCCACCACCAGTAATTACCAATGAAGCTTTATAATTAAGATTAATTATTTCATTTAAAATTGAGTTATCTTTATCAAATAAATTCATAAAACAATATTACATCACAAAAAATTTATTTTCACCTATATAAGTTTAAAGATATTAATTGAAACAATATAACTATATCTTGGACTTTATGTTAAATTATAATTATCATTTGACTTGTTAGGAATTATTTATGTCAGATATTAAGCATACAAAAGAACGTATACAATTATACATAGAAAATGAATCATGGGATAAAATAGCTTCATTTCTTAATGAGCTTCATCCTGCTGATATTGCCGAAATAATTAACCAATCACCCGAGGGAGTTCAAAATAATTTATTTGAATTAGTTGATAAGGAAATAAAACCAGATGTAATGGCTGCATTAGATCATCAAGCTGAATTAGATGTTTTAGAAGAACTAACGGATGAAGAAATATCTGACATTGTCGAAGAAATGGCTCCTGATGATGCTGCAGATCTTTTAGGAGATCTAGAAGACGAACAACGCGAAGATATCCTTGAACTTATGGAGCAAGAAGATTCCGAAGAAGTAAGAGAGTTATTACAATATGATGAAGATACTGCTGGCGGAATAATGACTACAGATTTTATTGCTGTGAATGCAGAAATGACTGCTGAACAAGCATTAGCTTATATTGGATCTTTAGAAATAGATGAAGCTGTTTATTTTGTGTATGTTGTTACTTCTGAAGGAAAAATGAAAGGATATATTCAGTTATGGGAACTTCTCAAAAAAAATAATTACCACAAAACATTATCAGAACTTGTGGTAAAAGATACAATTTCAGTAAATACAGAAACTGACCAAGAAGATGTGGCTCGAATTGCCTCCAAATATGACTTGAGTTCTTTACCAGTTCTTAATAGTGAAGACATATTAGTAGGTAGAATAACAGTTGACGATATATTAGATGTTATTGAAGAAGAGGCATCAGAAGATATTTTCAAATTCGCAGGTTCCAATGAATCTGAACTTGAATATGATTCACCTATTTATGCATGCAAAGCTCGCTTGCCTTGGTTGATGATAACTCTAATTGCAGGTCTAATTAGTACCATTATATTAAAACAATTCATGATTAAGTTTGAAAATATTATCATGCTTAGCTTTTTTGTTCCTGTTATAATGGCTATGGCAGGTAATACAGGAATTCAATCTTCCACTTTAATTGTTCGCAGTCTTGCACTTGGAACAATTAATGAAAAAGGAGTTAGTAAGCTATTATATAGAGAGCTTGCTGCTGGTGCTTTAATGGGATTAATATCAGGAATACTAGCTGGTATTTGGTCATCGTTTATTGGCGGAAATGATAGTATGATACCATCATCTTATTTGGCTATTACCGTTGGAATATCATTGTTCTCCGCAATGATGTTTGCGGCAGTTTTTGGTGCTTTTGCTCCATTATTTTTAAATAAAATAAAAGCAGATCCAGCAGTTGCATCTGGACCATTTGTAACAGCTTCAAATGATATTCTCGCTTTATTAATATATTATGGCGTAGCTATAGGATTAATATTTTTTTATGCTTACTAATAATATAATTTTAGAAGAATCTTTAGCATTACCTCTCGCAATTTATCCCTATTCTAATAAATCAAAAATCATTCATTGGTTATCAAAAGATTTTGGCCATATATCTACTTTCTTAAGTGGAATGAAAAATAGTAAAAATTTTATTTTTAAGGAATTTGGTTATTTTTCAACAAGCTATATAACGTTTGAAAAAAATAAAAATTTAAATTTATTTCAAATTAAAGACTGNCAAATAAAATCTATCAGAAATGATTTTAAATATAATTGGAAAGCTATGCAAATAGCTTCTTATTTTACTTATTTTTTTTATAAAATTTCTCCAGAAAACGCTGTAGATATAAATCTATTCAATTTTTATGANAAACTTTTAGATTTAAGTCTTAAATANAGTAACAACCCATTATTCATTATATGGTGTGAGNTGTCTTTATTAAAAGATCAGGGAAANTTACCCGAAATTCGAAAGTGCGTNCTTAGTGGAAATAAAAATCCAACAAGATTTGCTGCCTCACAAGGTGGTTCGGTTTGTCTNGATTNTGTTCAAAAAAACGAAATTTATTCTTTTCCTTTTAATAAAGAAGAGCAGCTTATTACAGAATATTTAATACAAAGTGATGATTTTGAAAAAATAAATAGTATTGAAATTTCTAATAGTCAACTGATGAATATTGATCGAATAATAAGTAGATTTATGGAATATACTTATCATTTAAATCCTAAACACAGAGATGCAGCAACTACATATGAATGATG
The DNA here is from genome assembly GCA_002712105.1 of Kiritimatiellaceae bacterium. GTDB lineage: Bacteria > Verrucomicrobiota > Kiritimatiellia > Kiritimatiellales > Pontiellaceae > Pontiella. Next base: position 73,257 of record PASA01000001.1, read on the forward strand.
CTAATATAACAATTGTAATTCCAATGTATAATTCAGATAAATTTATTGCTGAAACAATACAATCTGTTTTAAATCAAACATATAAAAATTTTAAACTAATAATAATTGATGATAAATCAGATGATAAGTCATTTGAAATTGCCTCATCTTTTGATGACTCTAGAATAACAGTTATCAAAAACGATGAAAGATTAGGATTTTTCAAAAATTGGAACAAATCTTTAACATTAATTAATACTGAATATGGTAAAATACTTCCACATGATGATATTTTACATTCGAAATGTTTAGAAAAACAAGTTTCGATTCTAAGTGAATATAAAAAAGTTTCATTTGTATGTTGTAATAGAAATATAATTGGTCCCAACGGAAAGGTTATTTTTTCTAATTCCTTTATTAAAAAAAGTAGAATCATTAATTTAAAAAACGCTTTAAAAAAAATATTTATTACAGGTACAAATATAATTGGGGAACCCGGAACGGTATTATTTAAAACATCCGCTGCAAAAAAAATTGGTGAATTTTCATCTGATAATGAATACACAATAGATATTGATTACTGGGTTAGATTATTAAATGTTGGGGATGGATTTTTTCAAAAAGAAATTTTTTGTTCATTCAGAATNTGGGATCAATCCACATCAATAAACTTGAAAAATAATCAAGCTGCATCAATGAAAAAATTTCTTATAAAATTATATCAAACATACCCTAAATATCTAAATAAGAATTATATCCTAATTGGTAATATCATGTGTCATCTAAATCAAACATTAAGAAAATTAATATACAGATTTATAAGAATAAAAAGCTGATAGCTGAAGATTGAATTATCAATAATAAATATATATATTTTAAAAATAATGACAGATAAAAGTCAGTTAATAACAATTATAATACCTTTTTTAAATGAAGAGGAAAATTTACCTATTATTTATTCTAGATGTGAAAATGTTTCGAATAAAATACATATTCAATTTGAGTATTTATTTATTGATGATGGTAGCTCCGATAAAAGTATTGAAATAGTAAAAAATTTAACCCTAAAAAATAACAACGTAAAATATATTCAATTTTCTCGAAACTTTGGACACCAAAAAGCAATTACAGCAGGTCTAAAATATTGCTCTGGCGACGCAGCTATCATCATTGATGCGGATTTACAAGATCCTCCTGAAGAAATTGAAAATTTAATTAATAAGTGGAAACAAGGATTTGATGTAGTCCATGCAGTTCGCTCAAAAAGAAAAGGTGAACCAAGAATAAAAAAAGTATTTGCTCATATATTTTACAGAATTATGAGTAGAATTACTGAAATACATATGACCGTTGATTCTGGAGATTTTAGACTAATTAATAGAAAAGCAATTGATGCATTAAATTCCATGCCCGAGCAGCATAGATACATGAGAGGTTTGGCAGCATGGATTGGCTTTAATCAGGGATATATTAACTATGTTAGAGATGCCCGATTATCAGGAAAAACTAAATACCCATTTATAAAATCTTTATCCCTAGCTCTTAATGCAATTACATCATTTAGCGGAACCCCTTTAAGAATTATATTTTATTTAGGTAATTTTTTATGCTTAATTTCTCTTGCTGTCGCAATTTATGTTTTTGTTGCTTGGAATTTTATTGAACAAAAAATTCCCGCACACGCAGGTACAACATATTTAACATTGGCTATTTTCTTTGTTTCAGGTCTACAAATGCTTTGTATGGGTATCTTAAGTCAATATATTAGAAGAGTATTTGATGAAATCAAAAATCGTCCGTTATTTATAATTAAGGATACAAATATAAAATGAATAATATAGAAAAAAAANTACCAACNAACCTTGAAGCCGTTATTTTTGATTTCGATGGAGTTTTTACNGATAATAAAGTTTATCTAACTGAAGATGGNAAAGAAATGGTATGTTGTAATCGAAGTGATGGATGGGGTATNGGTAATTTACATAATGCTAAAATAAAGATGGNAGTAATGTCATCGGAGGTTAATCCTGTNGTTTTAAAACGCTGTGAAAAACTTAAGCTTGAATGTTTTCATAANCTTGAAGGTAGTAAGTATGAATGTTTTAAATNCTGGTGTAGTAAACATAAAATAAACCCACTAAATGTAATTTTTATTGGAAATGACGAAAATGATATTGANTGTCTGCAAGCTGCTGGATTTAGCGTAGTACCTGCAGATGCACATGACTCAACCATTCCTTATGCAAATTTGATTTTGAAGAATAAAGGCGGACAAGGAGCTGTTCGAGAACTTAGTGATTTAATTATTCAAAATATTAAAAAAATTCATTAACTCGTCAAATTAACAATTCTTTTCGCCATCGCATCAATATCACTTTTTTGAATAGCNCCTCTAGTNTATTGAACACAATAATCCTCATATAATGTTTTTGCAAATTGACCTACTAACATCATATTTGGCTTATTTTCAAGAGCTTGTTTNCATTTATCGGCTAAATCTTCTTTTTTATGACAAGAATANGCTAATCCATTTCTTGNATATAAAGCATTNCCTAAACAAATAACNGACTTACCAAATAATAAGGACTGAAATCCAACAGATGAATTAATATTTANAACTAACTGAGCATTTTTAATGAGTTCCTCTAAAGAATAAGAAGAAGCCCAATAAATTTTAGGANATTTTTTTGATAAATCTTTAAATGAAACATTTGGATCTTCCATTGGATGNTCTTTAATTACTAATCTAAGATCTGGATTTATTTTATTAAANGTTTCTTCAANAAGGGTGATCAAATCATGAGATGTTTTAATCCATGGNGAATTTAATATTAATTGTGAGTCAGTNGTAACTTGGAGAGGTAAAAAAATATAATTTTTAGGNAAAGGNGTTTTAGACTGTAANAAATATTTTTTCTTCTTNGATTTAATTAAGATTATAAATTTAGATAAAAATTCTAACCCAATAAATGGTANATCANGAANGATTAATTCTATAATAAAAAATAAAAATCTAGAAAAGGTAAGTGAATTCGTAAGATCNCTTTCTTGAGAATATCTTTTTAATTCAGAGAAGCTATTTCGNCTTTCTTCAAGAAAGTTTAACAACTCANCTTTATCATAATTAGTTAATAAATCTTCATTNGCTCTATAAACAATTTCTGCTTTTGCATTTATTCCAACTGGGTCAATATGAGCAGTTTTTGGAAAGTAACCATTCTCAATAAAAATTTTAGTTATNTTTTTTTCTAATGCTATTTTTTCTACAATTTTTTCGTAATGCCACATTCCATTCCAAATCACAACGATATCAGGTGAATTTTCTTTCCATGTGTTTCTTATCCATTTCTCAAATGAAAAGGCTTTTCTTGAATAATATTTTAACCAAAAATTATGATTACCAAATCCTTTTGATGTAAACAGCGCATCCATCTTAACTGTATTTTCATAAGCATTATTAACAGGATTTGAAAAAGTGAATTTTTGAGTTCTTTTATATACTTTTTGTTTATGTTGAAGAAGGTATTGATGAGTATAACTATCTTGAGCAATAAAGCTAACATCCATATCACTTTGNAATTCTACACCAAGTGCAGAAAAATATGGAGCTGAATACCATCCCGTTACGAAGCAAATTTTTTTCAAAATATAACCTTTAAATAGCCGTTTCTTTTATAACATTATAGATTCTAGTTATAGAATCCTCCCAAGACAGTGGTTTTTTTTCTAATTTAAATGGAGTTTCTGATATAATAGCTTCATAAAGCTCATTTTGATTAGAAAAATCTACTTGATATTGCTTTGGTACACCAAGCTCATCAAAAATACTTAAGCGTGAACAAATAATTTTTTTATTAAATTGTACAGCTTCTAAAACAGGTAAACCAAATCCTTCAAATTCTGTAGGAAATACAACAACATTAGCCTTATGATATAAATACTTCACCTTATTATAGTCAATAAATCCGTAATCAATAATATGTTCCTTAATATCCTCATCGATATATTTTATTATTTTTTTCCAAAATTTGTTTCTCATACCGCTAAGTATTAGTTTATGAGGTATTTTTTTATTTCTTTTTAAAAATGCAAAACTATCAAATAGGGTTCTATGTCCCTTGTGAGGAAAACTTGCTGCAGGGTAATAAATATATGGCTCATTTACTGCCACAGGATTCATTATATTGAATTTAGAATCACTAAATCCGTGATGTATCACTTCTATCTTATTTCTATCTAATGAAAAATTTGTTAATAATGAATCAGCTGTAAATTGAGAAATAGCAATTATTTTATTACACTTAAAAATTGCTCTATCATAAACTAACTTTCTAAAAATTAAGTCCATGAGTTTAAAATACTTTTTAAAAAAAATATGCTGTATATCTGCAACAACTATCACGGATGGAACATTAATGCCAATTGGAAACATAGCTTGATGAGGATACAACATTATATCTATTTTTTGCTGATAAATAATGGGATTTATTGGATTTTTAAAGTTTGGCAGAATAGCCTCAACTATTCGAAAAAAATTTGTTTTATTTTCGCTCCATGGAATTTCAATTACTAATTCCTTTTCAGAAACAAATTCACGATTGCTTGAATTAACAAAAAATATTATTTCATCATTCTTAGAACATTTGGGCAGAAGCTCAACAATTTGTTTTGCAAATACCTCAAATCCTCCCATCTTTGCTAATCTAAGATTTAACAAGGATACACCTATTCTCATTATTAAGTTCCTTTATCTCTTCTTAAAAATCTAACAAAACTAATAGTAAATATACAAAAGAACGAAATCACAGAAATAATAAATAAAATTAATAATAATGCATCCACATCGGTTATGCTTAAAAAAGCAATACATAAATATAAAATACTAAAGACAATGACTAGGCAGTTAATGTAAAAGTTATGTAATGCCAAATTATAATATATAGATGTATTTAGCAGTGATATCGGAATCATACACCATGCTAGAGCATGGCTCCATCTTATTAATTCAACTGAAGGTTTTGATATCCCATAAACTATTTCAAAGAAAATAGATGAGAAAAAAATAAAAATGATTGCTGTAAAAAAAGTAATCAACAAAACTATTAGAAGCGTTTTTAAATATAATTTAAAATGAAGTGATGTTTCTTTTTTTTCTGATACAACTTTAGGAAACATTGCAATTGTAAATGGCTGAGAGATAAAGAATATCATTCTTGCTAGTACTGCTGCATATGCAAAATCACCAGCACTATATGGAAAAAGGTGTTTTACTAAAATAATGTCTGCTGACAAAATGATTGAATATCCTAATAAAATAAAAAATGTAATTAAAACATAACTATTCATATTAGGAAGAGGAATATCCGTTTTAGAATAATTGTTTAATTTTTTAAAAATCAAAACTATGCCAACAATAATTGTAGCGTAAAAACCAATACCATGACCAAGTAAACCCCATCCCGCAAAGGACGAAATATATATCACTAAATAAGCGCCAAGAAGTAAACGTACCAACCATCCTAAAATATTTATTAAAGACCAATGAAAAAAAGTTTGCATGCCCATGAGAACACCGTCAACGATCGGTCTTAAAAATAATCCAATTACTATAAAAGCAAATATATATATGGGAGCCTGTCTTTCTACATGAAAAAAATTGGATATAGACTCACTAAAAAAATATAAAAAAAGTGACAAAAATATTCCTATTATAAGCATTCTTTTCCACCAATNGTAAAATAATCTTTTAATATCTCCCTGACGATTTTGCTGAATAAGNAGNGATGAAAAACGATTTANCGTAGTTGCAACTACACCTATTGGAATTANAAAAATATTAAGAATACCTANTAATGTNATTAGAATNGCATACTCTTCAGAAATCAGTGTTCTTCCCATTACCACTTGAAATAGAAACGTTAANAGATGNGCAATNAAGAGTCCNAAAAAAAGAATTATACTGTCTTTTGTGAACTTATCATTTTTAAAAAAATTTAAGCGTAATGGTTGCATATAGTGCTCTTNTCTTATTTTTCCTTCCTAAAACAGATTAAGATTGTACACAAACTAACAAATAATATGCACATGTAAAAAATCATTTGAATGTTACCANTNGGGCANCGAAAAACTACTTTATGTTCACCAGCCGGAACTAATACTCCCATTGATAAGAAATCAATTCTTAATAATTCTGCTTCTTTGCCATTAATGAAAACGGTCCATTCAGGGTTATATCTTTGTGAAAATCTAACAATTGAATCTCTTTCTATATTTACTTCTACCATTATTGAACGTTTGTTTAANCTACACTGAAGAGGCTGCATACTTAATCCTTCTGATTTATCAGGAATTAAATTTTTTGAAAAAACTAAAGTTGATTGAAAAGGATTATATTCCTGTAAAGATAATATTTTACAGTGGTCTTCTAACATCNCAGTTTTCCAATTTTGATATAATGACATACGTGGNATATAAGATTTAAATTGTATTAACACATCCTGTCTNANCGATTGAGATGTAGGTACATNATATGTTTGAATAATTTCAAAATCTTTTTTGAGNTCTTCGTCTAATTGATTGAATATGCTNTAAGGCATACAAATATATTTAACAGCAGATAATTGCCATAATTTAATTGGNTTTGTTTCAATGATTTTTAAATATTNACTATAATCCTTTGGCATTCTAGGCATTTGCCATATGTTAAATATATTNAGTTGATGATATGGGCCATCTTGAGCNAACCATTGATTGTAAATTCCAGTTTGATCTAAAAAAACAATTTTCTCACTATCTTGATTTTNTTTTAAATAGGAAATTATTGAATTACTACTCTTNATTGAAGNTATATTNTCTGCTTTGAAATATTTATTCGTTAGCAGNATACTATCTACAGAAAAAGTAAGAATAAGAATNCCTCCCGCTAATAAAACTTTTTGTTTATAGATAGAAAAAATTGCTNCAGATCCTAATAATGTAATTATNCCTGCATGCAACCAACTTAATGACATTCNTGAAATCAATGCATCAGAGAAATCTGAAAATTCAATTTTATCAAAATAATNACTCCAAAAATCNGAAAATAAAAATGTACANANNGAGNCAAGAATAAATATAAAAGCAATTAGAAAATTTCCTTTNATAATTCGATGAATAGATTTAATAGATAGTTTATTTTTAATTAATGCGTGTAATCCAAATGCAGATAAAATACCTAATCCAATTTGCATGTTATCTAATAACTTAATCGGTGCACGAATATTACTTACNAGGGGTAATTGATAAAATCCTTTGTAGATGAGGGAGTATTTACCACAAGCAATAAANAAAGCTAAAATGGATGCAATACTCCAAAAAAGTATATGTTTTTTGTCCTCAGCATTACAATAATATCGAGACAAGATAATAGCTAAAATAGAGAAAATAAATGGAAGTANNCCAATATAANTACTATCNAGTTTAAAGTTATAAAAACCTTNTTTTTGNTCTTTAAACTCTGGGGATTGTCCTAATTTTCCCCAATAAGGAAAATCAGGATGATTACTACTCCATCCACTCCAACCAGGTGCNATCAAATCAGGCCATTCTGAGGGAACNAAACTCCATTGTGTNACATAATTCCATTTTTCTGTACTTGTATTTTGGATACTTTTTACATCAGAAATATTATTCTTATAAGAATTTAATAAAGTGTGACTCGATAAAGAAAGACTAACAATAGCAATTGGTAATAATAAAACCATCCAACGTTTCCACATTTTTGGAAATCGACCAAATAATCTGAATAACATATACGAACCAATAAACAAAATTGCTAACAAAGCAACATCTTGCTGTTCTATCATCATAAANCCTATGGTGATACCAGCTAGTAATGANTATCCTAGTGCTCCTCGAATAGACTTTGTTCTAATATTTTTCTCAATAAAAGCTAAGGATAAAACTGACAATGCCAATACTTCCATTTTATAAGCATGTCCAGCAGAAGCTAATAATATTGAATTAAACCAAAAAGAAATTATTGCTCCGATTATTGANGCAATCCAACATCTCTCCCAAATTCTTAGAAACCACACCATAGCCAAAGATCCAGTTACAAGAATTAGTGGATAAATAAAGTTTGCAAAAAAAGTAAGAGGAAAGATTAATAATAAGATNTTAAACAANGAAAACTCGTATCCGCTACTNCCCATAACTTGATTAGCACTAAAANAACCTGTTAATAATTCGGGTANCGCATATTTTTTTTCTGCTAAACGACCAATATTTAAGTCGGATGCACTAAAAACCATATNTTCGGGAAACACGCCTCGAAAAATTATNCANGCTAAGACTACAAAAAATATAAACGTGAGACTCCATTTGGATAAATCAGACTTCATTTTTATCTCTAATTAATTTTTTCAACAAATCAGCTATTTCCTTGCAATTTTTTTCCCAACTAAATGATGACGCTCTTTTTAGGCCATTTTCAACTAAAGTTTTACTAAGAGATTNATTATTTAAAATATTTCTTATTTTTTGTGCTGCGTCATCAATATCATTGTANCNATATAAAAGTCCATTTTCTTTATCCTTACAACTATCACATAATCCAGCTGTATTATTTGCAACAACTGGACATCCACAAGCATTTGCTTCAATGACTGTTAATCCCCAGCCTTCCTTATAGCTTGACTGAAGATGTATAGAGGATTTTTGTAACCANTTTATTTTCTCTTCTTTTTCNATGAATCCAAGGAATTCAATAGGTANTGATTTCTCTCTTGCATATTTCTCNACATTTTTTNTATAAGGACCATCTCCGGCCATCACTAATCTTATCGTTGGAAAATCTTTNCTTATTAATTCTAAAATTTTACATGCTTCAATTGGCCCTTTATATTTTTGCATTCTNCCGATCCAAAAAATAATGTGTTCTTTTTTTNCAGTACTTGGANAATAAGATTTTAAATCGGCNCCATTATANATNACTTTAATTTTTTCATAATCAATACCGAGCTTTACTAGTTCCTTTTTAGTAGAAGGACTAACAACAGAAAATTGGCACTTTCTGTAAAATATGCTTATAGTCTTTTCACTNAACCATATAAATAATGCTAACGGCCATACNGCTTCTTTAAAAATAGATTTTCCCCATAAATGATGCATTTGAATTAATAAAGGTCCATTNTAAATTATAGGAGAATAAAAAGGTAACTTATTTAAATCTTCTACAACTACATCTGGTTTATGAAAGTTAATCCATTTACGAAGATTAAAAAAACATTGAAAAACAAATGTCCAGTCTGAACCCAATCTGTTGATCTCAATTCCATCTAAAGACTCGAGTTTTGGTGCGTTTAGAAACGAACATGAATACAAAATTATTTCGTGTCCTTGTTTTACTAATGGAGAGTATACCTCATGTAAACGAATTTCTGCACCACCAGCACGTGGATGTTTAATATCTCTCCAATTTAGAATTAAAATTTTCAAAATTTATCCTTTAAAAATAATAAACTTTCTAATTACAAAATTTACAAATCCTGCCAAAAGAAGCATTGAATAATTTGCATAGGTTACTTCCCATCCAAACTTAACAAGAATATCTATTAGGGCTATGAAAACAAACTGTGGTAACGAAAAAGTATAAAAGAGAATGATTTCTTTAAATATGTTATGCTTACCTGATGTAAAAACAAATGCTCTATTCATCAAATAAACGGTTGTATTAGCCAGAATCCAACAAATAATTTTTACAATCCATAAATTTCTACTTTGATATTCGTAATCAACAGATGTTATTGAAATTCCTAAAAATTCTACTATAGGATCACTAGAAGTAAAAATTGGTATTAAATGTAATCCTAAAGAATAATAGACAATTTGATCAACAAAAACTGCAAGACCACCACATAGAAAGTATTTTAAAATTTGTAACTTTAAAGAATCTTTTCGAAATAACTGATGCTTTATTTTTGTTAAATAATTTTTCATAAATATATTTAAGTATACACATTTAAACATACAAAATACGAGAATTTTCTAATTAACTAGAATCTTTTAAAAAAAAGAAAATTATATTATTAATATTCAAATGATTAAAAAATTAAAACATATTATTAACCATCTTCTAGTTGGTGGAACTCGATATTTCGATATCAGAGGTTTTTGGATAAGAGCTGAAATGGAAAAAATGCAGCTTCTTTCTAAATACTCTAATCCACTCAATTTAATTCCTTTTGGAAAAAAAATGTATTCACAAAATGATGAAGACGGTATCATTATAGAAATTTTTAATCGTATAGGTTCAACTAATAAAATTTTNGTAGAACTNGGATGCGGNAACGGAACAGANAATAATACCTATGCTTTACTATTNCAAAATTGGAAGGGTCTTTGGATTGATGGCAATAAGANAAAAATNAAATCAATTATTAAACAGTTACCGAAAACNCTTTCTTTAAAACAACTGATTGTAAAGAATGCTTTTATAACAAAAGATAACATNGATAATTTAATTTCATCTGAAATTTCAGAACATGAAATTGATTTATTATCNATTGATTTAGATGGGAATGATATTCATATTTTTGAATCTATTNAGTGTGTTAAACCTCGNGTTGTNATTTTAGAGTATAATGCTAAATTTNTACCTCCTGTAGAATATTGTATAAAATATAAAANATCTTTTAGATGGGACTGGACAGATAATGGAGGNGCNTCANTAAAATATTTAGAAATAAAATGCGAAGAAAAAGGTTATAAACTCGTAGGCTGCAATATTGCAGGNGTAAATGCTTTTTTTGTTAGAAGTGATTTAGTGAAAAATAAATTTGAATCNCCATTTTCAGCTGAAAAACACTATGAACCAGCTCGTCCACGAATTGCAGGTATAAAATCTGGTCATCCATCAACATTTGAAACATTAGAAAATAGAATTTATAAATNAAATTATCATGAAAAGCCCAACCANAATTAAAGAAAAAAAGTTTTTTTCCAAATCNGATTGGATCTCTGCTGGAATAACATTTTTATTTTCTATCACAGTTTATAGTTTAACTCTTCAACCTACGGTTGGATTAGAAGATTCTGGAGAATTAATAGTTGCTTCGGATTTTATGGGAGTTCCTCATCCTCCAGGCTATCCAATCTGGACACTTTTAACGTGGTTCTTTCAATGGATTTTTCATTTTGTTACTTTCCACGGCCAACCAAATCCAGCTTGGGCTGTAAATTGGTTTTCANCTTTTTCTGGAGCAGTGGCATGCGGAATAATTACATTACTTATAAGTAGATCTGGAAAAGATATTTTAGAAAATGAAAAAAATAAATTGATGCAAATTNANATCAAAACAAAAAATTTATTTTCTAATATTGCGGGNNTATGTGGNGGGTTGCTATTAGCATTTGGTCAAGGAATGTGGTCTCAAGCTGTAATTGCCGAAGTTTACACTCTAAATATATTATTCCAATCACTGGTATTGGTTTTTTTATATCGATGGATGGCAGAACCACAAAATAAAAATTGGCTTTTTCTTTGTGCCTTTATTTTTGGATTAGGAATTACAAATCATCAAACCTTGTTATTTATGGGACTAGCAATTGCTTTAGCTGTTCTTTTNAAAGAACCAAAATTATTTTTNAAATTTTTACTCATTGGAATNTTTTATATTATTNTAATTATTGNNCACAAATTAATNGNTCCGTCNAATAGTGAATGGTTATGGGTATCAGGNCCNTCTTCAANNGGNTTTTGGTTTTGGAGTTCTTATATTCTAATCATTCCNTTATTAGCGAAATTATTTTTTCCNAAAGATGGAAAAACTATTTGTTACACCTTTTTATTATTATTTCTGGGATTATCTTTTTATTTTTATATGCCTTTCTCATCTGACCAAAATCCNCCTATTAATTGGGGGTACCCAAGAACATGGGAAGGATTTATGCATGCTATAACAAGAGGNCAGTATGAAAGAGTAACTCTTGCAGCAGTATTTAGCAGCAAATTTTTATCACAGTTAAGTTCCTATTTGATGGATTTAAGATCTCAATTTTATGGTCCAATTGCAGTNATTGCAGTAATGCCACTTTTTTTTATTTCACAAGTTAATAAAAAAAATACTTATTGGTTGGCAACAACACTTGTTGCATTTTTATCAGTAGGTATTGTATTCATGATTTTACAAAATCCTAAAACTGATATTCAAAATTTATTTATTGGAAGAGTTCAATATATTCAATCGCATGCAATATATGTTTTATGGCTAGGATATGGATTACTTTTTNTAATGAGTTTTCTCCAATCATTAGTAAAAAATAATAAATTTACCAAAATAATAGGTGCAATATTGGTATTATCTCTTCCAATAACATTAATTTATAAAAACTATAATGATAAAGATCAACTAATGATTGTTGGAGGCGCTGAACAGAATGGTCATGATTATGGCTGGCAGTTTGGTAATTGGCAACTAAGAGGTTATGAAGGAATTAAAGAGGATTTTAAATATTGGTATCCAAATGAAAAAGATTTTAATGAAAAATGGGGTTCATATCCATGTCACGGATATCCCCCGGCAATGGATAAAAATGCTATATTTTTTGGAGGTACCGACCCTGGAAGATTTGTTCCAACATACATGATTTATTCTGCAAAAGTAAGACCTGATATTTATCTAATCACACAAAATGCTCTTGCAGATAATACTTATATGAATGTAATGAGAGATTTATACGGTGAACAAATTTGGATTCCAACCGGAAAAGATTCAAGTAATGCCTTTTCACAATATATCAATGATGTAAAAGCTGGAAAAATTTCTGCTGGAGCTGATGTTACAACTGAAAACGGGAAAGTTCAAATTCAAGGAGTTGCAGGTGTAATGCAGATAAATGCACTTCTCTGTAAACAAATTTTTGAAAATAATAAATTTAAAACTGAGAAAAATAATAATGACAGTAGAGAATCGGGAGCAGCCATTGTTTCTGAAACTTATTCATATCCATTTAAGGAAAGATCATTTTATTTAGAAGAATCATATCCAATGCCATGGATGTATCCGTATTTAAGCCCTCATGGTTTAATAATGAAAATCAATAATACACCAACTGAATTGTCAGACGATTTAATTAAAAATGATAGATTATTTTGGGACTGGAACTGCAAAAGATTATTAAATGAAAAAAAATTCATTAGGGATATTGTTGCAAGAAAATCGTTTTCAAAACTACGTTGTTCAATTGCAAATTTATATGAAGCAAGAAAACTTTATAAGGAGGCAGAATTAGCCTATAGACAAGCTATTGAGCTTTATGATTTAAGTCCCGAAGCAAATTTTAAATTAGCCAATTTGTTAGCTCAACAAAATAGGTTTACCGAAGGAATTGAAATTATTACAAATTTATCTAACAAAGACCAAAAAAATGAGAGCTTACGAGGATATATCAGAACCTTAAAACTCCATCAGAATAGATCTAAAATAGAAAATAAAATAAAATCAAACAGTTGGTCTAAAGATGATCTTCTTAATTTATACGATATTTACATGGAATTAAATATTAAACAACAAGCTGATTTTCTTGCATTTACAATTATTAATAATTCCAATCCTGAAGAATTACTTAATTTTATTGTTACACTATCGTATTCAAAAAATGAGAAACTTATGGAAACTGCTATTCAGAAATTTATTAATAATAATTCAAATTCGATAACAAGTTATCTTGATATTGCTTTTGTTCAACTTTCAACAAATAAAAAGAATGAGATGTATAAGACATTTCAAGAATGTATTGAAAAAAATGGATTAAAAAGCATCACAGTTTTAAGAAATGATAAAAGATTTAAATCAATAGAAAATGAACTCAGATTTAAAAAAATATTAAATTCAAATATTAATTTTTCAAAAGAATTTGCGTTTTAAATTAATCAAGAGCCGCTTTTCTACTTAAACGAACTCTTCCTTGATTATCAATATCAATACATTTGACTTTCATTTCATCACCAGCTTTACATATTGATTCGACACTTTCAACTCGCTCATTAGCTAGTTCAGAAATATGAACTAATCCTTCTTTTCCAGGTAAACATTCAACAAAAGCTCCGAAATCTTTTACTGTAATAACTTTTCCATTATAAACTTTTCCAATTTCAATTTCAGCTGTTAGAGCATTAACTTGACTAACTGCACTCTCCATATTTTTAGAATCATTTGCAAAAATACTTACAGTACCATCGTCACTAATATCAATTTGAGCTGAAGAACTTTCAGTGATAGCCTTAATATGTTTTCCTCCNGGACCGATTAATGCACCAATTTTATCTGGATCAATTTTTAATGTTGTTATTCTTGGAGCATTTTCTGAAAGATCACTCCTAGGTTCTGATATTACACTACTCATATAATCTAGAATTTGAAGTCTACCATTTTTTGCAATTTCAAATGCTTCTGTAACTTGATCCCAAGAAAGACCGTGTACTTTTAAATCAACTTGAAATCCAGTTATTCCTTTTTTAGTTCCTACTACCTTAAAATCCATATCTCCACAATGATCTTCTGCGCCTAGTATATCTATTACTTGAATTGATGAAGTTTTATCCGTAAATAAACCTACTGAAATACCAGCAACAGGGGACTTTAACGGAACACCGGCATCCATTAATGCTAAACAGCCACCGCAAGCGGAAGCCATCGAAGAAGATCCATTTGAACCCATTACTTCTGAGACAACTCGTATTGAATAAGGAAAATCTTCAGGTAAAACTGGAACAATTGACTTTTCAGCTAAATTTCCATGACCAATTTCTCTTCTACTAGTCATCCCTAAACGACCAACCTCACCAACCGAATACGGGGGAAAATTATAATGTAAAATAAATTCTTTCTCATTTACACCACCGGTTACTGCATCAAGTCCTTGTGAATCTTTTTTTGTTCCTAATGTTACTGTACATAATGTCTGAGTTTCGCCTCTACTAAAAATTGATGAACCATGTGTTCGAGGCAATACGCCAATTTGCGCTTCTAAATCTCTTATTTCTAATAGACCTCTACCACCAATTCGCGTGTTATTTTCAATTACATTTTTTCTTACAGTCTCCACTTCTAAATCATGAAAAATATGGAAATATTCTTCATCTGTCATTTCTTCATATTCATTTAACATTAAAGTATGTAATTCATCTTTTAGATTATTAACTGACTCTTGTCGTTCTTGTTTCCCAACAATCTTCATAATATCAATAAATTTATCTCCAACAAGATTTCTTGCTTTATCCAGCATTGATGAATCTTTTTCAATTGGGCTGTAAACTTTTTCAGGTAATCCTAACTCTTTTCTTAAATCTAACTGAGCTGTAATAATTTTTATAACTTCTGAATGAGCAACTTTCATTGCTTCAATAAATTCATCTTCAGGCATTTCATCTGCTGTACCCTCAATCATCATTACCTTGTCATATGAGCCACAATAGGTTAAATCTAAATCACTAATCTCTAGCTGCTCATGCGTAGGATTAATAATCCATTCTCCATTATTTCTTACGATTCTTACAGCTCCTATTGGACCATTGAATGGTAATTCACTTAAAGTCAATGCAGCTGATGCAGCATTCACACTTAAAATATCAGTATCAATTGTTCCATCACAACTCATTAGCATATTATTTATTTGAACTTCGCGATAAAATCCTTCTGGAAATAAAGTTCTAATAGGACGATCGGTTACTCGCATCGTTAAAATTTCTTTTTCTGAAGGACGAGCTTCTCTTTTTATATACCCTCCTGGAAATCTTCCAGCTGCATAAAATTTTTCACGATATTCAACTTGAAGAGGAAAAAAATCGCATCCTTCTCTTGCTTCTTTAGCAGAAGTCACGGCTGAAAAAACAATATTATCACCTAATCCACAGCTTACTGCAGCATCTGCTTGTTTAGCTAATATTCCTGTTTCAAAAAACATAGGCTTACCGCCTATTTCAAATTCAATTTTTGTTGTTCCATTCATCTTTTAATATCACTTTTATTTAAAGTGAACCTTTCTTTTTCTGAAATTATTATTTATGAGTTCTAATAGTGAACACGATTTAGTGTTAAAAGGTTAATTTAATAAAACAAAGATGTTTTATTTTCTAAGACCTAGCTTGTTAATTATTGTTTTATATCTATCACTATCTTGCAATTGAAGATAATTTAACAATTTTCGACGTTTATTAACCATCATAATTAAACCCCTTCGCGCACTATGATCTTTTTTAAAACTCTTTAAGTGCTCTGTAAGTGATTTAATTCGTCCTGTTAATAAAGCAATTTGAACCTCAGGGGATCCTGTATCTTTATCATTACGCTTATATTTTTCAACCGTTTCCGCTTTTATTGAAACATCCACTCGGGACTCCTTATATTTTTATTATTATAATTTTTAATTAAGGGCGGCACTATACGTATCAAAAACCATCATGTAAAGCCGGTTTATCAATAAAAAACCTATCTATTTTATTATATAATGCTCNCAATGATTNGCTAAAGAAGGAGATANTCTGACATTTATTTTTACGTTTTTATCATCATACTCCTCACTAATTATAACTCCATGTTTTTTTATTAATGAAATCATTTTACCTTCGGTTAATGGAATACTTAGATAAATGTTATTTTTTTTATTTTTTAGAATATCCTCTATCTTTAACAATAATAATTTTATTCCATTACCATTTTTAGCAGAAATAACTATTGAATTATCATATCTTTTTTGAAGAAGTTTTGATTTTTTGATATTTATATCAGATTTATTTAATACATTAATGATAATTTTTTCAGAGGCACCAATATCATCTAATATTTGATTAACAGCTATTATTTGATTCTCAACCTCTTCATGTGATGAATCAATTACATGAATTAATATATCTGCTTCGATAACTTCTTCTAATGTTGCTCTAAATGATTTTATTAAATGTGTTGGTAGTTTTTGAATAAAACCAACTGTATCTGTCATTAATACCGATTCATTATTTAATAAATCAATCTTTCTAGTTGTTGGATCTAGTGTTGCAAATAATTGATCTTTGGAATAAATGGAGGCTCCTGATAATTTATTTAGTAATGTTGATTTTCCAGCATTTGTATATCCAACCAATGAGATTAAGGACCATCCAGATTTTTTTCGGTTTCTTCTTTGTTCTTTTCGTCTTGTTTTTACAAGTTCAATATCTCTTTTAAGTGTTTTAATAAGGATTTGGATACTCCTTCTATCCATCTCTAATTGAGTTTCTCCTGGACCTCTAAGACCAATACCCCCTTTTTGTCTCTCTAAATGAGTCCACATTCTTCTTAATCTTGGAAGTAAATATTGATGCTGAGCTAATCTGACTTGAAGTGTTCCTTCTTTTGTTTTAGCTCTAAGTGAAAATATATCTAAAATCAATTGGCTACGATCAATAACTCTTACTTTAATAATTTTCTCAAGATTTCTCCCCTGTAATGGAGAAAGATCATCGTCAAAAATTACAATTGTTATATCATTTTCTCTTACAACATGTGATATCTCTTCTGCTTTACCAGAACCTATATAATAACCTGCCTTAATTTTAGATTGTTTTACAATAATTTGATCAGAAACTGTTGCTCCAGCACTCAAAGTTAATTGAAATAGTTCAGAAAGAGTTTCTTCAACTTTCCACTTTTCTCTAAAAGGCAATAAAACACCAACAATTAGAGCTTTTTCAGTTTTAGTTTCAATATTATCAATCATAGGGTAATTTTTGTCGGACCAATTTTCTGCCATTCCATTTCTACAGCATTTACAATATCTTCAGTTTTTGAAAGATTTGAAATATCAACCCATCTAACATTCATTTGATTTTTAAACCATGTTAACTGTCGTTTTGCTAACTGCCTTGTTCTTATGATTGTTTTATAAATACAATCATCTTTGTTAATATTTCCATCTATAAAGTCAAATGATTCTTTATAACCAATTGCTTGATANGCTGTNCGTGATAAAGAAAGATTCCTTAGTTTTTTAGCTTCATNGATAAGACCATCNTCAAACATTTTTAAAACTCTTTTTTCAATTTTATCATGCAAANTTTTTCTTTCTAAATATAAACCTACAACTAATGGTCTATCCTTTTTTAACCATTTTTTCTCAGATGGTATTCTTTCNACAGCCCTTATTAATCTTCTTGGATTTTTTTGATCAATTAAATTTAATTCCTTAAACGAGTTCGGGTATTTACAAAGGATAAAATTTTGTAANTCTTTTANAGATAAAGATTCGAGATAATCTCTTAANTGNTTATTTTTNTTTTCTTCTGGATTTATTCCTTCTAATAAACATTTGATATATAAACCTGTTCCTCCAGTTGTAATNGGAATANTTTTTTCTTNCTTCCATGCTTTTTCAACCGACTTTTTCCAATGCATAACGCTAAATGAATTTGTTAAATCAATTANATCAACACCATAATAAATAATTTCATTAAGATATTTTTCTGGAGGNTTAGCAGTTCCAATGTTCATACACCTATATACATTCATGGAATCTGCAGAAACTATACATTGATTATTTTTAATTGCTAACTGATGTGCAATTTCACTTTTTCCTGAAGCAGTTGGACCAACTAAAAAATTAGATACTAAATTCATTTAATATTTTGTTTATTATTTTTTGATGTAATAAAATACAAGATTACAGATAAACATATACATGCGTCAGCTATGTTAAATGATGGATAATGATAAGTTCCAATTTGGAAATCTAAAAAATCAATAACTTTTCCGGTTAATATTCTATCAACTAAATTTCCAGAAATACCACCTAAAAGCATACCGTAAGTAATACGATGTATTTTTTTTGCTGAAAAAAACTCATGTCCTTTGAGAATTAAAAATAATAAGATAAACGAAGAAATAAGAACTAATATTAGTCTTTGACCACTCATTATATTCCAGGCGGCACCATCATTTTTTATAAAAACTAAGTTAAAAAAACCGTCAATAATTGATATTGACTCTCCATAAAAAAGATTTGTTTTAACTAAATATTTTGTCCATTGATCCAATAATAAAATTAATACACCTAATATGAACGGCATCAATCTATTGTTTAACATTTATTAAATTCCATGCATTGTATTTCCAAACGGTCTAAAGCGACGATGTCCCTTTTCAAGTTCAGATTGAGCTTTAATAGAATGACGTACATATGGCAAAGCCTCAAGACGTTCAATATTTATTGGTTCGTTTGTCATTTCACAAATTCCATATGTCCCATTTTCAATTCGTCTAATAGCTTCGTCTATTTCAAACAAAACATCTTGTTCGCTACTAAGTTGATTTAAAGCAAATTCTCTGTCAAAAGTTTCAGTCCCTTGATCTGACAAAGAAGGATCTCTCTCATTTTGACTTAATGAATCTCTATTAATGGACAATATTTCTCCTGTAACACGTTCCCGTAAAACTAATAATCTATTTAATTGTTCCTTTAATTGCTTAATAGAAAAATATTTATTTTTAGCAATTTTTCCTGAAAGAGTTCCACTAGAAATATCTTTTTTTGATGCTTTTTTAGCTACTTTTTTTACAGGTGCTTTTTTTACAGGTGCTTTTTTTACAGGTGCTTTTTTAGCTACTTTTTTTACAGGTGCTTTTTTAGCTACTTTTTTTACAGGTGCTGTCTTTTTTGCGCCTGTTTTTTTGATATTTTGTTTNCTCATAATATATGTTCATCCTTAAAATTTTTTATAAAATCTAAAAATAGGGTTGCGTATTTATCATTCTNTAAGTGAAGTGTCAATAGTCATATAAAATTAAGAATTCTTCATAATTTTAATAAAACAAGTATGNCCATTAATATCACGNGGATTAGAATTGTNATCATCANTATATTTTTCGCAANTAACTGCTAATGTTTCCGATTTAATATACTGCATATATTTCTCAATNGCTCTTTCTACTTCAGATGAACTATCATAATTAATNATTATTCGATCNGTAACTTGTAAATCCAAATCTTTTCTTATAGCTTGAACTTTGTTNACAAATTCTCTAGCCAATCCTTCATTTATTAACTCATCGGTTAATTCGGTATCTAAACCAATAACNANCTCNCCATCAATACCTACTGCTAAACCTGTTTTTGGTTTATAGATTATATCAATATCATCAGACGATAAAGTGANTAATCTANCNCCTAAATTAATATCNATTGTTTTATTATTTGATATTAATGATATGTCATCAATCGATAAACTATTTATAATTTTGGATGCATCTTTCATTAANGGNCCAAGNTTNGGGCCTAAATTTTTAAAATTNGGTTTAGCNTGTAAAGTTGCTAACGAAGATGAATCGGTGGAAAATTCCACTGTTTTTACATTTAATTCATCTAAAATGAGTATTTCCAACTCTTGAATATTAGAAAGTAATTTTTCGTCCTTGCATACTATAAATANTCTAGATAGTGGCTGTCTATTTTTAAGTTTATACTCTGTTCTTAATGCTCTTCCCTGTTCTACTGCACTNATAACTAAACTCATCTGAGCTTCTAAAATTAAATCTCTTTCCGATTCTTTAAAGCTAGGAAANTCACATAAATGAACGGATNNTGGCATTTCATTTGTTTTAAGATTCTTATATATATTTTCNGCAATAAATGGAGTAAATGGAGCTGCAATTTTACATAGACCTAANAGTATTTCATATAACGTGCTGTATGCTTCTAATTTATCATTATCATCTTCTGCCTTCCAAAACCTTCTTCTTGATCTTCTTATATACCAATTTGTTAAATCTTCGATAAATGCAACAAAGGGTTTAACCGCCGACTGAAGATTGTAGGAATCCATTGCTTCAGAAACTTTATTTTCTAATCTAGCTAACGAACTCTGAATCCATTTATCTAACAAATTGGTTTTATTAGTAATAATTTTATTTGGACTCCAATTGTCAACATTAGCATAAGTAATGAAAAAGCTGTATGCATTCCACCATGGAAGTAATAAATGTCTCAATGCATGCTTTACTCCCTCCTCTGAAAATCTAAGTGATTCTGCCCTAACTACTGGGGAGTTAATTAAGTACAATCTTAACGAGTCCGCTCCATACTTATTAATAATCTCTGTGGGATCAGGATAATTTTTTAACCTTTTGCTCATTTTTAAGCCATCTTCCGCAAGAACAAGACCATTCACAACAACGTTTTTAAAAGCTGGCTTGTTGAATAAAGCTGCAGATAATACCGTTAGCGTATAAAACCACCCTCGAGTTTGATCTAATCCTTCAGCAATAAAATCAGCAGGAAAATTTTCTTCAAAATTAACTTTATTTTTAAAAGGGTAGTGATTTTGAGCATATGGCATGGATCCAGATTCAAACCAACAATCTAATACTTCTGGAGTCCTCCGATATGTTTTATTATCCATCTCAATTATAATTTTATCAACATAATGCTTATGAAGATCATTTATTTTTTGTCCTGATAACTCCTCAAGTTGCTCGATTGATTTTATACAAATCATATCATTATCATCATCTTCATTAATCCAAATTGGTATACAAGAACCCCAAAATCTATTTCTACTAATATTCCAATCTTTTGCATCGGATAACCAATTTGAAAATCTTTTTTCACCAACATGACCCGGCATCCAATGAACTTGATTATTATGGTCTATCATTTTTTCTCTCAAATCCTCAACTCTGACATACCATGCATCAATTGCACGGTAAATAAGAGGTGTATCGGTTCGTTCACAGAAAGGATAGCTATGCTGAATAGTTGATTGATGAACAAGTTGATCATTTGTTTTTAATAAGGAAATAATTTCCTTATCTGCATCTTTACAAAACTTATCTTTAAGCCAACTAATTTCATCCGTAAACACACAATCTTCATTCAAAGGATCAACAATATCTATATTAGATTGTCTACAAATTCTATAATCGTCTTCACCATAGGCAGGTGCCATATGAACAATTCCAGTTCCATCATCCGTAGATACAAATGAATCAACTAAAATAACAAAAGCATTATTATGTGACTTATAATCATCAAAGATGGGTTCATACTGTATCCCTTTTAAATTTTCACCTTTAAGTGATTTTAAAATTTTGAAATCATCGTCATTTTTATAATATGCTTGTAATCTAGCTTGGGCTAATAAAAAAATAGAGTTATCTTTTTTGTCCTGNACTACCACATAATCAATTTCTGAACCTACACAAACTGCTAAATTTGCAGGCAATGTCCATGGTGTTGTTGTCCATACAAGCGCATCTACATTCTGAATTTCAAAATCAATTAGTCTTATTTTTACTGTGATTGCTGGATCTTGAACATCTTGATAATTTCTACCAGCTTCGAAATTTGATAATGGGGTGTTTAACTTCCAGCTATATGGCATAATCCTATGAGCTTTGTAAATTCTTCCTTGATCCCATAGTTGAGAAAAAACCCACCAAATAGACTCCATAAAATCAGGATCCATAGTTTTATAATCATTCTCAAAATCGACCCATCTTCCCATTCTATTTACTGTTTTTTCCCAATCACGAACATAAGTAGATACCATTGATCGACATTGCTCATTGAATTTGTCGATACCTAAATCTTTAATAGCAGGTGCTCCCGCTAAATTAAGAGCCTCTTGTGCTAGTGCTTCTATAGGAAGACCGTGACAATCCCATCCAAATCGTCTATGAGCTAATTTTCCTTTCATAGTTTGATATCTTGGGATGATGTCTTTAATTGTTCCTGCTAATAAATGTCCGTAATGCGGAAGTCCTGTGGCAAATGGAGGACCATCATAAAAAACAAATTCTTCGTTTTTATTTCGATTAAGGATAGATTGTTTAAAAATATCCTCTTTTTCCCACCATTCGAGAATCTCCTCCTCCATTTTTGGAAAATCATTTTTATTTGATATTTCTTTAAACATTAATTTCCTACATTAATTAAAAATGAAAAACATATATAGATAATTTAAATAACACAAGCACTCATAATATTTGATTGATTATCTGTTCAGTATATTTTAAGTTTCCAAACTTTGTAATAATTTTTAAAATTATATTTTATGATCATATTTAAAAACAAAATATTTATCAGTTTAATACTAATAATTATCGTTATTATTAATAGTTATGCTCAAAATGCAATAGACCTTGATGGAGGTTTTGTTGCCTTAACACCAAACGGAAATATTGATGACGGTGGCTGGCCATTAGGTGAACAATACGATGGTGTAAATGCAAATAGTTCAATTTGGAGAACTGCCACTAATTATGTTGCAAATGGAGGTGCTGGATGGCTTCAATTAGGTAATCCAAACGCTAATGAAACAACAACCATTTATCTTCGGAATGGAATAACAAGAGTTAATGATAGTCAGCAAGATCCAATCATATATGCAAATAATGATTTTACGGGTGATTTATATATTGAAACAAGAGATAACATACGATTACAACAAGATCATAATAACGGAACTGCGATAAATGTATTAAACGCTCAAAACGTTTTTATCAATGGTGGAACTTATGATTCCACNAGAAGAACTGCTAACGATGGGCAATTTGCTGTAAATTTATCAGGTGTTGATAATACAATTAAAATTGATAATGCCACTTTTTTAGGTCCTGATGTTGATCAAGCCTGGGTTATATCAGGAGGAGGAACAGGTCTTCAATTAACAAGTCCAAATATCGTAATACTTAATAATATTACCTCTGAAGGAGGTATGGGAAAACAAAGAAGAGAAGGTTCTTTTGATGATACTTCAAATGATGCTGGAACTTGGAATGGTGGTTCAATTGGAGGTGGTAATGGACTCACATTATCAGCTGCTGGNTCAGCAACAGTTTACGCAACAAATTTGATTGCAGAAGCAGGTGATGCCGGTAACTTTTTTGTTACAGCAAATAGAGTAGATAATGACACAATAAATATGGAATCCTCTGGTGGCTCAGGAATTGTTGGATCATCTGCCTTAAATATTATGACTGGAACAATCACTGGAAAAGATGCTGGAGAGGCAACNTTTAATTCAAATGACGGTGATAATTTTAATNTTAATTGGACGGCTAATGGTGGANATGGAATTTCTGGTGGAATTAATGCAGGTATTCTAACTAATGTGGTTGTTACTTCTGGTGANGGAGGTTATTTAACCATCGAGNTACCAACCTCTGGTTCTGTTTCTTANGTTGGNAACGGGGGATCTGCATTATCTGGTGCTGCATCAGGAGGTAATATTTCTGGAATATTCTTAGCAGGTCATGGGTCTTCTGATTTTTCTCACCAAGCTGGAAATAGTACAATATCAATTGATGGAGGTCGTGCAATTGATAACACTGGATTACAAGTAACTATACAAAATGGTACATATACTGCGGGTAATGGAGGAACAAATGTTTTAATTTCCTCATCCGATAGCACTTCAACTTCATCAATAACCTCAACCGGTGGAGATGGAATTGTTGGACCTCTAACCATCAAAAATGGGCTCTTTAAAGGCGGTCATGGTGGACAAGCAGTTTTGTATACAGAAAATAGTGCTGATGCATTGGCAAACGGAGGAAATGCTGCCTCTATTTCAACAGCAAATGGCACTTCTTTTAATTCAGTAATTGAAAATGGAAGTTTTACTGGAGGAAATGGAGGAAATATAACTCTTACTAACGGTTCGGTAACAGCAAATGGTGGGTCTGGGTTATATAGTGATTTACTAGATACTGATGGGGATTCATTATTTATTCAATCAGTCGGTGGAATAATCACAACAAACATTGGAACTTTAATAATTAATGATGGAACCTTTACAGGTGGAAGTGGCGGTAGAGCTATTACTGATGACACAACAGGAACACCCTTAGCTAGAGGTGGTTATGGAGCAGTTCTTGCGGGCGGAACAAATATTATTAATGGAGGCTCTTTTACATATGGTAATGCCGGCTTAACTAGCTCTAGTAGTATTGACGCTTTATCTTCTGCTTTTAAGGTAGCTATTTATTCATCAAACTCTGTTCTAACTGAAATTAACGGTGAGGTATTAATAAATGGCGACTTTGCTGCATCAAATAATCAAAAATTAAATCTTAATGGCGGAAGATTAATTGGAAATCTATATCTTTTAAATTCTATGACAAATGTTGCGATTGCTTCAGCATTTGAAACATCAGCTGATCAAAGCTTAATAGCTGGAGATAGTATAGGTACACACGAAGTAAATATTAGTGTAAGCGATATTAATGAGGGAGCAATTTTTAAAAATATAACTGTTGCTGGAGACACAAAACTTTCTTATTCCAATTTACAATTTCAATCTGCAAATAATTTAATCGTGGAAATTTTACAACCAACAGGTGAATTAGAATTCAAAAATGGGGCAAAGTTAACATCTGGCTCCCAAATTAATGTTGGGACAGGAACACTATCTTCCTCGGGAGATTTAATAATTGATGATAATGCATCCGTAGATATTAACTTCAATGGAAGCTCTTCCGGTAAATTAAATGTAAATTCNGGAATTGTTGATTTAAGCGCTTCAAATGCAAAAATTAATTTAACGGGTACTCCAACTAATACATCAGGAACTGTTTCATATGGGCTCTTTGGAGATAGCGCTGCTACAACACTTGATCAAAGTAAAATTAATGTTGATTTTGGTTGGCTTCTTGATACCTCCATCAACCCACAAGATAGTAGCTCAAGTAATGAATTAGTTGTTACTTATTCATTTGTTCTGCCAACAAATCATATTTCGCAAGGAGAATTTTCGAACTCAAATCAATACAACGATGTTGTAAATTATGCTTCAAATACCAATAATTTTTCTAATTTAAATAGTCTTGGTGCAGTTAATGGTAAAGAACTAATTAAAATTTCGGAAATAAATGAAATAAATGCATCTGATGGAGTATTTAAAGATCATTATCAACTTCATAATTTAATTTCAGCAAGAAATACAGAAGTTCGTTCACGGCATGGATTTGCTTCTTCAGTTTATCAAAAAAATCGTCCTAAAGGAATAAGTGGACCATCATCCAAAGACCATTCTCAGGGATGGATAAGAAGTTATAATGTAAGAGGTAACTATAATGCTACATCCTTATTTTCTTCCCATAATTTAGATGGTAGTGGAACAATAATTGGATTTGACAAATACTATGATAATATTCTCATTGGTATAGCTGCGGGAAGCGGGAGTTCTAAATCATATGTTGATTCTGCGTATGCATCAGATACAGANATNGTAAANGGGTCGATTTACTCAACTNTNGGNGGAAGAAAAAAGTATCTTGACTTAGCTTTTTCATACGGAGATGCAAAAACTGATGTTNATGATGTTTTTAATATTACCTCATATGATGTTAATGCATCCATGCAAAGCTTTTATATAGGAAGNGGTTATTCATTATCATCTAATAAAGGATTACAGTTAACNCCNGAAATTTCATTTTTATACTCTAAATATGATCAGGATNGTTATTTAAGACCTGGGATTACAGAAAAAATTGTNGANNAATATACTTCAACNTCAAAACTNTTAACTGCTGGAGTAAACATAGCNNCTCAATATCAAATTGATTGGTTTAATCTNGGATTAGCNATGATTCCNGAATTTAGATTNCATTGGNTNCATGAAATGAATAGTAATGAATCAGATGTTATNAATTATACTCTTTCTNATGGGAGTTATTCTAGTTCGTTAAACTTAAGATCGAGGGATGAAAACCTACTTAAAGTTGGTGTAGGTCTTAATGTTTGGAGCTGGTTCTCAAAAAATACTAGACTAGAANTAGATTATGATTTAACAACAAGTGATAATTATAAAGAACATCTAATATCAGGAAAAATTGGAATTAAATTCTAATTTTTAANAATCNGTTANTGCNGTAATACCNGGTAAATCCTTACCTTCCATAAATTCTAATGAAGCTCCACCNCCTGTTGAAACATGNCTCATTTTATCNGCATTACCACTTTTTTTAACTGCAGCTACACTATCACCNCCACCAATGATACTNGTACAATTAGCATTTGCTACGGCGNTGCAAATAGCNTTNGTTCCATTAGCAAATGGAGCCATTTCAAAACAACCCATAGGACCATTCCAAACNATAGTTTTAGCGGTTGATATTTGTTCGCTNTAGAGCTCAATTGTTTTNGGACCAATNTCAAGTGACATCCATCCTTCATCTACATCACCNTCAATTATTTTTGTGTTNGCTGTTTCAGAAAANTCATCAGCAACAACATTATCTATTGGNANGAGAAGATTNACCCCTTTTTCTTTAGCTTGTTTTAGGATAGANGCTGCCANCTCTACTTTGTCTTTTTCTAGTAACGAATCACCNATTTTCTTTCCTTGTGAAACAAAGAAAGTATANGCCATACCNCCACCAATTAAAATNGTATCACATTTATCCATTAAATTAATAACTACATCAATTTTTCCAGATATTTTAGCTCCACCAATAATNGCNANAAAAGGTTTTTCAGGACTTGCTAATACTTTTCCAAGATATTCAATTTCTTTTTCTAATAAAAATCCTGCTGCACATTGATCCATATATTTTGTAACACCAACCATAGAAGCATGTGCTCTGTGAGCGGTACCGAATGCATCGGAAACATAAACATCGCCATAAGAAGCTAGTTGTTTTGAAAAAGTATCCTGATCTTCTAATGAACAACCCTTACCTTCTTCTTCTTTATAAAATCTGAGATTCTCAAGAACTAATATTTCACCAACTTTNAANTTATTTACTAAATCAACAACATCATCTCCTATTACATCNGGAGCTAATNANACAGGAACATCNACAAGATGAGAAAGTCTGTCTACAGCTGGCTTNAGAGAANACTCCATATTTTTCTCCCCTTTAGGACGTCCACAGTGACTCATTAAAATTAANGATCCACCTTGATCTAANACATNTTTTATNGATGGAAGAGCTGCAACAATNCGCGTATCATCAGTTACCTGNCCGTTTTCTATAGGCACATTAAAATCTACACGCATTAACACTTTTTTTTCAAAAATATTAAGATCTTTTAATGTTAGTTTATTCATTTGTTTTTCCAAAAAAAAACGCTCTTACAGCGAAGAGCGCTTTAAATAATATTTAACTAGTTATGACGTTTACCAAATCAAGAACTTTAGATGAGTAGCCCCATTCGTTATCATACCAAGAGACAACTTTAACAAATGTTCCATCTAATTGAATTCCCGCTTTTGCNTCAAATACNGAAGTACAAACCTCATCTCTGAAGTCTGTAGCTACTAACGGCTCATCNGTNTATCCTAATATANCTTTTAAGTCCCCTTCTGATGCTTCTTTCATCGCTTCACATATTTNNTCGTANGANGCTTCTTGTTTAAGGTTAACTGTNAGATCNACNACAGAAACATCNGATGT
Organism: Kiritimatiellaceae bacterium; assembly: GCA_002712105.1. Lineage (GTDB taxonomy): Bacteria > Verrucomicrobiota > Kiritimatiellia > Kiritimatiellales > Pontiellaceae > Pontiella. Next base: position 101,645 of record PASA01000001.1, read on the forward strand.
TGGAACTCTAAATGCCATCCCAGTTAATTTTCCATTAAGCTCAGGAATTACTTTCCCTACTGCTTTTGCNGCTCCAGTTGAAGAAGGTATNATATTTTCAAGAATTCCTCTACCCCCTCTCCAATCTTTCATCGAAGGTCCATCAACTGTTTTTTGAGTAGCTGTTGCAGCNTGAACTGTTGTCATTAATCCTTTTTCAATACCAAATTTATCATTTAATACTTTTGCAATAGGAGCTAAACAATTTGTTGTACAAGAAGCATTTGAGACAATATCCTGTCCATCGTATGAATCGGTATTTACCCCGCAGACAAACATTGGAGTACTGTCTTTAGATGGTGCTGATAAAATTACTTTTTTTGCACCAGCATCAATATGCTTACGTGCTGTTTCATCAGTTAAAAAGAAACCGGTAGATTCAACCACAACTTCGGCGTTAACATCATTCCATGCTAAAGCTGATGGATCGCGTTCAGCTGTAATCCGAATTTTAGAACCATTTACTACTAATGAACCATCTTCAACACTTACTTCACTCTGAAATCTTCCGTGCACAGAATCGTACTTTAACATGTATGCCAAATAGTCAATATCTAGTAAGTCATTGATGCCAACAATTTCGATATCATCTCTTTCAGCTGCGGCACGAAAAACCATTCTCCCAATTCTTCCAAAACCATTTATTCCCACTTTTGTTGCCATTTTAATAACCCCTTATTTTATATTAAAAAAAAACTAAATCAGCGTGAAAACTAACGTTCGGAACGCTGTGCGTCAATGCCGAGTTTACAAAAAATTTAAATAGTACTATATTAATACTATATAAGCTTGAAGTAATATAATATTTTTAGCATAAGTCATACACATTATGAAAAATAAAATTTATCATTATATAGTTTTTATAATAACTTTTATATCATGTAATTTNTATTCTGAATCTATCGANGATTATGTCGCATTAGAATTTGGAAATTANATTCCTATTGAATCAGTTGTTCCTTTTTCTGATCTTATTGAATATTTAGAACTTGCAACAAATAATACCGGTNAAGCAGTAATGGGAGTTGCTTACAAAAAGATACAATCTTATAAACTAATCACNGGAACCGTTGTTGTTAAAAAAGAAAATGATAAATTTGTTTTAGTAAAAGCTGATTTTCCAGATATAAGTAAAATTAAAAATGGAAAAAATAGAAGAAAAGTTGCATCTATTTTAAAGCCATTAAAAAATATAACTTTTTCTCCTGATGATAAAAAAAGAGTTGTTGATTTAACATCTGGAGCTACTAGATATGGAGCTGAATCATTAAACTATTTTAATTATTTAGCCAGACGAGTAGCAATTGAAATAAACAAATTCAATGAAAAATAATTATGAAGGTTCTTAAAAATATAATCCTTTTAAATGTTTTCATTCTAATAGCCTCATTATTTTACGCATTTTCATATAATTCTATTTTTTTAATTAAACTTTTNGCGTTAATGNCTTCTGGAATTATTCTTGAANTTCTTATCTCATTTATAAAAAAAGAAAAANTAAGATATTATGGATTAGGGTCCTCTTTTTTGGCTGGTGCACTCACATGTAGNGTTCCNCCAAGTATGCCGTTTTATATGATCTTACTAGCTGTAATTATATCANTTTGTTTGTTAAAACCATATCTNCCAAAAATAGGTATTTTTTTAAATGGCGTTATTGCTGCAAGACTTCTATTAATGATTTTTTTTCCTGTTGAGGTTTCAAATTGGGGAAATCCTATTGATGGTATAACTAGCGCAACTCCACAAGAATTTTACAAATTTTATAATAAACCATGGGAAATTATTGGATGGAGTAGTTTTTTAGTTGGACCTATAACTTCATCATGGGTTACTGATGATGGTTTTGTTTTCTGCAATATTATTCCAGGAAGTCCTGGNTCTAATTTTCCTTTACTGTTGATAATTTTTATAGGCATCCTTGCGTATAATAAAATGTTTAATTGGCGAACAGGTTTGTCTTATGCTCTTTCGTTCTCNTTATTAAATATACTATTTAATTTAAATCCTATTTATAACTTAATAACTGCTTCATCACTATTTTGTATTGTTTTTCTATTTTCAGACCCATATTCAACTCCATCTAATAACAAAGGAAAATGGATTTTTGGAATAATAATAGGTTTATCTAATGCATTAATTCGNAAATATGGATTTTTNGAAGTTCCTTACACGGAAGCAATCGTTTATGCAATTTTAATTGGGAATTTATGTAAACCTATTTTAAATAAATATTTTAAGACTGCATNACTCCACTCTTATCCACATTTAAATCAAAAATNGGGTATTTTTCATATATNATNGATTGATTTGTTAACTCTTTTTCCCACTCTTCTGCTCTTCCNAANCCAACAANGCAATCACCNAATCCAGAACCTGAAATTTTTGCACCAAAAATATTATGATCGGAACTTAATATTTCATGAATTTCTTGTAATTCAAATGTGTTTAATCCAAGNGAATCCATAATATTATGTTGATCATTCATAATNCTTCCTAATTTAATTAAATCNTTATTTATTAAGGCTTNGCACCCATCAACAGTGCATTCTTCTATTTCCTTAAATATNCCATCNATTAAATATTCTTGGTCATTTAAATAATCTTCAATAATTACTTCCTTAATAACTTNATCAGTTGATTTNTTATAACCACAATAAACTGCTGTTAATGGTAAAGTATTTTCATACTTTACAATTGATGGTTTTATAATTGCTTTATTTTTTAAAAGATCATTATGAGGTTGCCTATAGCCATTAATCCCGCCATAAATTGAAGCAATTATATCTGCACCAGAAGCCCATCTTTGAATTCTACGAACAATATTTAATGAATTTTTATAAGTGAAAAAATGATCCGGTAAAAATCCATTTACGTAATAAAATAATGCATTAAATGATGCAACAGTTACAGCAGCAGATGAACCAAACCCTACAGATGATAAGAATTCTGATTTAATCTTGATTTCTATTCCATCGGATATTTCATCTTTAAAAAATTTAAAAACCTCAATCACAAATTCAAATCTTTTATCTTCTTTTAGTTCATCCAATGATGATTCATAAAATCCTAAATTAGAGTCTATAATGATTTTCTTATTTGTAATGTTAGGAATAACTTGGACAAATATCCTTTTATCAATGGCGCAAACTATTGAGTTTCCTCCATTAAGGACTGAATGTTCACCGAGCAACATTATGCTCCCAGGTGCTGAAATATGAGGATTTATCATACTTTAAATTAACCGAGTACCAAGTGGATCCCCTCTNACGCATGACACTTGAAATCCATATTTATTACATATATCTTTTGGCATAATATCTGAAAAAACTATTATTGCTCCGGCATTATTACCTCTAATAGAACCAGCGCCACAAATTTTAGCAGCACCTCCCATTTGTTCAATTTCATCAATAAAATTAGATATATTTTTTGGAACAACTCCAATGTTATTTAATAATTTTTGATTTTCACGAATCAATGAAATTATTTTTTTGCTATTATTGTTATTTAATTCCTCAACAATCATTTCGGTTATATCTGTAAACTCGGTCCATATTGAACTGGATTTAAATTTTTTTCTTACCTCCTCAATACACTCACCNGTANTTGATTGAGGAGCACCCGTTTCTACCAAAAACATTTTTAACTGAGGAAGAGGTAATTTTTTTCCTTCACCATTTTTAAAATAAGCGCATCCTCCATTTAATGAAGTAAATGAATCAATCCCACTTGGATAACCATGCTGTAATTTTTCTACTTCTAGGCTATATTCGTAATACCAATCAGGCTTAAAATCTACTCTCAAATAGTGTCCCAATGCTCTCAACTCGCTTAATACTGTTGCAGCTGATGAGCCCATGCCACACCCAATAGGAATCGTTGATCTCAGCTTCATAATTACACCTGAATCCANCGATCTATGTAAAGAATCAAGGGCGTGAATAAAAGCAAATCTGAATAAATCAGCTGGTGCTGATAAAACATAACTTATTCCGATATCACCTTTTAAAAATTGTTCATATTTTCTTTCCACACGAGTTTTAAGATCTCTTAGCGTCATTAACGTATAGGATTCNTTTTTACCTTCAGCAAGATCAAATGAAATTTGGTTAGTTGATTGTGCCGTTAATTCAAATACGGCGCTTCTATCAACAGCCATNGATATNGCGGGACATCCATATACAACCGAATGTTCTCCACTAATAATTAATTTTCCTGGTGATACTGCTTTCATAATTATTTATTAACTGATTCGTATATTCTCTTATGTTTATTTATTCCGCTTAACCTAAAAAATTTTGTCTTGTATTGAGGAAATGTATAATTCCCGCCGTCAATTGGCACGCTATAATTAAAAATATCTTCATACTGCTGGTAATCCAATGGACTTCTGTTTTTTAACATTTCTTCATGATTATTATTGTATAAATATTTTTGATATCCATCTTCTACAACTCCAGAAAAGAATTCACCAACACAACCTGAACCATAACTAAAAAATCCAATTCTTGAATTTGCTAAATCTTTTTTAGTATTATCTAGTAACGATGTAAGTCCAACATAAATCGAAGCAGTATAACAATTTCCCATTAGTCGACTATATTTTAAACTTTCACATACTGCTTTTGCTTTCTCTTCATTTGTAACATCAATATTAGAGGAACGACATAATTTAACATGTGCTTTTTCTGCCATTTTAGTAAAAGGAATATGATAGCAAAAATAATCTATATCCTTAAATTCTAACTTACTATTTTTTTTATATTGATTCCAACATTCCTCTAAAATTCTCATATATACTTGAACTGAATATTTTCCATCNACCAGAGCTTCGGAACGATAATTTGGTCTCCAAAAATCCATNACATCTTCTGTATAATATCCTGACTTATTCTCTATTGTTACTAAACGAGGATTTGATGAAATAAGCATAGCTGCTGCTCCACAACCTTGAGTAGCCTCACTGGGACTTCCAAGATCATATCTTGCAATATCAGCCGCAATAACTAGCGCTTTTTTATCAGGATTTGCAGAAACATATTGAACAGCAAGTTGAAGAGCTGCTGTCCCACTGTAACATGCTTGTTTTAATTCCACTGTTCTACAATGCGAGGACAACTTCAATAAACGATGAACATATATTCCCGCGGCTTTTGATTGGTCTATTCCGCTTTCGGTTGAAAATAATAATAAATCAACGTCATCTAATTCCTCATCAATCATTAAAGGATAGGCGGCATTAGCTCCAAGAGTGACCACATCTTCATCCGGTGCTGGTACAGCCATTTTTTCTTGACCAATCCCAGAATAAAATTTCTCAGGATCAACTTGTCTTTGTTCCGCTAAAGTTTTTAGATCTATATAATAGTGAGAACTATATAAACTAATTCGATCAATTCCGATCTTCATGAATAATTAAGTCCTCTCTGTTTATCAAATCTTCAGCATTTAAAACACCTAATAGAAACTGAGCAATACTAAATTGCTCTTTTAATATTTTAATCTCTTTTCTCACAGCATCAACAGATTCTTGTGCAGGTTTCAAAAACGGTTTTGCTAATCCGCAAAGGGATGCTCCTAAAACTAAACTCTTGACCATATCAATGCCGTTTCTTACTCCTCCTGAAGAAATAAAGGTAAATTTATCTTTATATGGACGAGATAATTTAAGAGCAATTGGAGTGGGAACTCCCCAATCTTTAAATAATTCACCAAGATTAGAATTATCACTTCTTTTACTTTCTACATAACTCCATGAAGTTCCCCCTGACCCAGAAATATCAATATATTTTATTCCAATATCACTTAATACTTTAAAATCAGAATCAGAAAATCCACATCCTACCTCTTTAATTAAAATGGGTTTTTTTAGTATGTTAATAAGTTCTTTGATTTTTACATCTAGATCTTGGAAATTTGTATCCCCTTCCGGTTGAATAACCTCTTGCAATGAATTCAGATGTAAATAGATACCATCTGCATCGATAGAATTTATTAATTCATTACACTCTTGGTGTGTAATTCCATAATTCAATTGAACCGCTCCGATATTCGCTAATAACAGAATATTGGGAGCGATGTCCCTTATATTAAAACTTTTCTTTGCATCTTTATCTTTTAACTGAACTCTTTGTGATCCCACTGCAAATGCAACATTTTCTGCCTCCGCTGCTTCTGCAAGATTTCTATTAATTTTTACAAGATCAGCATCAGAACCACCTGTCATTGATGAAATTAATAAGGGAAAACTTAATTCTTTACCTAAAAAAGAAACGCTAGTGTTGAGCTTTTTAAAATCTANATTAGGTAACGCTCGATGTATTAAATGAATGTTATCGAAATAAGCTTTACCTCTATCTAAATCATCATGATCTGCTACTAAGTTAACATGATCTAATTTTCTTTGATTAATGTTTTTCATTTGAATTAATTCGACATTATTCATGTTTCCTTAACTAATTAAAACTAAAAAATCGACAGATAAACGTGTAAATACCTACCTAAATTATCTCATTTATATTACTGAAGTTTTTCTAGAGCTTTCTCCCATTGGCAAGATAAAGCTTTTTCACATGCTGATTTTTGTATTTTTTTAAATAACAAGGGATCATTGATTACCAACTTCATTGCATTAAAAAGATCATTTTTATTATTCATATCTACAATTAATCCAGATTCATGAGATTGTACAATTTCTTGTGGTCCACCTTGATTGGACACAATGGCAGGAAGACCGGATGCATGCGCCTCTAAAATTACATTTCCAAATGTATCAGTCATACTAGGGAAAACAAAACAATCAGCACTTGCATAAGCAGTGGATAATTCTTTTCCATGAAGATATCCGGTAAAAACAACATTTTCAAAAATAAATTTTTTCTCAATATCAGCTTTTAGTGGACCATCACCAACGATCACAAGATTTGCTTGAATTCCGTCTTTTTTTAACAGAAGGAAAGTTTGAAGAAGAAACTCAATATTTTTTTCACGGGATACCCTTCCAACATATAAAAACGTGAATTGATCCTCTAAATTATATTTTCTCCAAAATTTATTATTCCTAAATGAAGGGTCAAAATTTTCTCTATTAATACCCCTAGGCATAATATCAATGACATTTTCATCTATTCCGCCATCAACCAGTATTTTTTTATAAAAATGTGTCGGAACAAGAATTTTATCCGTTTTACTGTAAAACCATTTCATAAATCTCCAAATCGAATCACCCAACCTTTCATCCTCTGTAATATCAGATAAAAATTTTGGAAAATCAGTATGATAAATTCCCGTAATATTTAATCCCAATAAATGAGCAGCACCTAATGCGCATAATCCTAATGGGCCTGGAGTAGATATGATCACTTCATCAAACTTTTGNTCTTCTAAATAAGCTAATATTTCCATGAANGGAGGGTAACTTATTGATAATGATTCNTATTCAGGTAATTTAAATATTCCTACCGGTTTAAAATTTTTTANAGGAAANTCGGTAGGCAGTGATTTGTCTGAACAAGTAAGAACCGTAATNGATNTNTCATTNTTATTAGCCAGTGAGGCNAATGTTTTGATTGTTTTGGTAACTCCATTNACNTCGTNNAAAGTATCNGNAACCCAAACTTTCTTTCCACTTTTTTTCATTAACCCTTGTGCNGATGAAAATGAATTACAAACCTCTTGTAAAAATTTTTCATCTCTATGNTGNCTTGAAAATGCAGAAAGATAAGGAGTAATTCCTAAAATCATAGGTCCCATTGATGATATCGCCTGAAGGGAATTTATTAATTTACCATCTCTGATTTCAAAAATTCCTTTTCTCAAAAATGCAAAACTTAATTCCTGACTGATTCTACAAGCAGTTTTAAAATGACTTTCAGCAGCAACATTTTGATTNTCAGTTTCGTCGATTATTTTNGAAACCTCNGTAACAATCATTTGTTCAATNGGATTAAACCTTGTTTTNANATAAAATTTTTGAAGNTTTTTTCTTATTGTTGATTTAAATTGTTCTCTTAGTTTAACNTTGGGTTTTATTTTTTTATTTGGATTTTGCGACAACGTTTTTAAAAAATTTCCAATTAAAGATTTNTCTTCACTTCCGGAGGAAATAAAATGTTCTCTATAGTAATAATACCCAACTCGATACATACTTGTTGCAAAACGAATAGATGTACCAGAGTCTCCGCCAAACTTGTGTTCACCTTGTTTTAAAAACGTAACAAAGTCATTCACAGTATGTGCTTTCGGAGTAGTTGTATACGCTCCTCCAGCATATAAACCACCGATATCATCAGAACCTCCAGTAAATCTTTTATTCCATGGTTCTGATCCAAACGGTTTAATATTATGCTTATCAGCAAGTTTGACGATTTGTTCATTTGAAAGATTTTTTAAAATAATATTGCTTATATCACATGCTCTTCTATTTCGTGCTCCATTAATGCCTTGAAAAGAATTAAACAGCACAAGCAGTTTTTCAAAAAGGTTAACTGTTAATCTATTATTTATTTGGTAAAGCGGATGGGCAATTGAATGAGCTATATTATTAGAATGAATGTACTCTCTTAAATCATAAATATTCTCTCGATGTTGAAGTAAAGAAGTAAACTCATCTTCATTTATCCCAGAGACAATACAATAGATTTTACATTTATTTTCTGGGAAATAGGTTGTTAAAATACTTGAGATGAACGTATTAGGTAGATGAGCTATATCCAATGAACCTTTTATTGTGTTGTGATCCGTGATTGTTACATAATCCATTCCAGCTTCTTTACAACACTTATATATATCTAATGGTTCAGAAAAACTCTCAGGCGCTCCAATTCTTCTCAGAAACCATTGTTTTGGCCGATTAGAGTATTTACTATGAACGTGTAAATCAGATTTTGATATATCATTTAAAATTGTCTTCATAAAAACTTTAATAATTAGTCTAATTTAAAGTATTAAAATTAATAAATTATTATTTACGATAAATGTGAAGATTATTAGAAAAAAATAAACTTATTATGAGCGATAATGTAATAAAACCAGGAAGTTACGAACATAAATTCGACGGGATTAAACGTATTTATGGAAAACAAAATCAAGCATTATTAAAAAATCTCCATGTTGCTGTTGTTGGGATTGGTGGGGTTGGCTCATGGACGGTGGAAGCATTTGCAAGATCAGGATTAGGGGAAATCACAATTATTGACTGGGACGATGTTTGTTATTCAAATACAAATCGTCAAATACATGCCCTTGATAAGAATATTGGAAAATCAAAAGTTGATGTACTAAAGGAAAGAGTTTTTGAAATAAATTCTTCATGTAAAGTTAACGCTATTAGGGAATATTACACTGCTGAAAATGCAAATCATATAATTTCAAATGATTTAGATTATGTGATAGATGCTATTGACAAAAAAAATCAAAAAATTCATTTAATAAATCACTGCAAAAAAATAAATATTCCTATTATTACCTGCGGTGGAGCTGGTGGAAAAACTGATCCTTCACAAATTAAAATAGCCGATTTAGGTGAATCATATAATGATCCCTTACTTTTCCAAATGAGAAAACAATTACGACGTGATTTAGGATTAGAAAAAGATGTAAAAGTGAATTTTAATGTGCCTTGTGTTTTCTCGGCCGAATCCATGCTCTACCCTGACTGTGAGGGGAATGTATCAACCGAAAAAGTTAAAGGTTCAGAAAAACCTCGTCAGCTTGATTGCAGTCAAGGGTTTGGTTCAACAACTTATGTGACAGGATGTTTTGGCTTCTTTATAGCAAGCTACGTAATTAATAACTTATTTAAAAAATAGGTTACTATGATAACTTAAATGTAAAAAGTTTAATATCTTTGAGTTCTTCTTTTTGAGGCCCATATTTCCATTTTTTTATTGCTTCGACTACCGGCCTATTAAAACCAGGATGAGATGTTTCAATTATCCTAATTTTTCCGGTTCTCCCCTCTTTATTGATTATAAACTCTACTTTAACTGAACCACTTATATTTTTTTGCTGTAAAAATATTGGGTATTTTGGCTCAGGTTGGAAAATTTCATTTTTTGTATCAGATACATCTATTGAACCTTCAATTTCATCTACTTTTGCAAATAATTCTTCAATAGGTTCATTAATTAGAGTTTCATCTATAAGATCATCAGGCAGAATATTATCTATTTTTTTAACATTAACATCTGGAATCACTATTTCTGGCATTATTACTATTTTTTTTACTGGGATATAATTGATCTCTGTGGGGTTAACTTTCTTTTCAATCGGCTTGACCTCTTGTTCAATATTTATAGGTGACACTGCAATCCTTTTCACGGATTCAAATTTTACCTCATCATTATTTTTAGAAATATTTAATATTAGAAGTGTACTCGCTACTAAAATAAAAAATGCATGTATTCCGANAGACGAAAAAAAAGCAACATATCTCTTTTTATTTTTAGAAATATNAAAAAGTGAACTCATTAATTAGCTCTTTATATTAACTACGTTCAATACGTTTATGAGCATCCATTAGCTCACCTTGATTTGTTTGCGCAGCCAATAATGATAATTCACCACACAAAACAGTTGCTGCACACAATCCAGCTAACTTTTTAGCATCTAGCTCATCTGAAGTATTAACATCAAATCCCATTAGCTCTAAATTATCTTTAACAAAGTCTAAATTTTTTCCGTTTCCAATAGTCCCTAGGATTAAATTGGGCAGAGTCACCGTAAAGTATAAATCCCCTCCTTTTATTTCCGCAAAGGTTATCGCCTGAGATCCTTCGACAATGTTGGCGGCATCTTGTCCAGTTGCGAGATAAAATGCTAACAACATATTTGCGACATGAGCATTAGCGCTTCTTACGCTTCCGGATACCAAGCTCCCCAATAAATTTTTTCTTATATTAAGCTGAACTAATCGTTCAGGAGTAGTTTTTAGAAATTTACCACACAACTCTTTTGAAACGGTTATTTCTGCAATAATATATTTTCCTCGGCCTAATATTCCATTAACAGCTGATACTTTTTTATCCGTACAATAATTCCCTGAGATAGACTCATATGAAAGAGAGGGAAAGCGCTCTAATAAATAATTCATAATTGCTTCGGCTGCTAATGTACACATATTATGACCCGCTGCATTTCCTGTTTCGAAAGAAAATCTTAGAAAAATAAGATTGCCAATAATTTGTGAGTTTACATCTTTTAATTTTACATAATTACTTGTTGTTGATGCTGCCTCCGCAAGCGGATTATGATCTTTATTAATTTCATTAATTATCTCTACTGCTGTTAATGCATCAGGCGCTTCAAATAATACAGAACGAGTCATCCTATCATCAACAACTGTGATGCTTATTCCTGAATCGGTATATGTAGATAATCTAGCACCACGATCTACAGATGGCCAAAGTGGGGATTCAAATGTAGCTAATGGTATCTTAAATTCACCCTTAAGGACATTACCGCTTATCTTAATAGGACCTATATTCTTCATTGGAACATTAGCAAATTTCATTATTTAAGCCTTAATTTTATGAAGTTAATAAAACTATAAATTACAAATATTATTAGAAAATACTTATTTTTTCTTACTATCAACAGCATAATTATCATTTAATTATTGTTGAAATAACAAAAATTTGTTCAATATCTGAAAATGAATGGAACAAAAATTCTAATTGTTGAAGATGAATACCCAATACAAGAGTTACTTAAATTTAACCTTGAACGAAATAATTATTTAACATCAACTATTGATTCAGGAAATAAGGTAATTGAAATAGCCGAAAACGGAAATTTAGACTTAATACTTCTTGATATAATGCTACCCGATATCAACGGATTAGAATTATGCAGGTTATTAAAGAATAATGATGCAACAAAACATATTCCAATAATCTTACTTACTGCACTCAGTGACGAACAAACAATAGTTGATGGATTAGAAATCGGAGCAGATGATTACATAACAAAGCCATTTAGTCCTAATGTTTTATTAGCAAGAATAAAAAATTGTCTGAAAAGGTATGGCGGTTTATATGATAAAAAATCTATTTTAAAAATACATTCGATTTCAATTGATAAGGATAAATATCAAGTCTTTATTGGAAAAAAAGAAATAAAGATGACTCATGCTGAGTTTATGACTCTTCAACTATTCTGCGAGAATCCAGGTCGAGTTTTTACACGATATCAAATTGTCGATCATGTGCATGGAACTGATCACATTGTTACTGATAGATCTGTAGACGTTCAAATTGTTGGTCTTAGAAAAAAATTACTCTCTGCAGGAAAATATATTGAGACTGTAAGAGGTATCGGTTACAGATTTAAGGAAAATTTATAAGTTACGAAATAAGAATTTAAATGAAAAAGAAACGATTTTACCAAATATACTCATATGCATTCTGGATTCTAATAATAGTGATATTTGGTTTGTTTATTCTTATAACAAAAAATTATATTTCCAAAAATTATATCAAAAGTTTTGAAGATGATTTACATACTAAAACTATGATTTTTTCGAATCATGTTAAACATGAAATAGATCAAAATGGATTAAATAAAATTAATGAAATTTGTGATTATTATGTTGATGAAAATACCTTTTTTAGTGTGATTTTACCAAACGGAAAAGAAATTGGATGGAGTCAAAAAAATTATCAAAAACCAGATTTTTATGCCGAAAGACCTGAAGTTAAATCTGCTTTAAGTGGAGAATACGGGAAACATACTCGATATAATATTGGTCTTAAAGAAACTTTTATTCATATTGCTATTCCAATTAAAGATAATGATGATTCTATTCTATGCGCAGTAAGAGGATCTTCTCCTACTTCTAAAAGAGATTTATTTATAATTCAGTTTGAAGATAAAATATCTCAAATTTATTTTATATTTTCCTTAGTAACACTAATCATTTTTATCGCCATATCAAATCGAATATCTAGTCCTCTAAAAAAAATTATAAAATCTGCTAAAATAATTTCACAAAACAAAAAGATTAACAAACTTCCCGAGCACTCAATTTTTGAAATAGATGAATTATCTCAAACACTAAATACCTTATCACTTAAAATTCAAAAAAATACAAAGGAGCTTGATATAAAGTATATTGAGCAACAAGCCGTCTTGGCTAGTATGCAAGAGGGTGTTTTAGCAATTGATAAAAAACAGCAAATTATTCAGATTAACCGAGCTGCAATATCGATTCTTGAAATTAATAATTTAGATGATACCGATTCAAGAATTATTCAACAACATATCCGTTTTAGCAATCTTCAAAATTTTATCAAAAAAATTCTACTAACAAAAAAACAAGCAACAAAGGATATGACATTAAACGCTTCTTCTATTAAATCAGTTCAGGTTACCGGTTCTCCACTTACAAATGAAAAAGGAGTTAATATTGGAGCTCTAATAGTAATGAGGGATATTACTGATCTGCGTAAACTGGAAGAAGTAAGGACGGATTTTGTTGCTAATGTTTCTCATGAATTAAAAACTCCAATAACGTCTATTAAAGGTTTTATTGAAACTCTCTCTTCTGATGATTTTGAACACAATAAAGAAACTAAAAAATTTCTCGAAATAATACGCCAACAATCAAATAGACTTAATACAATTGTTGATGATCTTCTTACTCTTTCAAGAATTGAAAGAAAAGAAGAACACATAGTATTTGATCTGTTTCCTTTAGAAAATATCATAAAAAATTCCATTGCTTTGTGTCATCACCAAGCTGAAAAGAAAAATATAAAGATAAAAATGAACTGTGATTCAAATAGTGAAATTAAAGTTAATAGTGCATTATTAGAACAAGCTCTTGTTAATTTAATTATAAATGCAATTCAACATTCAAATTCCAACACTACGATATCTCTTATTGGACAAATGAAGGATAAAAAAATAATTATTTCTGTTCAAGATGAAGGAATTGGGATCGAGAAAAAACATCATACTAGATTATTCGAACGCTTTTATCGTATTGATTCATCTAGGAGTAGAAATGATGGAGGAACAGGTTTAGGATTATCTATCGTCAAACATATTGTGAATGCTCATAAAGGGGAGATTTCATTAGAGAGTGAAATTGGGAAAGGAAGTATTTTTACAATCAAAATTCCAATAAAATAACTATTACTCTAAAAAATGAAAATTTAACAAAAATTTAATATATTCCTAATATAACCCTAACAATTATTTTATCTATTATCGTCGTAATACAATTTATTNTATTAACTTTAACTAAAAAGGAAAATAATTATGAAAAAATTATTAAGCTTCAGTTTAATAATGATTGTATCTGTAATGACGTGCATAATTGAAGTTCATGCAGATTATGATATTAAAGGTGATCTTCGTTATCGCTTTGAAGATCGTAATTCTGATTCATCTGATATTTCTGATAAATCTAGAGAGCGAATTCGTGCAAGAATTGGCGTTTATGGAGACGTAACAGAAACCATGTCATTTGGAACAAGATTGGCATCAGGTGGAGATAGTCCAATTTCAACAAATCAAGATATAGATGGATCAGCTTCCACAAAGGGGATTAATCTTGATTTGGCGTATTTTACCATTGATTCGCTGCTAGGAGATAGTTCCAAGACAACATTTGGTAAGATGAAGCAACCTTGGAAAACTGTTTCTGATTTAGTTTTTGATACAGATGTGAATCCTGAAGGTATTTCAGCTAGTTTTTCAAGAGAAATTAATAATGCAAAATTATTTTATCAGTTTGGTCACTTTACCCTAGACGAAGCAAAAGGAGATGACGCTAAGTTAGGAAGTGCTCAGATCGTTCTAGAAAATGACGCAGGATTAGTATTTGGAGTAAGTTACTATGGGTTTTCAAATATGGAAAATGCTTCTTTAAATGATAAATCAGCTGCAGGTCTTTCAAATACAATTTCTGAATATAGTCTATTTGAAAGTTTTGCTAAAATGGATTTGAATGATAATACGAAACTATTTGCAAATTATGTAGCAAACACTGATGCCGACGATAATGATACCGCATACATGATTGGTATTGGAACAAAACAAGGTGATTGGGCTTTTGATTATAATTATCGTGAAGTTGGATTAGATGCTATCTATGACGAGTGGGCAGATTCAGATTTTCACGATGGCGGAACAGGTGGAAGCGGTCATAAATTTAAAGTGAAGCGAAGTCTTGCTAAAAACTTATCGGCTGGAGCTACTTACTTTTTAACTGAAACAGAAAGTGGTGACGCAGTTAATACACTTCAATTAGACTTGGTTTCAAAATTCTAACCCAAAGGAAAATAAACAAATGAAATTAAAATTTATCACAATATTAATGCTAATCGGATTCATTCAATCCTCGCATGCGGATGCTATCGTAGTTGATGGTTCAACGACTGTTGGTCCAATAGCCAAAGCCTTTGCTGAGTACTACATGGCAATAAATCCAGATATAAATGTTACTGTTTCAGAATCTGGAAGTGGCAACGGAGCAAAAGGTGTAATGAATAAAACATGTGATGTAGGTGCTATGTCAAGACCCATGAAAAATAGTGAGTTTAGCGCGGCTGCAGAAAAAGGAATTCAGCCGGTTGCTCATGTAGTGGCGCTAGATGGTCTTCCGATTTTAGTTCATCCATCAAATCCAGTTAGTGATCTCACGGTTGAACAAGTAAGATCTATATTTAAGGGGGAGATTACAAATTGGAAAGAGTTAGGCGGTCCAAATAAGTCTATTGTAATGGTGTCTAGAGATACAAATAGCGGAACCTATGAATCATTCGCAAAATTGGTAATGAATAAAGAGAAGATTACTGAAAACTGTGAATATGTAGGATCAAACGGTGCTATTAGACAGCGTGTTCAAAGTACACCATCTGCAATTGGTTATGCTGGACTTGGATTCGTTGACAGAACGGTTAAAGCATTAAAAGTAAATGGAATATACCCATCCGTTGAAACAGTTCAAAGTGGAGAGTATCCTGTAGCAAGACCATTATTTTTCTACACCGATACCTATCCAGCTATGGGAACACCTCTATATCAATATGTTAACATCTATTTAAGTGAAGATGGGCAAGAAATTGTTGAGGAAATCGGTTTTGTTCCTGTAACTATGTACTAATTATCTAATTAAGTTATTACTCCTGATACTTAATGAAATCTAAGCGCAATCCGTGATTGCGCTTTTTATAAAATTTGATACAACTAACATTCCATTTAAGAAAAATGCTTTTTTAAGGCTTTACGTGAACAAAAATAAAAAAAAACAATCTGATTTAGTTATAAGTGATAGAATAGGTCTTATAAGAAGTATTAAAAATTGGATTGGAAAAAGCATTCTTTTTATTATTACCTCCGCCTCTACATTTGCAGTATTTTTTATTTTTTATTTTATCTTTAAAGACGCATTGCCATTCTTTCAAATTGAAGGGTTTAAGGAATTTTTTACCTCAACACGATGGTATCCATCTGGCCAGCCGGATGAATTTGGAGCGCTATCTATTTTTGTTGGGAGTGCTATAGTTGTTTTAGGGTCTATAATTGTATGTGTTCCGTTAGGAATATCAGCTGCTGTTTGTCTTAGCGATCTGCTCTCATTTAAATTAAGACAAATTATCAAACCTATTATTGAAGTTTTAGCTGCTATTCCCTCTGTAGCATATGGGTTTTTTGCATTGGTTGTTTTTGCTCCATTACTTCAAAATAATGGTGGATTTGTTTTATCTGTTGGCACCTGGATGATACTAGGTCCATTATCGATCTTGTTCTCTGTTCTTATTAATGAGTATGTTTCTCAACTTCTGTCAAAATTTATAAAAATTAATACTTTAATTCGTTCTTTAATATTTATCTTCTTTGTCAGTCTATTTATTTTCTTTACCTATGTCTTAGCGTTACGAGTAAGTGGAATAGAGATTGCTTCAGGTACCAACGCATTAAATGTGTCTATAATTTTAGGAATAATGGCGCTTCCTACAATTGTCAGCGTCTCAGAAGATGCTCTTCAGGCTGCTGGCCGAGAATTAAGAGAAGGGTCTTATGCATTAGGAGCTACCAGAGCTGAAACAATCATTAAAACTGTTATTCCAGCTTCATTAAGCGGGATTCTAGCAGCTGTAATATTAGGAGTAATGAGAGCGGTTGGTGAAACAATGGTGGTTTGGATGGCTTCAGGAAACGCATCTAAAATTCCTGATCCATGGTATAATGTTTTAGAACCTGTCAGAACGCTTACAGCGACTATTGCAGGAGATATGGGTGAAGCTGATCATGTTCTTGGCTCTTCTCGTTTTCATGTTTTATTTGCCATGGCTTTTTGTCTTCTTTTATTTTCTTTTATAATGAATTTAGTTAGCGAGATTATTGTTAAACGCTCTCGTAAGAAATTAGGTCAAATATAATGAATCTAAGTACGAGAAAACTTTTAGATAAATCATTTTCTGGTCTAGGCCTTTCTTCTATTGCTCTAATGGGAATAACCTTNGTTTTAATTTTAGCCCCCATTATTTGGAACGGTTCAAAGGCTTATATTTTTAAAGGAACCATAGAGCACCGCAAAGTAATGTTTGATCATTTTGATCGAGGTAATTATGACAAATTAGCTAACGAAAAGAGCGATGTTAATACCACAAGAAATTTTATCTATCAAAGCTTAGATAATTTTGATGAAGAACTAAAACTTATGGATTCCTCTGAAAGAAGAAAATACAGATCAGAATACAGAGAATTCAAAAAACAAATTAAAGAATTACTAGGTCCTTCTCCTACGGATAGAAAACCAGTTTTAATTAGGCAACAATATGGACAAAATAGATGGGATAGAACGTTAATTAAACTCCATGAAATTCTATACATTCAAGAGTGGGATTATTCCAACCCTGATAGTATGGGAGAATTAGTTGAACGACCAAGAATAGAAGAATACAGAGGAACAGCATTAGAAGCNATATTTCCTTATTTAGAAAATAATATCGAATCAATGATGCTTCCAAAATGGACATTTTATTGGCAATTTTTAACAGACAAATCAAAAGACGCTCATATATTTGGAGGGATATGGCCAGAAGTTCTTGGNACGATTTACCTTACCTTAGGAGCTATGCTTTTTGCCCTTCCTTTAGGAATAATCGCTGCTATTTATTTATGCGAATACAGTAAAGATGGAAAAATTATTAGTCTCATTAGAATATGCATTAGTACATTAGCTGGAGTACCAAGTATTGTATTTGGATTATTCGGTCTTGCTTTCTTTTTAAATACTATTCAAGTATCTGAATCAAAAAGTGTATTAGCTGGCGCTCTTACATTATCTTTACTTATTCTGCCAACCATTATTAGATCATCCGAGGAAGCAATAATGGCTGTTCCTCGATCATACAAAGAAGGAGCTTTAGGATTAGGCGCAAGTCGCTGGAAAACAGTTGTTACAATTATTTTACCTGCAGCCTTACCAGGAATTCTTACTGGAACTGTTATCAGTATGGGGAGAGCTGCTGGAGAAACCGCTCCTATTATCTTCACCGCTGCCGTCAGTGTTGGAGCCCCTATTACTCTATTAGGGACGTTAACTGATCCAACACCTGCCCTTCCCTGGAATATTTATAATTTATGCACTGAACATGAAGCGGTAGATGAGATTCGACATGTTCAGTATGGTATGGTATTTACATTAGTAGCAATTGTATTGCTCTTAAATTTGGTGGCTATAACTATGCGTGCAAAAATTTCTAAAAAATTAAGAGGATAAAATGGAAGAAAATTTAATCAAACCCGTTAATACTTTTGCTGAACATTCAAATGATACTTCGGCTTTAGAAAATCATGTGGATATACAATCTTTTTCATTATTCTACGATAAATTTGAAGCAGTGAGAAATGTATCGTTATCTATTCCTAAAAATCGAGTTACTGCAATGATTGGTCCTAGTGGATGTGGAAAAAGTACTCTACTTAGATCGATAAATAGAATGAATGATTTTATTCCAGGTACTCACGAAAAAGGTAAAATAATTTTTGATAATCATAATATCTACAACAAGAATATTGATGAGGTTGCCTTAAGAACAAGAATTGGGATGGTTTTTCAAAAACCTAATGTTTTTCCTAAAAGTATTTATGATAACGTTGCATATGGCCCACGACTTCAAGGGATTAAGTCAAAATCGGAACTTAATACTATAGTTGAAGAAAGCTTAACAAAGGCAGCTTTATGGGATGAAGTTAAAGATCGTTTACAAAATCATGCATTAGGAATGTCGGGAGGACAACAACAAAGACTTTGTATTGCTCGTTCTTTGGCTATCAAACCAGAAATTCTTCTNATGGATGAACCAACATCTGCATTAGATCCAAAAGCTACAGCAATTATTGAAAAATTAATATCTGAATTACGTAAGTCATACACTATAATAATCGTAACACATAATATGCAGCAAGCTGCACGTGTATCAGATTATACAGCTTTCTTATATGAAGGTGAATTAATTGAATTTGGTAAAACTAAAGGTATTTTTACAAATCCAAAAAATGAACAAACAGAAAATTATATAACTGGACGATTTGGTTGAGGAAAATATTATGTCAAGACATCTAGAACATGAATTAGAAGATTTAAAAAAATTAATTTTTTCTTTAGGGACTCAAGTAGAAGAAAATGTTGAATTAGCATTAAAATCATTTGAAGAAAATTTACCTTCATTAGTTGATCAAGTTTTTAAAAATGACTCTGACATTGACCAACTTGAGGTAAANGTTGAAGAAACTTGTTTAAAAATTCTTGCTCTTCATCAACCGGTTGCTGTTGATCTTAGATTTATTATTGCTGTATTAAAAATGACCAATGATTTAGAGAGAATTAGTTCATTAGCTTCAGGAATAGCTAAAAACTCCATCTTATTTAATAAAAACAAGAATAATAAAAATCCNTTACATTTAAATCCAATGAGCGGCATGGTAACAAAAATTGTTCATAAATGTATTGATTCTCTTATGAANATGGATGTTGAAATCGCGCGCGAGGTTGTTCAAGACGATCAAAATATTGATGAAATGAAGAAAGAATTAAAACANANTATTCTTAATGAACTTCAATCAGATTCATCTCATGCAGAATCTCTTGTTGCACTTCTAACTGCATGCAACCGACTAGAAAGAATCGGTGATCATGCACAAAATATTGCTGAAGATGTAATTTACCTAATTGATGCAGAAATTATAAGACATCAAGATAAAGGTTAATTNTAATAAATTTTATTATTCCTCTTCAAANAACCAAGTAGACAAGTATCTTTCGCCTGTATCACATACAATTGTAACAATCAATTTACCTTCATTTTCAGGTCTTTTTGCCTGCTCAACTGCAGCATACACATTACCTCCAGCAGAAATACCNCATAAAATACCTTCCTCTCTAGCTAATTGACGAGCCATTTCTCCAGCTTCTTCATGATCTATTTGCATAACCTCATCAATTAATTCTGTATCTAGATTTCCAGGGATGAATCCTGCCCCTATTCCTTGGATTTTGTGTGGTCCTGGTTGNCCTCCAGATATTACCGGAGATGAAATGGGCTCTACTGCTACTGCTTTTAAATCTGGTTTTCTTGGTTTAAGAGCTGTTGCAACCCCTGTTATGGTTCCACCAGTCCCNACACCAGCAACAAANATATCAATGTTACCATCTGTATCTTCCCAAATTTCTTCGGCGGTTGTTAATTTNTGAATTTCAGGATTAGCNGGATTATCGAATTGCTGTAACATCACTGCATCTGGAGTTTCNGCCACAAGCTCTTCTGCTTTTGCAATAGCNCCGGGCATTCCTTTTTCAGCAGGCGTTAACACCAATTCTGCACCTAACACTTTAAGCAAGCGTCTTCTNTCAAGACTCATNCTTTCAGGCATNGTTAACACTAAATCTAANCCTTTTGCTGCCGCTGTAAAAGCCAACGCAATTCCTGTGTTTCCACTTGTAGGCTCAATTAATTTGGTATTAGNTTTAATTAAACCCTTCTCTTCCGCNGCTTCAATCATCGCAACCCCGATTCGATCTTTCACACTGTAAAGTGGATTCCGNGATTCAAGCTTNACTGCAACATTTCCNGGCATATCTTTTGTAATACGATTAAGCATCACTAAAGGGGTTTTTCCAACAGTTTTTGTGATATCTGAATATACTGACATTTTTTTCTCCTTTATATATTAAACATAATCGGTTCTTTATCCATATGCTTTACATATTTTTCTAAACATTCTTCTAAACTTACTTTTGAAAAGTAATTCAATAGCTCTTGAAATGCGCCCTGCCAAACCTCTTCCATAATTATGCTATCCGAACGACTTTTTCCTTCTATNAGCAACTCAACTTTTTTAAAATCTCCCTCTGTTGCNCTTAATATATCATACAATGAAATTTCTTTTGCTGGCTTAGAGAGTCTAAATCCTCCTCTTAATCCTCTGGTACTTGAAACCAATCCGGCATTTTTAAGAGGCACTACAATTTGTTCNATATAATCTGTAGAAATACCTTCCTGCTCAGCAATTTTCTTTTTTGTCACAGCACCATCTAACTCATGCTTTGCTATACAAAGCATAATACGAGCTGCATATCTTCCTTTTGTTGATAATTTCATAATNTAAGTTTTATTGATATATAACGAAAAGTATAAAAAATCAAATAAAAATCTGAAAATACTTACTCTTTTTATGGGTTTTTATTTTTCTTGTAGAAATTAATGAGCATTTCNGTGGATACATCATGATCNCTTAAAGAATCTTGATGAAAATCTTTTAAAATATCTTTTGCTAATACTTTTCCAAGTTCTACTCCCCACTGATCAAAAGAAAAAATATTCCAGATTATTCCTTGGACAAAAATCTTATGCTCATAAAGNGCAATTAATTGTCCTAATACATTTGGGGTAAGTTGTTTTGATAAAATTGTTGTCGATGGCCTATTTCCTTCAAATTCTTTATGTGGAATCAATGAGTCCGTTACACCTTCACTNATTAACTCCTCTTTAGTTTTTCCAAAAGCTAGTGCTTTTGTTTGTGCAAAAAAATTAGCCATTAANTTATCATGATGATCAGATAAAGGATTTTGTGATTTGCAAAATCCAATAAAATCACANGGTATTAAGTGGGTNCCTTGATGAATTAACTGGTAAAAAGCATGTTGTCCATTCGTTCCAGGCTCNCCCCATATTATAGGACCGGTTGACCATTCAACCTTNTTTCCATTTTTATCCACACTCTTTCCATTNGACTCCATATCAGCTTGTTGCAAATAGGCGCTAAATCGATGCATGTATTGATCATAGGGGAGAATAGCATAAGAGCTAGCTCCAAAAAAATTATGATACCANATTCCTATCAATCCCATTAATACGGGGACATTATTTTCAAATTCAGATGTGAGAAAATGCTGATCCATTTGATGATATCCATCGAGAAGATCTTCAAAATTATCGGTTCCTATGGCTAACATCAAAGATAATCCAACAGCAGACGACAAGGAGTATCTTCCCCCTACCCAGTCCCAAAACTCGAAAATATTTGAAATATCAATACCAAAATCTCCTACTGCTTCTTCATTTGACTACACTGTTAATAGACAACCTAGACCACTTGGGACAAGTAGCGCAATAAGTAATATAACAAGTAATATTTTAAAAGGAATTATAGGCACTCCTAGTTTAGTCTTGAATCCAAATGAATTTGGGGATTCTACTCTTAGTGGACAAAATATAAGAGCTTT
>PASA01000002.1 GCA_002712105.1 Kiritimatiellaceae bacterium
GCAGAACTAGATAGTTTAGTAATGTATTTAGCAACATTTTCGTACAAAGTTGAATCGGAGGATTTATANTGAATAAAATACTTNCTCTGCTATTAGNTTNANTTTTNCCAATAATTTGTTTTTCAGAATTATCNAANAAAGAACTTGCCCATGCCCAAACATTATATGANACCTATTGTGTATCNTGTCATGGTGAAAATCTAGANGGAAATGGTGAAGTTGCAGAGCTTCTTGAACCTTATCCACGAAATTTTACTAAATATCAATTCGTTATTGCTTATAAAGATCGTTTTAAAAATTCATTATTAAATGGTGTTGCAGGTTCAGCTATGCCTCCNTGGAAAAATGTTATGTCCACAAACCAAATTGATTTACTTGTTGACTTCATTGAAATGAAAATACTTGAAAAATCTCCAGTTCAAGCCTTCGAACGTATTGAATACCCTATACCTGAAATTGGAGCGCCNGATGATAGGTTATTTGTGAATAAAGATGACCCAGACATATTATTACTTAAAGAAGGAGATCCTCAAGAAGGCTGGGCAGGTTTTAACAAGTATTGCGTTGGGTGTCANGGTAGACTTGCTAATGGTAAAGGNCCAAATGCNAAAGCNCTAGGTCATGCNATTCCAAGAAACTTAATAAATAAACATTTTNTAAATCAAGATTATATAACAGANGAAAGACTTTATCAGTCTATTCTATTGGGTGTAGCTGGAGCACCAATGCCTGCACATGACCATTTGAGCGATCAAACTATTTTTGATATCATTGCCTTTATTAGAAGTAACATTGAAAGTGATAAGTAATGAAAACAGATAGTGCTTCAAAATCAATTTTAGTAACAGCAGTAATTTTTATGGGATTTGCTTTATCATTTGGATTACTNGTTGCTTCAAAATATGTTATTCCAACTTTAGGTGAAATTGAATATTTATCGGCACCAAGAATGCGAATGTGGCATACAAACGCCATTTTATACGGATGGTTACTACCTGCCAATATGGGTGTTCTTCTTTGGATTTTACCAAGAATTCTGCATACAAAGCTCTTTTCAGAAACATTAGGCGTAATCACTGGAATTATTTATAATNTTGCTATTATCGGGGGTCTCGCTGGNATTCTTTTAGGTAATTTAAAGAATATTGAATATGGNGAAATTGGGAGTCCATTTGATTATTTGGTAATCTTTAGCTGGGTTTTATTTGGAATCAATGTAGTTGGTACGATTGTAAAAAGAAAAGTAAAGTATTTATATGTTTCCGTTTGGTATACTCTTGGTTCTGTAATATGGACAATTTTTGTNATGTTAACAGGGCATATATTTACTCAATATGTCACGGGTATAAATCAAGCAAATTTAAACTGGTTTTTTGTTCATAATGTTGTGGGATTAATCTTTACTCCGCTTGGAGTAGCTACAGCCTATTACTTGATTCCAAAACAATTAAATACTCCCATTTACTCTCATAAATTGAGTATGATAGGGTTTTGGGTTATTTCATTTGTTTATGTTTGGACAGGCGCGCATCACATGCTGCATGGTCCAAGTGCAAACTGGCTTGAAACTGTTGCCAGCGTTTTTTCCTTTAGTTTAATAATTCCCGTTATTGCTGTGATAACAAATTTTATTGGAACATTTGCCTCTTCTCCAAGAGAAATTCGCTTTAAAGGACCGGTTCCTAAATTTCTTTTGGTAGGAACAGTTTATTATCTTTTGACTTGTATNCAAGGTCCTATGCAGGCGATTCCCCAATTGAATATCCTTTTAAGTAAAAATGATTACATAATNGGTCATGCGCATATGGCTCTCTTNGGAGCTTTTTCCTTTTTTGCATTAGCTGGAGTTTTTTATGTNGTACCAAAGTTAGCAAATCGACCATTATTTGATGAAAAACTTGCAGACAAAACTTTTTGGATTATGACTATTGCATCTGTTCCGTTTTTTGTATCTCTGTTTATATCAGGCCATATTCAAGGTGCAATGTGGTTAAATCCTGAAAATACGTTTGTTCAAACTTTAATGGCCACAAAACCTTGGCATATTCTTAGAGCTTTATCTGGTGGATTTATTTTATTTGCTTACTTCTTATTTGTTCACAACATTGTCATGACTTTACTTGGGAAAAGTAAAAAAAATCATGAAATTACNGAGAGNTCGTTAATATGAAATTAGATGTTGAAAAAAGTTTATTATGGATTGGATTATTTGCATTTTTGCTTTTTTCAATTGGGGCGGTTACTACAACTATCGTNCCTCCATTGGTAGATAAAAATATGTGGTCGTCAGGAACAAATGTTTTACATACTTACACCGCTCAAGAATTAAGGGGTATTGAAATTTACAAAAGAGAAGGTTGTGTTTATTGCCATACACAACAAATTAGAGATTTGGAATCTGATCAAATCAGATATGGATGGAGATTAGTGCATGCTCCAGTATCGGAAGCATGGGAATATGTTAACGATGAATATTCATTTTTAGGTACAAAAAGAACAGGACCAGATCTCTCAAGAGTTGGGGGAAAATATTCATCAGAATGGCATTGGTCTCATTTTAAAAACCCGAGAAATATGGGAGAACAATTTGAATCTCCTAATGGAAAATATCAAGCGGCATCGATTATGCCATCCTATGCATATTTAAGTGACGAAGAGATTAAAGATTTAACGTCCTACATTCAAACGTTAGGTCGTAACAAAGATTGGCGTAAAATTGATGGAGTACCATTAAATGACTATGAAAAGTAGGATTTTACTATGAATGATGATAATGAAAATTTTCTCGAAAAAACAACTGAAATAAAACAAGGACATGCGGATGTTGGACCATTTGTCATAGGAGTTATTTCAACAATAACTCTAATTTGCATTGTTTATTTAATTGTTAATCTTTAAGTTCATTTAAATAAATATTAAAAAAATGATTTCTTATAATGGAGTTATTAATTGGTTCAATTTTAGCAGGTGTTGGTTTGGGATGGATTGCCGTTCCTCATTGTTATGGTATGTGTGGACCGCTTCATATTTCTGTTTGTGCGTTAAATAGAACTAAAAGTTTTACTCAATTAAGTTTATTTAATTTTGGAAGAATTTGCGGTTACACATTTGCTGGTTTTTTATTTGGTGCATTTGGGGAATTTATTAATTTAGGTCCGTCTAGATTCTGCTGTGAATTATCTATTTATCCAATACGAGGAGCTCTTCTATCGCTTTTATTTCCTGGAGTAACCATTATTGTTGTTGGTATATGCCTTCTTAAAAGAAAACAATTAAAATTACCTAGCTTTAATTGGCTGTCTAAAATGCTTACAGGCGGAAGAACAAAAATTGTCGCAGGTGGTGCATGCACTACATTAATACCATGTGGTATGTTATATGCAGCCTTTGCAATGGCAGTTGGAACAGGAAGTTGGCTTGGAGGAACGATATTTATGCTTTCTTTCGTTCTAACCCAAACCTTTTTTATGCAACTCGGTATTTCTGTTGGCCATCTTTTTGGTAATAATTTTAAAAATTTTTTTAATACTTCTTTTCCATGGTTATGTATATTAATCGGACTAATTTATATTTTCATTTTTATAAGTAAGATTAAGCCAATTTAAAATGAAAAAAAAATGTATTATATGCTCTCGAGATGTTCCTCATCCTAAAGACAATTTTTGTTGTCAAGGATGCTCAGCAGTATATTCGATAGTCTCTAAACTTGAATTAACTGGAGCGGCCAGAGATGAGAGAATAAAAATGCTTTTAGAGGGAGTGTTTCCAGGCGGAGAAGATATAGAATCTTGTTTAAAAGAAATTGAAAATTCTGAAAAATTAGATTTATACGTTGATGGAATGGTTTGTCCTGCATGTGCTTGGTTAATTCACAATAGGCTTTCAAAAATAGAAGGAATTTCTAAGTTAAATGTTAATTTTATTTCGGAGGTATGTGAAATTTATTTTGATCCTATGAAATTAGGTTTTGACGATTTAGAAAATGCTGTCTCTACTCTTGGCTACCAAATTAGAAAAAATTCAAAAGAATTAAAAAATATCGACCTTTTTAAATTTGGTGCCGGTTGGTTTATGACTTTAAATTGTATGATGATATCATTTGTCGTTTACTCATCCGAAGTATGGGATGTTCCTAATTCAATGAAATGGTTATGTTCATTTATTTTATTAGTATTTGGAACCCTAGTTCCCTTATACGCTGCTATTAAAACGATTAAAATGGGTTTTTATCAATTATCAAATTTCTCATTTAGAATGGAGAGTCTCATAGTTTTATCAACATTTGCAGCGTGGATATATTCAGTTGTAGCTTTAACGATTGGAGATTTCCAAAAATTATATTTTGATGTTGTTGCATTGCTATTAATGTTAATTGAAACTGGAAATTTGATTACCAATTCGTTTTACAGAAAATTATATAATAGAGTAAATTCATTATCTCTTAATCTTCCCAAAAAAGTACGTCTTAAAGACGAAAATTTTAGAAAATTAGATGAACTTAAACCAGGTAATATTTTTAAGATCTATCAAAACGAAACTGTTCCAACAGACGGGATTTTATTGAAAAAGTCCGAATTTGATTTTAGTTTAATTAGTGGCGAATCTTCAGGTATTTGGCTAGAAAAAGGTCAGTTTATTGGTGCTGGTTCAAAATTATTATCACTTGAAACAAATTTAATGATTCCTCCTTCGGGTCAAAGTAATTTAATGGAAAGTATAGTAAATAATACTATTGAAGCATTTAATTCTAAAAGGGAAACCATTAGCTTTGGTGACAAAATAAGTCAATATTTTGTTCCTGTTGTTATTTTTATCAGTCTCATTGTTTTTATTTTGAATACTTTAGACGGTTGTTTTGAAGAAGGCTTTTATAGACTTTTAAGCATATTAATTGTTGCTTGCCCTTGTGCATTTGGAATTGCAGAACCATTAGTATTAACTTTTGGAATAGATAAGATGAGAAGAATTGGTATCCAATGTTATAATGGCGGAATTTTATCTTTAAAGCCTAGTAAAATTATTTTTGATAAAACAGGTACGTTAACTAAAGGTAAACCAGAAGTAGTAAAAATTAAATGGTTAGTTGATAAGAACCAAAAGCTCCTAAATATTTTGGCATCGATGGAATATGGGATAGATCATCCAGTTGCAAAAGCATGTACAAAATTAGGAAATCATTTTTCCATAAACAAAAGAGAAATTTTCAACGATAAGGTGGAAGTGATTATCGATGAAAAAAAATATATTGCAGGAAATTATAAGACATATCCTGATATTATGATTCCTAAAGAGTTTGATAAAGATACTATCGTTTTATTTGGTGATGAAAACAAATGTTACGCAATAATAGGGTTAAGAGATACTATTAGAGAAGATAGCCATTCGGTTATTGCATTTTTTAAAAAATTAAACATTCAAACTTTAATTTTTTCCGGTGATAGAACAGAGGTGGTGGATGATATTGGAAAAATATTAGAGGCTAATAAAGCATATGGTGAAATGAGTTGTTCGGATAAGAAAATTGAAATACAAAAGCTTCAGAAAAATGGAAATACAATCATGATGGTCGGTGATGGAATAAATGATTCGCAGGCATTAGCTGCAGCTGATTTAGGTTTATCTGTTTATACGGCCGAATCATCTGCAAAAATGAGCTCTGACGGTGTATTATTGCAACCAGGAATAAAATCTTTAACAAAATTTATGGAAATTATGAAAAAAGTAAGATTAAAAATTAAAGCCAATTATAATTGGGCTTTTGCTTATAATATAATAGGAATTGGACTAGCATCATTTGGCTTATTGTCTCCAAAATTTTGTGCAATTGGAATGGTTTTTTCGAACTTAGTCGTGATAATTAATTCATCAATTTGGAAAAAAAGTAATTAATTAATAACTATCCCATGATTCATCCATTAAACTTTCAGGACTAGCTTTATTTCTCCATATGAGTTGATTATTTTCATTTGTTATTCCAACTCGAAACCAGACGCCAATTAATTTATCTCTTCTTTCACGATTATGTTCTTCCCAGTTACCAAATCCTTTTAAAATTCCTTCTTGAGTTGGAAAAAGATTTTGATCAATTATGATATCTCTATTTAATATTTGTCTAGCAAGTACAGCAGCAGCTGAATATAGCGTTATATCCTCCCCCGGTATTAAACTTGGAATTTCATCTCTTTTTAGATTTGATATAGTAGAAGATATAATTTGTTCAAATTGGTTTTTTTCACTATTAAACAAGCTGTTAGATGTTTCATATCTTTGTTTTTCGTAAATTATTTTACTTTCAACAATAATACCATTTATTTTATGTAAATTTTGATTTTTTAAATTAATTTCAAATCCATGAGTTTCTAGAGATATTGAATTATATTCTTCATAGTCATCCGCTAAAGTAACTTTATGTTTTAAATGTTCATCAAATGGTTCTTCAAATACGTCCATGTAAAAAGGAGTTCTTGATCGTTCACTTTTAGTTCTATCCCATCTTTTTTTTTCTAGTGATATTTTAAATCTAAATGATGATAAGAAACCTTTTGTTTCATTCCATTTTAGAATATATTCTTTGTCTGAATCTGAAAATGTCTCCAATGGTATTTTTCCACTTCTTTCAAAAGTTGCATCTTGGGTTTCATAATTAAATCCAATTAAAAAATCCTCTAAAATTTCTCCTGATGTATTTGAAAAATAATTTTTTTCAGATACTGAAGAAAATGATAAAATAAAAGTTAACAAAATAATTTTAAATTTCTTCATTTGAAACTATATTTTTTTTGATTTCATTATAATTTTGATCAATTTCATTTTTAATTGGATCCGGTAAATTAATTCTTCTAAGTCTTGCATCAATCATTCTGCATAGCTGTATAAATTTAAATCGAGATGTCATCAATGGCGCTGTTTCACTGAAATTATAAAATTTCGGTCTTCTTTGTTCGGCTAAAACAAAATTTATTCTCGGAAATCCTAAATGTCCATATTCTTTCATAATTAGGGTATAAATAGTTTCTAATACTTCATCATAGGTATATCTTGTATCAGCCGGTAAGATGTCAATACTAATAGGTGATTCTACATTTATCCAATAAGGAAATTCGGCATTATTTTCAGATAATATATCAGTCCAATTATGTGATATTTTATGATCATATAACATGAGGTCTCTTGCGTTATTTTCAAAATCTAACATTTTTTCGTAAATTAATTTTAAATTATCAAATTCAATTTTTCGTTCATTATATTCTGATTTATATTTTGAAATTATATGAGCATTTCTTTCTTTTAAATATTTATTCATTATAGATTTTTTCGAGAAATAACTAACATTTGACATAGTAGGATCAGTTGTATTTCCCCAATTAGAAGTAAGAATAAAATAAGTTTCAGGTTGAAATTTCAAGGTAGCTTGGAGAGCTTTAATCCATCCTGTTATATCTTCTTGTTTCATTGGAATTACAAAGTCGTTATTTGGATAATTAGTTTTGTAATCACTCTTTAATCCAATATTCCATGATTCAGTATTAATTGAATTAACCCAGTTGAGCATGTTTGTTTTATTATTTGTCGTTGCGGCAATAAATGAATCGTCAAAAAAAACTATTTTTTCGTTATCGAATAAAATTAAATTAACTAACGTTGATGATCTGATTTCGTTAATTAGTGTTGAGAAATCGTCATAAATTAGCTTATAAACCTCTAAACCACCCATCCTATCATGGACAATTTTTTTAGATACATCCATTAAAATTATAACTTTTTCAGCAGATGATTTTGTTCCAAAAAAATCCATTTTGGAAACACCAAAATCTATTTCTCTAAATTTAGAATTAAATGTCAGTCTACGATCTTTCTTTATAAAATTAGTATAACTTCCTTGAAAGGTTGGAAGAGGGGCCATTTTTACAAATTCGCCTTGATTTGGTATATCAAGAAGATCAGGTTTAGAGGAAGTTATATTTTTTGAGCTTATTATTTGAGGTTTTGATATTTTATTTACAAATGATTCTGTTTTGACCGGAAGATCTAATTTTCTTCTTTCAATAGATTTTTGTTCTTCAATCTGAAAAGTTGAAGGTTGTTTTTTTATAAATTTTAATGCAATTATTCCACCTGCAATAGAAATAATTAAAAAATGAAATACCAAACTAATGATTACAGCAGTAGAGCCGATGATTTTGTTTTTTTTCTTTTTCATATTCACAAGTTTGTTACAAGTAACATTATTTTGTTATATTTGTTTAGCAAAATTAATTTATAGTTTAAGTTATTTCAACTGTTCAAAAACATTAATTTAATTATGAAAAATTTAAAAAAAATATTTTTAGAAAAAAAAATCGGATCGATGCTGACGATATTATCTTCTTTATCCTTTTTTTTGATGTGTATGATACTTCCTCTTGTTGGACCTGCAGGTAGCAGTGTTGCTCATTCATCTAAAAATAATATAATTTTTCTAAATGTTTTATTAATTACTTTAATTTTATCTTTATCAGCTTATTTATCCAAAAATATTCAATCTAAAAAATTTGGTTTCCCTAAGCCTAGATTATCCTTATTTTTAATGATTTTTTCTATTTTTTTTCTTATTATTTTCTTTTTTGGAGGCTTTTCTATTTAAGAAAATTTTATGATAAATCAAATTCAATATAATTTTGACGAAGTAATTGATAGAAGAAATACAAATGCAGAAAAATATGATGCATTAAAAAGATTTTATGGTACTGATGATATTGAGCCTTTTTGGGTTGCTGATATGGATTTAGCATCACCAAACTTTCTTGTAGATAAACTAATTGATAGAGTTAAACATTCTATTTTTGGTTATACTGAAAAAAGCCTTGAATTATTTGAATCTATTGAATGGTGGATGAAAAATGAGCATAATTTAGATATTAACAAAAGTACGATTGGTTTATCTCCATCTGTTGTTTCTACTTTATGTATGACAATTCAGTCTTTTAGTAATATAGGTGATTCAATCGTTACTTTTTCTCCTGTATACGGTCCTTTTTTCTCTTCCGTAAAATCTCATAAAAGGAATTTAGTAGATTTACCTTTAATAATTAATAATGGAAAATTTCAAATTCCCTTTGAGCATTTAGAAAGTATTTTAAAAAAGAATGACGTTAAGTTACTTTTACTTTGTAATCCACATAATCCTGGAGGAAGAGTATGGAGTAAAGATGAACTATTAAAAATAGTACGATTATGCATAGATAATAATGTAATAATTTTTAGTGATGAAATTCACAGCGACATTGTTTATAAACCAAATGTTCACACACCAATATTAGCCCTAAATGAAGCAAAGAATATTTCAATTTTAGCTCATTCAATTGGTAAAACTTTTAATACAAGTGGATTAAAAAGTTCTTTTTTTATAGTTGAAAATGAAATTATTAAAAATAAATTAATACATTTTCAAAAACTATCACATGTTGATAATATTAATTTAATTGGTAAAACAGCTATGCAAGTACTGTTATCGCCTGAAGGAGCCAACTATAAAAGACAACTAGTTGATTATTTAAGATTAAATACTTCTTTGGTATACAAAAAACTTCTAATTAATAATAAACTTAAGCCTATGGAATCAGATGCAACATTTTTAGTTTGGTGTGATTTTCGTAATTATGGTTCATGGCAAGAGGTTTCCAAAATGTTAATTAATGATGCTAAAGTTGCTTTATCTGGTGGCAAATTTTTTGGTTCATCAGGAGAAGGATGGTTTAGAATTAATTGTGGACATCCGCGTTTGAAATTGTTGTCTGCGGTAGATAGAATTTGTAAAACATTTAAATTTTAAAAATATGTNATGGATTTTCAATGGACTCTTTNATACTTCCAAGAAAAGTTACNGCTTCTTTTCCNTCAATAAGTCTATGATCATAACTAAGAGCTAAATACATCATNGGTCTAANAACTATTTCGCCTTCAATAACNACNGCTCTTTCNTGNATTTTATGTANACCTAAGATAGCTGGTTGGGGAAAATTTATTATCGGTGTACTNAGCATTGAACCATAAATNCCTCCGTTAGAAATAGTAAATACACCACCATCTAAATCATTAAGTTCAATTTTTCCTTCTCTTGCTTTNGTGGAATATTCAACAATTGATTTTTCAATCTCTGCNCATGATTTANNATTACATTCACGCACAACNGGAACCATTAATCCTTTNTCTGTTCCAACNGCAATACCAATATCATAATAATTTTGTTTTATNATNTANTCTCCNTCAATTCTTGAATTAACCGAAGGAACTTCTTCTAATGCTTTTACAACCGCTTTGGTAAAAAAGGACATAAATCCAAGTTTTACTTGATTTTTNTTAATAAACTCATCTTGTACTTNTTTTCGAAGNGTCATCACTTNTAGCATATCAACTTCATTAAATGTTGTTAATAATGCAGTTTCTTGAGTTGCTGTAACTAATCGCTNTGCAATTTTTTTTCTCAGAGNATTCATTTTNNTTCTATCCTCTTTATNAGAATTGTCATTAGCTACTTTTTCAATTTTAGTNATTTTAGGCTCAATAGGCTTTTTGATTTCANTAGTTGGTTTTTCAACTNTNTCTGTTGATTCTAAAATTTCTTTTTCTTCAATGATAGCAACAATAGATCCAATATCGACTTCTTCATCAATTTCAGCTTTAATTTTTATNATACCAGATATTTCCGCTGTNACCTCTGAGGTAATTTTNTCAGTTTCCAACTCATAAATAGGATCATTCTTTTTGACTAAATCTCCATCATTTACAAACCAATTTGAAATGATTGCAGTCGTAATAGATTCTCCCATTGAGGGNACTGTAACATTAATTTCCATTTTATTTTCCTATATAAATTAGTTTTCTATAGCTTTTTCAATAATTTTGTATTGTTCTTTTTTGTGAATCACTGANGATCCAACAGCCGGACTTGCTGCAGCATATCTTCCTACNNATTTTGGNTTATTTTTACATAATTCTAANANNTAGGGAAACATAAAACTCCANCCACCCATATTTTTTGGTTCTTCCTGACACCAAATGACATCAGCATTGGANGGATAACTATCAATTATATTTTTTAGTAATTCTGTTTCNAATGGGTANAANTGTTCTATTCTAATNATGGCAATATTATTTTTATTTTTAACTTCAATTTCTTCTATNAAGTCATAGTAAATTTTCCCAGAACATAAGANTAATTTTGNAACTGTTGATTTATCNGTTTTATTATCATCAATTATTGAATGAAAATTATCATCAGTAAAATCATTTACTCTTGAAATACATTTTTTGTGTCTAAGAAGNCTTTTAGGAGTCATTATNATTAAAGGCTTTTGATATTCTTGTTTAATTTGTCTTCTAAAGGCATGAAAAAGTTGTGCTGGAGTTGTTAAATTACATATTTGAATATTATTNTCTGCACAAGCTTGAAGGTAACGTTCTAATCTAGCAGAGGAATGTTCAGGTCCNTGACCTTCATANCCNTGAGGAAGAAGCATTACAAGTCCGCTTAATCTTCCCCATTTTGATTCACTACTTGTAACAAATTGGTCAATTATAACTTGGGCACCATTTGCAAAATCACCAAATTGTGCTTCCCANATACATAACATTTGAGGAAAATCNACTGAATAACCATAATCAAATCCTAATACTGCAGCNTCCGAAAGAAGNGAATTGTAGGCACAAAATTTTGCTTGATTCTCGCTTAANTCCATTAAATTTGTGTACTTTTCACGAGTTTCGGTATCATATAATACTGCATGACGATGACTAAATGTACCTCTCTTAGCATCTTGACCACTGATTCGTACTGGAGTATTTTCTATAAGAAGACTTCCAAAAGCTAAAATTTCTGCTAATCCCCAATCAATACCCATATCTTCTTCAAATAATTTTAGTTTTAATTCAAGTTGTTTTTTTATTTTGCGATGAATATTAAATCCATCTGGGTATTTNACATGTTGTTTTACAATATGATGTAATATCTCTTTTTTTACTTTTGTNTCATAGATTTCAAAAGANTAGGGAGGNTGTTTTTTTGCTGTAGATTCAGAAAANGGATCCTTTTGTNTTGAATTTTTTTCNGAAACAACCAAAAAAGCGNTTTCTAGTTTATNGAGATAATCTTNTTTTATTTNNTGGAGATCGTTTTCTGTAAAATCTCCTTCTTTTACTAATTGATCACCAAATGTTTTACTTATTTTAGGCATNTGAGATATNTGTTTGTATAAAACAGGTTGAGTAAATGCTGGTTCATCCGATTCATTATGTCCGTGCTTTCTCCAACAATACATATCTATAACAACATCNCACCCAAATGTTTGACGATAATCAAAAGCAACTTGAGTCGCAGCAACAACACTTAATGGATCATTACAATTAACATGTAAAATTGGNGCCTCNATGATTTTTGCNACATCTGAACAATAACGACTTGAACGAGCATCTGTGGGTCCAGTTGTAAATCCTATTTGATTATTNACAACAATATGAATTGTNCCACCTGTTCTATATCCAGGAAGTTTAGAAAAATTAAATACTTCAGAAACTATTCCCTGCCCGGCAATTGCAGCATCNCCATGTATNAGAATAGGAATAACTTTTTTTCTTTCTTTGGTATCGTCTCTTTTTCTTTGACGNGCTCTTGTTTTTCCTTGNACTACAGGATCAACAGATTCCAAATGNGAGGGATTAGCAGCAAGNGCAATATCTACATTATAGCCATTATATGTTTGTTTGGTAGTTTCAAAACCTAAATGATATTTTACATCACCGTCTCCATACATTGTTTCCGGTATATAATCAGGAGTAAATTCTCGAAANATATANTCAAGAGGTTTATCTAAAAAATTACCTAAAACATTTAGTCTTCCTCGATGAGCCATTCCAATTACTAANTCNTCAACCATATTATTTTCACATCTTTGTAANATGGCATCTAATATAGCCATAAGCGTTTCACCGCCTTCTAATGAAAATCTTTTTTGTCCAAGAAATTTAGATTGTAAAAATTCTTCAAAAGTTTCTGCTTCGATTATATTTCTAAAAATATTTGATTTTTCATNNTTAGAAAATGGTGGTTTAAATTTNGAAGGTTCAATTTGTGATTGAATCCATCTCCTTTTATCAGTTTCNTGAATATGAAGATATTCTATTCCAATTGATTGNCAATATGTTTCTTCCATCCCATCAATTAGTTCTTTAACGGATAAATCAATTCCTCCTANATAATTTCCTGTGTTGTATACNGACTGAAAGTCATTTTCTGAAAANCCTAATCTTTCNAGCGTCAAACGAGGGTTNTTNTGCGGCTCATCGATNAANGGATTAAATTTAGCAATTGTATGACCTAATGCTCTATANGCATAAACCATTCCTAAAAATTTAGCCTGTTTGTCATCAATTTTATNTGAANTTGAAGANACATTTTTTACATCAAAATTTTTTCCTAATTCAAAACCCTCAAAATAAGATTTCCAAGTGACTTCTATTTCTTCAGATGATATCCATTTTTCATACATTTCTTCAATATATTCAATATTATAACTATGCATTCCAACCTGNAGTTTTTTAGATGTTTTGTTTTGAGATAAAATCTGACTAGATTGATTTTCAAGACACTCTTTTACATGCCGTTTAATATCATCCATTGTTATTCGAGAACTATTNGANAACGATTTTACTTCGCTCAAACTAACACCTAAATCATTTGCAAGCTTATGAACATTNGAGGNCGCAGATGTAGCTNTATTTTTTTTTNGTTTAGATATATNTTCTGATTTCATANTTTCCGCATATATTAATTAAAACAGATATTTAAATCAAATGATTTTGGATTTTTCATTAATAAAATAATAAAAATATTATTTTTCTTAGATTAATAACAAATACTAATTTCATTCTATAAATTGTTTTTATGTAAAACTAAATTTTTAAAAGCAATAAACTTCGTTGACTTACAATTCATATAAGTGCAGATTTATAAGTCTAATGACAAGCATAACCTGAGGAGGGTGTGTATGAGCGAGTGGATCGGACATGAATGTGGAATAGCGGCAATCAGACTGCTAAAACCCTTAGATTATTATATCGAAAAATATGGAACACCTCTTTATGGAATTGATAAGTTAACCTTATTAATGGAAAAACAGCACAATCGAGGTCAAGATGGTGCTGGAGCCGCAGTAATTAAATTAGATATGCCACCTGGTAATCCCTATATTTTTAGAACACGTTCAGCAAGTGATAACCCATTGATAGATGTCCGTAATCGTTTAGTAAAACCGTTTTTAGATGCTAATGATAATTTTCCAGAACATTATCAAAATGGAGAATGGATTAAGCGTAATGTATTATTTGCAGGAGAATTACTTTTAGGTCATTTGAGATACGGAACNCATGGATCTTCAGGAGAAACTTTTTGCCATCCTTTTCTAAGACAAAATAATTGGATGACACGTAACTTAGTTTTAGCAGGAAATTTTAATCTTACAAACAATAACGAAATGTTTGAGATGCTTGTTGAGCTAGGACAGCACCCGCGAAACAGAACAGATACGGTCGTTGTATTAGAAAAAATTGGGCATTTTTTAGATGAAGCTATTGATGCAATTTTTAGAAAATACAAATCTAAAGGATTAGAGCATACAGAAATTACTAACTGTATTATTAATGAATTAGATCTTAACCTTGTTTTACGCAAAGCTACAAAAGCTTTTGATGGTGGTTATGTTATGGCTGGAATGATTGGTCATGGAGACCTATTTGTATTGAGAGACCCGGCTGGAATAAGACCAGCGTTTTATTATGCAGATGAAGAAGTTGTTGTAGTTACATCTGAAAGACCACAAATTAAGACTGCCTTTGATATCCCAATCAATAAAATAAAGGAAGTTAATCCTGGTCATGCACTAATTGTAAAAAAAGACGGATCAATTTTTCATGAAAAAATTAATGAACCAATAAGTAAAAAACCTTGTTCATTTGAAAGAATTTATTTCTCAAGAGGAACAGATTTAGATATTTACAAAGAAAGAAAACAATTAGGACATTCATTGGTTAATAAAGTTTTAGAAACCATAGATTATGACTTAACTAATTCAGTTTTTTCATATATTCCAAATACAGCTGAAACTGCATTTTTTGGTATGATTGAAGGATTAAGATCATTTTCAGCAAAAGCGACATTAGATGCAATCAAAGCTAATAAAGATATTACAGATGTAGAAAAGATTATCAAGATTCAACCAAGAGTTGAAAAATTAATGACAAAAGATGGTAAGCTTCGTACATTTATAACAGCCGATACAGATAGGACTGATCTCGTTGCTAAAGTTTATGATACAACATACGGACTTATCAATGATACTGATACTCTAATAGTCTTAGATGATTCAATAGTTCGCGGGACAACTTTAAGAGAATGTATATTTAGAATTCTTGATCGTTTAGGAATGAAAAAAATAATCGTTGTCTCAACAGCTCCTCAAATTAGATATCCTGATTGTTATGGTATCGATATGTCAAAAATGAACGAATTTATTGCTTTTGAAGCTGCAATATCCTTAACGATTAAAAATAAAAATGAGAAACTGTTAGAGGAAATTTATTCTGATGCTTTAAATGATGAAAATAAATCAGTTAAAAACTCCGTAAATACAGTAAAACGATTATATGATTGTTATAGTGCAGATGAATTATCAAAAGAAATTACTTCAATTCTCACCCCCTCTAGTTTAAATGCTCAAACTGAAATATTATTTCAAAGTATTGAGGGACTGCATGCAGCATGTCCTGAACATAAAGGAGATTGGTATTTTACTGGTGATTACCCAACACCTGGAGGTAATAGAGTAGCAAATAGATCTTTCATTAACTTTATGGAGAAAAAAAATATAAGAGCTTATTAAATTAATTTTAATTGATTTAAACATCTTTTAAAATCATTGGGTAAATTTGCTTTTACATTTATTTTTTCATTAGTGTAGGGATGATTAAAGATNAATTTATATGCATGCAGCATTTGACGTGGTTGTTTTAAGGATAATTCATTTTTATCACCTGCATATTTTTTATCACCAAGAATAGGATATCTATTTGCAGCTAAATGTTTTCTAATTTGATGTGTTCTTCCTGTTTCAATTTGTATTTCTAAAAAAGAATTATTTTTTGATGAATCTAATACTTTTATTTTTGTTTTTGCTATAAATCCATCAATATCAGCTTTAATTTCCTTTTTAATNTTTGGAAATTTTCCAATTGATATACCNCTATATATTTTTATTATTTTATTTTCTTTAAAAATAGGAATAGCTTTTTGTTTTGCTTTTTTAGACGTTGAAAAAATAATACAACCGGACGTTTCTTTATCTAACCTATGAACCGCAACAATATTAGAATTTTTTTCTTGTAAGCGTAATATATTCTCTAGGCTATTTTTATGAGCATTTGATATTAATCCAGGAGGTTTATTANCAATNATGTAATATTCATCTTTCCANATAATATTAATTTGTTTCGGTTGATTAAAAAAACCNGGTAAAGATAATATTTCAATATGATCATTTATTTTAACGTTATGATTTCTCATCCAAATTCGTTTTTTATTAATTAAAACAAGTTTCTCATCAATAATTTTTTGAGATTGTTTTTTTGATATTGATAAATGTTCAGAAACAACAATGAANAGTCTTTTNCCATCTTGATTATTATTCACTGTAAAATTATTTTTTTTCATGTATANTATAAANTAATTAATTTTTTTAAAAAATATAGGTTTTTCGTGAAGTTAAGTATTTATCTTATTAAAAGTTATCTGTTAATTCTGTTTTCAACTTTGTTAATTGTTACTTTTACGATGTGCTTACTATCCATTCCAAAATTAGTAAGCATCCTATCAAAGGGAGTAAGCTTATCAATAATCTTGTCTTATTTTACAAATCTTATTTTTTATTTTTTTTCTTATTCAATACCAATAAGCGCACTTTTTTCTTCTTTATTGTTATTTGGTAAATTATCAACTGATGGTGAGTTAAGTGCAATGAAAAGTAGTGGTTTGAGTCTTTGGCAAATTTCNTCACCGATTATTGTTATATCAATNTTATTATCTATTTTTTGTATTTATAATAATGGTTTTGTTTATCCTAATAAAAGATATGAAAATCGTATTCTATTAAAGAAAATTGATTTTAACGATCCTATTAAAATTTTAGAAGAAGGAAGGTCTATTAGAGATTTTCCAGGTTATATAATTTATATAAAAAATAANAATAATAACGAAATTAATGATTTAGTAGTTTACGAATTAAATAAGGAAGACGCATCTGTAAAAAGTTGTATTCAAGCAAATAATGGAAGTATTAAAATTGACGAAGAAAATAAACAGTTAACGATAGAATTATTTAATGCCAGAATTGAAAGATTAGATAGTAATTCTGATGATAATAGATATGCATCAGCAAATTATTATTCAATTCCAATAGATATATCAGATTGGAAAAATAATAAAAAACTCGTCAAGAATAGAAGAGATATGACTATTTTTGAACTTATCCATAATGCAAATGAATATGATAATCAAAGGTTTATATCNAGTGAACTTTGGGTACGAGTNCATCAAAGACTTTATTTAGGGCTTGCTCCATTAACTTTCGTATTAATTGGAATACCTCTTGGAATTAAATCCCATAGAAAAGAATCCTCAAAAGGAATGATCTATGGCNTANTAATAGTNTTTATCTATTATTGTTTAATTTTGATTTCTGACGGTTTAGATCATAAACCTGAACTTATTCCGTGGATAATCCCCTGGATAGGATCAATTTTTTATCAAATAATGGGATTTTTCTTTATAAATAAAATTAACTAGGATCTAAATTTTCTTTGAAATTTTTGATTATCTNNTTAATTTTTTTATTTTTTTTATCAAGCTTCATTAAACCTTCAGTTATTGCGGTTTCAGCAATCAAATTATTTTCATCTTTTGATANAGNAATAAGAAGNGCTACCGTTTTNTGAGAAATATTATTTGAATCATCTACATAATGTTTTGATAAAATCTTTGCAATAGTTAGTTTAACTGGAATTGAATCTTCCTGTATACATTTTTCAAAAGCGTCAAGATATGATTCATCTAATTCATCATTTATTTTACCTTGTGTAATCATTGCTAAAGCATGGAGCTTCATTGGTGCTGGACCATTTANAAGTACATCTTTTATGGATCNTTGAATTTTCTCACCAAATGTGAAGTTAATTACTAATATAAATATAATTAGGATGTATTTCATAATANTAATAAATAAGATAAAANAATTTTAAAAAATCAAATAAATTTTAAATCTTTAATTTTTTTAATTAGACTCTTTTACATATACTTTTATTATGAGTAATNTTAATTCTTATAAGAGANTTTTTTATTTATGGTTTATAGAATTGAAATAGGATTAAAAAACGGTGTTTCAGATGCTAGAGGNAAATCAACTATGCATAAGGCCATCCAATCACTTGGACTGGATATAACAAATTGNTCAATTCGAGATGTTTATAAAATTAGTGCAAATATATCGGATGAAGAGGCAAAAACTGTAAAAAAATTATTTTCAGATGAGGTTATAGCTGAATCNGAACTTGGAAGATTGCCTTATNAGTCTTCATTTGATTGGTGTGTTGAAGTTAGTTATAAACCNGGTGTTACTGATAATTTAGGACGAACAGCAAGAGNNTCTCTTGAAGATATTTTAAAAAGAAAACTTAAATGGGAAGAACAAGTTTATACNTCATCACAATATTTTATAAAAGGATCTATAGATAAAATNGATGTTGAAAANCTAAGTTATGATTTAATTGCAAATAGATTAATTCAAAATATATTAATTTATAATGAAGAAGAATGGCATGATTCAGATGTTAATTTAGATATACCAATTTTTGAAGATGAGATTAACCAGAAAGTNAANGTAATAGAATTACCAGATTGTNACCAGTCACTACAAAAAATTTCTGATGACGGTATNTTATCATTATCATTAGATGAGATGAGAGCTATAAGAAATCATTATTTGGATGATNGTGTAAAAAAATANCGTAAAAGTATAGATTTACCGATATGGCCAACAGATATNGAACTNGAATGTATAGCTCAAACTTGGTCCGAACATTGTTCTCACAAAATATTTGCTGGTACAATAAACTATAAAGATGAAGAGTTGNATCAAAATGAATTGATNCATTCTCTTTATAANACATATGTAAAATCAAGTACAAAAAAAATTGAAGAATCAATAGANTGGTTAATTTCAGTATTTACTGATAATGCTGGAATTGTAAAATTTGATGAAAAAAATCATTTAGTCTATAAAGTTGAGACNCATAATTCTCCGTCTGCTCTAGATCCTTATGGTGGAGCTATGACGGGGATTGTTGGCGTAAATAGAGATCCATTAGGAACAGGAATGGGTTCATCCCTAGTTTCAAATGTTTGGGGGTATTGTTTGGCTTCACCCTTTTACTCGTCAGAAATTCCTGAAGGCTTGATGCATCCAAGACGAATTAGAGATGGTGTACATGAGGGAGTTATTGATGGAGGAAATCAATCAGGAATTCCTTATAGTCGAGGTTTTGAGTTTTTTGATGAACGATTTTTAGGAAAACCTTTAGTGTATTGTGGAACACTTGCTAAAATACCTGTTAACGTTACANATAGACCCTCTGAAAGAAAAGAAATTGAAGTTGGTGATTGGGTTGTAATGTGTGGTGGNCGAATAGGTAAAGATGGTATTCATGGGGCAACATTCTCTTCTGAGGAATTACGTACTGAATCTCCAGCACAGGCAGTTCAAATTGGAGATCCTCTAACTCAAAGAAAATTATATGAGTTTATTATTGAAGCACGTGATTTAGGATTATTTAGATGTATCACTGATAATGGAGCTGGAGGAATATCTTGTTCATTCGGAGAAATGGGTAAATNTTCNGGNGGTTGTGAATGTGAGCTTTCTGAAGCACCATTGAAATATGAGGGAATGCAACCTTGGGAAATATTAATTTCAGAGGCTCAAGAGCGAATGACTCTAGCAGTTCAACCTGATAAAAAAAATGATTTTGAAAAATTAGCTAAACGAAGAGATGTAGAAGTCTCNTTTATGGGTAAATTTAATAATTCAGGTTATTTTACTGTAAAAAATAATAAAAAAATAATTGCATCGATTGAAATGAAATTTTTGTATGATGATGGCTGTCCAACAATGGTGATGCCAGCTGTATGGAATAAACCATCTATTCAACAACCTAATATTCCGAAACAGGTAAATTTTAAGGAAGTCTTACTGACTTTGATTGAAAGTTTAAATCTTTGTTCACGAGAATATAAAAGCAGGATGTATGATGGTGAAGTAAAAGGATTAAGTGTGGTAAAACCATTTGTTGGAAAAAAATCAGATGTTCCTTCCGACGCAACAGTTCTTAGAATAGATTATGAAAGTAATAGAGGCGCCATACTTGCTGAAGGAATAAATCCTTGGTATTCGGATTTAGATACCTATGATATGACAGCGTCTGTAATTGATGAAGCTGTTAGAAAAATAATTGCAGTAGGAGGAGATCTTAAGCGAATAGCAATTTTAGATAATTTTTGTTGGCCTGATCCTGTTGAGTCAGAAAAAACTCCCGATGGAGCATACAAATTAGCTCAATTAGTTCGATCTTGTAAGGCTTTGTATGATTATACAACACTTTACAAAACACCTGCCATTTCTGGGAAGGATTCATGTAAGAATGATTCTACTCGAGGAGGTAAAAAAATATCAATTCCTCCAACATTGTTAATTTCATCAATTGGGCAAATTAATGATGTTCAAAAATCAGTGACAGTTCCATTTAAATCTAGCGGTGACTTAATTTATATTATTGGCAAAACAAAAGATGAACTTGGCGCTTCAGCCTATTATCGTTTATTAGCTGAAGAGCAGAGATCACCAGAATCTTACGGAGGAGTCGTTCCTAAAGTTGATGGCGATGATGCTCTAAACATATATAAAGCAATGAATAAAGCAACAGAGTTACAATTGTTAAACTCTTCAACAACACCAACAAAGGGTGGAGTTGCATTATCAATAGCTCTTGCTTCAATGGGAGGAAATTGCGGAGCAGATATTAACTTGTCTAAAATTCATTCTGATTTTATAACCGCTCTTTTTTCAGAGTCAAATAGTAGATTTTTAGTATCTATTTCTCCTGAGAATAAAGAAAAATTTATNACATTATTNAAANAAATAAATNTTTATGAAATTGGAGTTGTAAACAGTTCTGATACGATAAATTTTCAAGAATTTAATATTAANATCAATGAGTTGAGAGATTCGTATAAAAAGACTCTACATGGTATATAAAAATTAATAACTTTGTAAAATNTTAATCATTCTTCTTAATGGTTCAGCAGCACCCCAAAGTAATTGATCGCCAACTGTAAAAGCACTTAAATATTTTTCACCCATTTTCATTTTTCTTATTCTTCCAATAGGGATTGATAAGGTTCCAGAAATAGCTGCNGGAGTAAGATTTTTTAATGTTTGATCTTTATCATTTGAAATTACTGAAACCCATTCNTTTCCATTATCAATTATTTCTTCTATTTTATGGATCGGAAGATTCTCATTTAACTTTATTGTAAGAGCTTGACTNTGAGATCTCATCGCTCCAATTCGNACNCANATTCCATCAATTGGAATAGATTTTTTTGTTTGTAAAATTTTNTTTGNTTCGACATNACCNTTCCANTCTTCTCTNGTTTGACCATCATCAACTGCTTTNTCAATCCATGGTATTAGTGAACCNGCTAATGGAACAGTAAAATTATNTTTAGGGAATTCATTATCAAATAATGCAGATGTAACTTTTTGGTCAATATCCAAAATAGCCGAGGATGGATTATTAAGCTCTTTAGATACTGAATTAAATAAATATCCTTTTTGAGATATTAATTCTCTCATATTTTGAGAGCCTGCTCCAGATGCTGCTTGGTAAGTCATTGAAGAAACCCAATCGATAAGATTAGCTTTAAATAAGCCGCCAATTGCCATTAACATCAAGCTTACAGTACAATTTCCNCCAATAAAATCTTTTTGATTATTTTGNATAGCTTTTAGGATAATATCTTTATTTATTGGATCTAA
This sequence comes from Kiritimatiellaceae bacterium, assembly GCA_002712105.1. Taxonomy (GTDB): domain Bacteria; phylum Verrucomicrobiota; class Kiritimatiellia; order Kiritimatiellales; family Pontiellaceae; genus Pontiella. The sequence goes on from PASA01000002.1 coordinate 22,173, forward strand.
TATTATAGTTGAATTTTCTTTCATTCGTAACGTGGATGCAGCATCAATCCAAAAACCTTTCCATCCACAACTTCTTAATTGAGGATGTATTTTTTCTGTATAATCNCCGCCTTGACAAGATATTATAACGTCCATTTTTTTTAATTCCTCAATATCAAATGCATCAATTAATGTTGGGAAATTAATTGAGTTAAGCGGAGANGGTNTTCCAACTTGTGANGTAGTAAAAAAAATNGCATCNATATTTTCAAAATCATTTTCTTCATGCATTCTTTGCAAGAGNACNGAACCAACCATNCCTCTCCATCCAACAAATCCAGTTTTCATGAAATCTCCTTAANTAAGTGCAAAAAAAGGTATTTGATTTAAATGTCTAAATCAAGAAAGTAGTGTATTATCAATTATTAAAAGGATAAAGTTGAAAGCAGTTTTAAAAAATAATAATTCATGGTTGNTGTTTGAAGATCCGATTAAAACTTTTGAAATCTTTGATCCAAAAGAGGTNNCAANGATTTTAAAANATATATCAAAATTAAATCTATATGCTNTTGTAATAATTTCTTATGAGGCTTCTTTAGCATTTGACGAATCTAATATTGTAAANGAAAATAATAAATTNCCACTTCTTACCGTTGGATTATTTAAAGATCCTAAAGTTTCTAATATATTACCTGAATTAACAGAATCAACAGAATTAAATTTTCAAATAGATAATTTAACTCCGAGTATTAATTCCGATGAATTTATTCAAAAAATTAAAAAAATTAAATCTCATATTTCTTATGGTAATACTTATCAAGTAAATTTTACTTATCGATTAAATGGACAGTTTTATGGATGTTCATATTCCTTTTTTAAATCTTTAATAAATAAGCAAGATACTAAATATTCAGCTTATATTGATATGAATAATTGGTCTATATGTTCTGTATCTCCGGAATTATTTTTTTCTCTTGAAGGACAAAAGTTGATATCTAAACCAATGAAAGGAACAATCAAAAGAGGAGTTAATACTAATGATGATTTACAACAATCATTGAAGCTTAAAAATTCTGAAAAAGATAAAGCTGAAAATATTATGATTGTTGATATGATAAGAAATGACTTAGGAAAAATACCTAATATAAGTTCAATAAATACATTAAAAAAATTTGAAACAGAATCTTTTCCTACATTATGGCAAATGACTTCGACAGTTGAAGCTCAAGTTAAACAAGATTCTTCCGAAATAATTAAAGCAATGTTTCCATGTGCATCTATAACTGGAGCACCAAAAATAAAAACGATGGAAATAATTAAAGATTTAGAATGCTCTCCAAGAAATATATATACAGGTTCTATAGGATTAATTTCTCCTAATAGAGATGCTTTATTTAATGTAGCAATTAGAACTGCATTAATTGATAAAAAAACAAATTATATTACTTATGGTATTGGCTCTGGGATTGTATGGGACTCTCAAGAAAAGGATGAATATGATGAAACTTTATTAAAATCAAAAATTATGTTAGACCAATACTCAAATTTTGATTTAGTAGAAACAATGCTTTGGACGCCAAATGAAAAAATTATTTTACAAAAATATCATTTAGAACGATTGAAAAAATCTGCAGATTTCTTTAANAGAAAATTAAAAATTGATAAAGCAGAGAAATTATTGAATTCCTTTTATTCTGATACTCCTCAAAAAATTAGATTATTGTTAAATGATAATAATCAATTATTAATAGAAAATTCAAAATTTGAGGAANTAAATAAAGATCGTATTATAAAAATTAAACTTGCAAAGAATCACATTAATTCATCAAACATTTTCGTTCAGCATAAAACAACAAATAGATCAGTTTATGATAATATGAAAAAAGATTTAAAAGATTATGATGATGTTCTGCTTTGGAATGAAAAGCAACAAATTACTGAATGTACAATTTATAATATAGCTATTTTTAAAAATAATCGTTGGATTACGCCTCCTTTAAAATGTGGATTATTAGATGGGATTATGAGAGCTGAATTAATTAAACAAAAAAAAATTCACGAAGATATAGTTGAGTTATCTGATTTAAATAAAAAAACAAAAATTATGNTATTTAATTCAGTTAGAGGATGNTTAAAAGCTATTTTAATTTAATTTGAAAATCTTCCTTTTTTATGACATATATTACCAAATNTTACATTTGGAGAAGTAAAATGCATGAAATAATGACTATTGAAGATGTTGCAAAATATCTACGCGTATCAGAGAGAACTATCTATGATTGGGCTCAAAAAGGTATTTTACCAGGGGGAAAAATAGGAACCACTTGGAGATTCAAAAGTGCNGATATTCAACGATGGGTAAACGATAAATTAAATAACGATTCTGATATCAATAATAAAAATTTTACTGACTATAATGATCCATTATCTCCGAATANTATTTTAATCAAAAATAAAGACTCTAAAGAAAATGCACTAAATTTATTAGTTAATCTCATATCAGATTCACCCCAAGTAATAGATAAAAATTTATTAAAGTACGGGATTCTTGAAAGAGAAAAAATCATGAGTACAGGTATTGGTTTTGGTGTTGCAATTCCTCATGTTAGAAATGATGCCGTTTCTAATATTGTTATGGCTGTAGGAGTTTTTAAAGATGGTATAAATGATTACGAATCATTAGATAATAAACCTGTAAAAATAATATGTCTGCTTGCAGCAAAGCAAAACCAACATAAAGAATATTTGAATATGCTATCTATGATCAGTACCCGATTAAAGGAACCTCTTGTTAGAAAAGAATTACTTAATTCAAACGACAAAAAATTAATTTGCGAATTATTAATCCATAATTAGAATTGAAGGTTTTTAAATGAAAGTAATTGTNGANTTNTGCATTATCCCAATTGGTGTTGGTACATCTTTGTCAAAATATATATCAATATGTGAAGAAAAAATTAAAAAANCAGAATTAAAATATATTTTATGTCCAAACGGNACATCNATTGAAGGGGACTGGGATAAAGTTTTTGAAGTTATCAAAGAGTGTCATCAAATATTACATNNTATGGATGTNCCAAGAATACATACGAGNATNAAATTAGGNTCAAGAATTGATAAAAATCAAACATTAGAAGATAAAATAGANTCTGTTATNAAATCAAAAAATATNNNGTAAAATGCAAATAGTTCTTCTTTTTCCTAANAAANTAAAACCAAATGAAATGGTTAGTGCTGAAACTTTATATTTAAAAAGGCTTAAAAAATATAAAGTAATTATGGATGAATATAGGTGTATAAATCGGAAAAAAAGTTCAGCTAATAATAGAGAAAATGACAAATATATTTTAAATAAAATTAAAAAAGACGATATATTAGTAGTTTGTGATGAGAGGGGAAAAATAATAAAAACAATGGAATTAGTTAATATCTTAAATGATTTTAAAACAAAAAAAAATGCAACAAACAATAGACTCATTTTCTTAATTGGGGGACCTTATGGTTTATCTGATAATGTAAGAAATAGAGCTGATATGATCTGTTCACTTTCTGGATTAATTTTAGCTGGNAGTGTTGCTAGGCTTGTTTTATTGGAAAATTTGTATAGATGTTTTATGATAATCGATAACCATCCTTATCATAATAACTAAAGGATTTATTAATGATTAAATTAGATGATCTATTCGAAAAATACGGTATTTGTTTAAAAAACTACAATATTGATGAACTGTTAAATAAATTTATAAAGGAAATGAATTTAGGATTAGAAAATAAAGATAGTTCATTAGCCATGATAAATTCCTACATAACACCATCATTAAATTGGGAAAATGAAACTGTTGCTGTAATTGATGCTGGTGGTACNAATTTACGNATTGGATTAGCTGCACTTGACGCTGAAGGAAAAATAAATCTTTATGACTTTATTAAAACAGAAATGCCAGGAAGAGAAGAAGAGATCGAACCAAATGAATTTTATGATTTAATATCTAAAAATTTATATAAGTTTAAAAATGATTTTTCAAAAATAGGCTTTTGTTTNTCATATCCCACTGAAATTTTTCCTAATAAGGATGGAAAATTATTGTATTGGACAAAGGAAATAAAAATTCCCAGAATGGCAGGACAATTTATAGGGNAGAANTTATTATCCTCTCTCTCCGAAAANAATATTGATGAAAAAAANATAACAATTTTAAATGATACTGTTGCAACATTATTATCTGGATATACAGTTGGAATTAAAAAAAATATATCTNAATATANAGGATTTATNTTAGGNACNGGAACGAATTCATCATGTATAATAAATAATTNTATTTACAATATTGAATCAGGAGGATTTGCTCATTTNCCCTTTTCNAAGCTTGATGATGAATTAGATAAAAAAAGTGAAAATACTGGACAGTATAGATTTGAAAAAGCCATATCAGGAGCATATTTAGGATGTCTTAGTTTAATATTTATGCAAAANATAGCTAATGATGGATTATTTTCAGATNCTGCTAATTTAGCATTATCAATTATGCATCATCTTGAAACATCTCAACTNTCNGAATTATATGATGATNATATTAACAAAAANAATATTTTNTATTCACNAGCTTTTAATCAAGAAGATAGAAAAATTATAAAATTAATTTTTGATAAAATTNTTGAGCGAGCAGCATTATTTTCNGCGATTAACATNGCAGCAACTATTATAAAAAGTAATCAAAATGATAATAGTAAAGTTCTTATTACNGCTGATGGATCAACACTTTATAAAACTCCAAATTTNTTTAAAAATATTNAGACAAATTTAGATCGTCTTTTAATTGATAAAGAAATTTCTTATGAATTTGTTGAAGTAGAAAATGCTCCATTAGTTGGTGCTGCTATTGCAGCAATTAGCTTATAAATTTAACCGCAATAATTGAAATTAAATTAAAGAGNGCATGCAAACTTATACTTGCCCAAATAGTTGATGTATATAGGTATGTAATACTTAAAATTATTGATAAAACAAATAATGGTAATAATGCCGATAANTGAAAATGCANTACTGCAAATATTAAAGATGATAAAANAAGTGCTATTGTAAAATTTGTTTTTTGGATTAACNTTGGGAAAATAATACCTCTAAATAATAANTCTTCATAAATTGGTGCTANTACAGCTGAACCAATAACAAAAATGGAGATTTCAAATGAATTTTCTAACTCCTTAAATNTTTCAAGGATNTCTTGTGGTTTAATTTCTATATCAAAGAAGTTAGTCAATAAATATTGATTTAANAAACCTACAAATAAAAGTAATANAATTGTGATNANATAAATTAAAGGCGTCCAAATAACATATTTTAAATTTTNAATCGATAATCCAAAACTTAATTTTTCTTTTTTATAATTAATCCATANAATTAGAGTGCTTATTATGAGTCCAAATAAACAGAAAGANAGCATTTGAAATGTGATTGAATCNTTTNTTGGAATTAAAAAACTAANACATATAAACATTAAAATTATTGTCATGATNATNGNAATNGATGATATTTTCCATGACCGGGATTCTAAAATAGAGATTTTATGATTTAAGTTCATTTTTAAAATAATATATTNAAATTTATATATGATATTTAAGTGTTTATAAAGGTGATTTTGATGATAACCAAAAGTAAATGGGATAGTCTTAAAAAATTAATGAATTCATTAGAAATTCGTGAAGAGAACATAATCGAAAATTTTATTAAAGGGTCNGGAAAAGGAGGNCAAAAATTAAACAAAACTTCTACATGTGTTCAGTTAATATATAATAACTTTGAGATAAAATGTCAAAAAACTCGATCACAATCAGATAATAGATTTTGGGCAAGAAGAGAGCTATGCGAAAAAATATTGGATTCAAAAACTGATCAAATAAGTAAAAATAAGAAAGAATATTATAAAATTAGGAAACAAAAATTAAAGAGAAGTAAAAGAGCAAAAGAAAGAATCAAAGAAATTAAACAAAANAATAGTATNAAAAAGAAATTGAGGNAAAAAATAGATATTAATTCAGACCNTTAATTNAAGATTTTAATAAAGTTTTTTTGTTCTAACTCTTTNATCCACTCTTTAAAAANNTCTTCTTTTTGAGAATTTAATAATTTGTTTTTAATCGAATCTTTNACCTCGTNAAATGGTGTGTATGATGCTTCAATTTTATCATTAATAAAAAATATTGAAAAATTATNTTTTAATTTTATAANTTCACTAAATTCATTTTTATTCANATTTTCAATAATTGTTAAATGGTTATGTGGTATATCTTTAATCTGCATCCATGGAAATTCTTTTATTTTCTTATTTTCTGANTCAGTAAANAATTTTTTCATTTNAATAATATTTTTATTAGTNTTAATCTGTTCTAAAATTGNAGTTGCTTCTTTTTGATCATTAACNATTGTTGAATTTGTACTNGAATNTATTTCAAAAACTGAATATTTAATTTTTTCAGGATTTAAAAAATTATTTTTATTACTAACATAATAATTATAAATTNTCTTAGGACTTGCTTCTANTTTATTATTAACATTTTGAGATATTAATGCCTGAATNGATATTTTTTTTCTAATNTCCTCAAANTATTCTGTATAAGTTTTTTGTTCATCAGTTAAAAATTTTTCAAATTTTATTTCATTATTNTTAAAATTTTTCTTTTTTATATTTTTAATTTCATCTTTTACAAAAGNGTCAGGAATTTGTCCTCCNTGAAGATTAAATTCCGAATAAATNAATTCTTGATGAATTAAATTTAATAATGTNTCTTGGTATAAATTTANAATTCTAGATTCTAATTCATTTCCTTNAAATTGCTTATATAAATTTGGCAATAAAGACCTCATAGATTTTCTTACTTCACTATGAGTTATGATTTCTTTATTNACAATTGCNGCATATCCNTTAACGTTAATACTTTTTAANNTNTCATTTGAAGCNGAATTTAATTCCGAAAATGAACTATTTATGATTAAAAAGATGAATAATANAAATCTATACATGTTTAAAATTTATAAAAAACAATAATATTATTCAATGACGAAAATTCAAAAGACTAAAAAGTGAAAAGGAAATTAATGAAGAATGAAAATATGTCTTTTAAGTCTGGGATTGTTGCATTAGTTGGAAAAACAAATGNTGGCAAGTCAACTTTANTAAATTCTGTTTTGGGTGANAAAGTTAGCATTGTTAGCGATCGAGTTCAAACAACTAGAAATTTAATTAGAGCAATTTTAACTTTNGAAAATNGTCAAATAGTTTTTCTNGANACTCCNGGAATTCATTACNGNGTAGGAGATATGGGAAAAAAAATGAATAAAATTGCACGGGACACAGTAAAAAATGTTGATGNTNTCATGCTCGTTCTTGACTCTTCNTTAANACCTGATGANATTGATAGAGGNTGGTTTAAAAGAATNAAACAATTACAAAANCCAATAATTTTTGCATGTAACAAAACTGATATCAGCGAAAAAAATATTATTTTGTTTAAAAATTTATGGGATGAATTAGAAATAAATGAAAATAATAAAAGTGATTCTCATTGGGTAAATATTTCGGCATTAAAAAATAACGGACTAGATAAATTAAACAAAAAGATAATTGATCTTCTACCTTTTGGTCCAAAACTTTTTCCTGATGATGTTTTAACAGACTACCCAATAAAATTGTTTATTTCGGATATTATTAGAGAAAAATTAATAAATAAATTGCATAAGGAATTACCTCATTCTATTGCTGTTTGGGTTGATAATTATAATAAAAAAAGTAATTTAGTTGAAATAAATGCATTTGTTTACGTTGAACGACACTCACAAAAAGGCATAGTTATAGGGAATAAAGGTTCAATGATAAAGAAAGTAAGGACTGAGGTTGAATTAGAATTAAATGAAATATATCANTCTAATCACTCATTAAAATTGAAAGTAAAAGTTGAGAAAAATTGGCGTAAAAATTTTTGGATAATGAAAAAATTAGGTTATTAATAATTTAGTAATACCAAACATATTGTTCGTAATTATTATTTTTTTGNTTTAANTTGTGATTATTAAAAAAAACCATGTGATTTTTATTTTTAATTTTTTTATGTTTATTTTTTTGTAATTTACTAAAACCAACCGATAGCAAAATAGTTGATGAGGTAACAAATAAAATAAAATTTCTTCTATTCATAATATAAACTATTGAAAAATATAATAGTTAAAATTTATACAATATTTATTATAAATTGTCGATAGAACCTTTTATAATTTTAAAAAAAATGTATGTTTATTATATGTATCGTATTATATTTTTTATTTTTATTATTTTTTCATTAAGTGATGTTTATCCTGATGAAAATTCATCTTTTATTGATAAATCCACAATTGAAAATTCGATAAATGACGGATTTTATACATTTGCCGAAGAAAAATGTAGAAATATAATTCCAAATTTATCCAAAAATGAAAAAACTGATTATCAATTTCTTCTTATCCACTCTTTATATGCTCAGGGTAAATATGATCAAGCACTTGAATTAATTTCAAAAATGGAAAAAAGCGGTCGTTTAATTTATTGGAAAGCAAAAACTTTAAGATCACTTGGAAGAGATAATGATGCCNTGGATATTCTTGAAGGAAAGCAATTAGATAATGNTTTGGNAGCAGAGNGAATATANTTAAAATCTTTGATATTATATGATTTTAAAAAGTACGAAGAATCAATGGANAATTTATTAAATTTTAAAAATNTNTATCCTNGTCATAAAAAAAATTTCGAAGTTGATTATCAATTAGCATTAAATTATTTGGCTTTAAANANANTAGANGATGCGGAATTAATTTTTCAAAANCTNATNACATTAAAATCACAAAAAATATCNAATCAAGCTAAAATNATTTTTGCATCTATATTACTTGATTNTCGAAAAGATAAGATTGAATCCAAAAGACTATTAGATGAAGTTTATAATAGCGAAACTGCTCANATCNCCNATAAATTTATTTCCCTTAAAATTTTAGTNAACTTATTTNTAAAAGAAAATGATTTATCATCNGCCATATTATATCTTGAAAATTCAATTAGATGGCTNCCNTCAAATAATAGATTTGAAATTAAGAAAAAACTAATTGANTTATGTTCAGAAATGAAAATGTATAATGANGCTTTAAAGTGGATTGATGCAGCAAGANCAGAAGAAATTTCACATTCAGATGCAGTTANTCTTCAATTTAATAAATCNAATGTATTGCTTAAATTAGATCGNTTTGATGATGCCGCCTTTTCTTATCAAATACTTNTAGATGTTGTAGATGATCCTAACCAAGTCTCATCNGCATATTATGGAAGGGGATTAGCATTATGGAATCTAAATCGATTTAATGAATCTGCAAATATGTTNAAGAGATCTGCATNAATTGCTNTTGATAAATCATTAAGAAATCAATCTTTACTAAAAGCTGGTGANTCATATTATGAATCCGAGCAATANTTAAAATCTGAAGAATATTATNAAGTGTTNCTTGAGGAAAATCCTTCACATCAATTNAGAGCTCAAGCTCTTTATCAGTTAGGATTATCTGTTGCAAGAATAGGAAGAAGGTCTGATGCATCTAAAATTTTTAANGGTATATATTTAGATTNTCCTAACAGCNATTTTTCAATTCAAGCAATGTTAAGATTATCAGATATATTNATTGCNGATCAAAAATGGGATGATGCAATGGATATGTATTTTCAAATNGAAAATATTTCTCANGAAACAAATGAAATAGTATTGAGTAAAAAACANCGAGGACTTTTATTNTATAATCTAGGTAATTATGNTGAGGCAAAAAAAGTTTTNGAGGAAATAATATTTTCNTATGAANAATCCGAAATTGCTTTACAAGCAAATTATTTAAGAGGCTTTTGTTTATATATGTTAAACGANGTAGAAGAAGCTTTAAATATTTGTAATAATTTNGTTGTTAAANATCCNNATTCAGTTTGGACACCAGATGTTTTATTTTGGTTAGGAGAGCAAGCNTANAATAGTGGAAATTTTGAAAGTTCGNAAAANTNTTTTGTTAAAATACANTCCATTCATAGTAANCATAGATTAGCTGAACAATCNNTATTTATGGTTGGAAAATCTTTAATTAAGCAGAAGGAATATACAGCNGCGCTTGAATATTTTAGTTTATTTGTNAGAANATATCCATCNAGNGTTCTTTCAGCAGATGTNCGTTTTTATCANGGAGATATATTATCNGAATTAGGNGAATATGCCCGTGCAATCCTAGCATTTGAAGAAATAATTAAAAAATTTCCAGAGCATGACCTTGTAAATATTTCAATTGGTAGAATAGGTGATTGNCAATTTTCNTTAGCAGTAAATCAGGAATCTAGATATGANGAAGCTTTATCGAAGTTTAATACTNTGATTCAGAAGAAAACATTATCTGATGATCTATTATTACAGTGTTTATATAAATCTGGTANATGTGAGTTTAAAAAAGGAAATCTAGACAATGCATTTGATTATTATTTATCAGCAGTTTATCATTTTTTTGATAATTTAGTTTTAAAAACATCATCTAANGTTATGTGGTTTACTAGNTCTGCTTTTGCAGCTGCAGAGTTACAAGAAAATTTAGGAAATTTAAAAGGNGCTATTGCAATTTATGAACGNGTAGTNANNGCTGAAGTAAATTCGTCNGATGAAGCAAATAGAAGAATAGAAATTTTAAAAAAATNATAAGAAATAAAATATTGAAAGATATATATGTTAGAAATTTTAATAAAAAGTGGTTGGATGATTCTTCCAATATTACTATGTAGTTTAATATCAATCGGATTATTTTTAGACCGTATTTTTCATNTACATCGTGCNCAAATAAAACAAGATGATTTNTTAAATGGAATNTTTAATATTATGAATAGAGGGAATCTAGCAGAAGCAATTTCAATATGTAANAAAACTCCCGGTCCAATTGCTAACTTAACAAGAACAGCTATATTATGTGCTGATGATTCTGAGGAAAATATTATTAAAAAATTAAATAAAACTGGTTTAGAAGAGATTCCNAGATTNGAAAAAAATTTAGGAGGAATTNTAACAATTGCTATAATTACTCCTATGTTGGGTTTATTAGGAACATTTGTNGGATTATTAGATNTNTTTATGATGATTGAAGNNAATGCNCCNTTNATGCANATTGGTCAATTATCAANTGGTCTATGGAAAGCTTTAGTTACTAGTATTGCAGGCTTGAGNATATCTATACCATCATTAGTGGCCTATCATTATCTTTTAAGTAGAATTGAGAAGATTACAATAGGNATGGAGTATTCAATCAATGAAATTATATTTTTCCTCAATAACGACTGGCTAAAAAAAGAAAANTATAATGATTAGAGAAAAAGAACCTTATAAAAATAGTAGAAANAATCGNTTTTTTNNGCCAAAAAAAAANTATAGNGGTATTTGGATTAGTAGNATTATTTTTTTTGACGCAGCGTGTGTTTTTTTGTGTTTCTATATANTTAATTCNCCACTAATGATTAAGCCAGGAATTAACATTGATTTACCTCAATCATCCTTTTCTGGTGGNGTAATCCACAATGGTATTATTTTATCAATTGCTCACAACGGATTACTTTTTTTTCAAGATCAAGAGGTAAATTTAATTCAACTAAANTCTTATCTTGANGATATTAATCTTAATAATTCNAATNCAACATTAATAATTGANGCAGATAAAAAATCTGAACACAGTATGTTAGTTGATGTTTGGGAAATTGCTCAACAAGCAGGAATTAAAAAGATTACGATTGCAACAGGATTAAAAGCAAAAGATGATTAATAATATTAAAAAATTTAGNACCTTATTAACATTCTGTTTACTAATTTTNTTATTAATTNCGATTTATNTTATATGTAATATTAGCNTNNCNGCTTATGATAAAAAAGATATTGTAAAAATTAAAACTAATATTNTAGGAAGTGAAAAAAGTTTAATAAAANATAATAATGATTTTGATATAAGATTAATTGAATCTCCTATTATTTTTGCTTTACCAACTAAGATTGGNTTTAGNAAGGACTTATTTNAAAACGAANATAAAGTTGATCTTTTTTTTGCNAAATCTCCCGAAAAAGAAGCTTTNTTTAAATTTGAAAATAANATATNNGATGNATCTAAAAANTCACTATTATTTAAAGAANTTGANAAATTCAAATCNGCTAATANTCCAAATATTTATTATGAAAGTGTTGAAAAGANCAATAATTTNATAGAATACAAATTAAGTAAAAATTTAGAACAAATNANTGAAAACAAGTTAATTTTTTNGTTGGANGATGANGATTTAAAAATTAACGATTGGTNCGCTAAAGCCACACTTCATATTTCTAAAGATGGTTTTGTTAAACATGTCTTTATTGATGATATTTCTGAAAAATCAATTAATAAAATGACTCTAATAAATATGTTATATAACATNAAATTNAAGAGTGGTTTTAATGAAATTGGTTGGATAGTATTAAGTACTACAAATTAGGTTTGATTNTAATAATGGAAATTTATTTACATAAACTCGNTTTTTTAATTATTTTTATTCCANTAGNATTATTAGCAATAATTTCANTNACTTCTGGATTTNGAGATANAAATTATTTTTATAAAAAAAATGAACTGACTCGNTTTTGTTTNAAATGTAAAAAACCTTTTATTGTTAACCAAAAAAGAGAAATTAAAAATTGTCCTAGATGTAAGAGAAATACAACTTCAATTTCNGTTAACTAATATAAAAANTTAATTTAAAGGACCTCCAGGATGATCTTTAATNATTGTATCAATGTTTTGTTTTTTAGACTGAGGAAAATCNTCNATGTAATGCAATCCAACACTTTCTTTTCTAAAAAGTGCGCTTTTAATAATAATTTCTGCAACATCTGCAATATTTCTTANTTCTAATAAATCAGATGTTATAAAATAATCTTTATAATATTGTTTTATTTCTTTTCTCAAATTACTNATTCTCGCTTTTGCNCTTANTAACCTTTTATTTGTTCTAACTATACCAACATAGTCCCACATACAAGNACGGACTTCATTCCAATTATGNTCAACAACAACAGCTTCGTTTGAATAAACAGCAACACCTAANTTCCATTTTGGTATGTTTATTTTNGATANGTTNAGAGATATATTTTTGGACATTTCGATACCTGATTCATGTCCACAGACAAGTGCCTCAAGNAGAGAGTTACTTGCAAGTCTNTTAGCTCCATGGAGACCTGTACTAGCTACTTCTCCAGCTGNNTATAANCCTGATAGTGAGGTTTTTCCNTTNACATTAGAAATAATNCCTCCGCAAGAATAATGTGCAGCAGGCACAACTGGAATAGGATGTTTTGACATATTAATTCCATATTTGAGGCAAGCTGAAAAAAGGTTTGGAAATCTTATTTTTAAAAAATCTTCAGTTTTATNAGTTATATCAAGATATACATATGGATCACCATATTTCTTCATAATTGCATCAATTGCTCTTGCTGTNATATCTCTTGTTGCAAGAGAGCCTCGAGAATCAAACTTATCCATAAAAGTATTTCCTCGAATATCAACTAANTTTCCTCCTTCNCCTCTTACTGCTTCNGATATTAGAAAAGATTTAGCTTCTGGATGATATAAACATGTTGGNTGAAACTGAATAAATTCCATGTTTCTAANCGATACNCCTGCTCTCCATGCCATCGCAATACCATCNCCNGTAGCAATATCAGGATTTGAAGTATAAGGATATACTTTTCCAAGTCCCCCNGTAGCAAGCAANGTTGATTTAGATTTAATAGCTAAAACATCATTATTTTCTTTATCAAGAAAATAAGCGCCNACACATTGATTATCANCATCTATTTTCATCCAACTTGTAGTAATAAGATCTATAGCCATTAAATTNGTTAAAATTGAAATATTTTTTTTCTTAATAATTGCATCATTAAGAGTTTNCATAATTGCTTTTCCGGTTGAATCACCTACATGNAGAATTCTTCGATTTGAATGACCNCCNTCTTTTCCTAAATCATACTCTGTTTCNTTTCCNTCTCTTAGATCAAATTTTAATCCCAATTTTACTAAAGAGTTNATTCTNTCCTGACCTTTNTTAATTATTTCTTGGACAATTTCTTTTTGTGATAAACCACAGCCNGAATTTAATGTNTCATTAATATGGTTTTCGANAGTATCNTTTTCATCCATTACACATGCAATACCTCCTTGGGCATATANNCTATTNCACTCTTCTANAGCAACTTTTGAAATAACAATTACTTTNCCGTGTTTGCTNANNTCTAGTGCTGCACNTAAACCTGCAAGACCAGAGCCAATAATTAAAAAATCACANGTTAAAGTTTTCATAAAATTTATTTAAAATAATTNAAGGATTAAATATTCATTTGCTTNANTAATTTTTGTTCTAAATCATACTCATAAAGCGCATTGAGAGTTTCATTTAAATCNCCTTCAATAATTCTNTCCAACTTATATAAAGTTAAATTNATTCTNTGATCAGTAAGACGATTTTGTGGAAANTTATATGTTCTTATTTTTTCTGAACGATCNCCAGTTCCAACCATAGATTTTCTAATNGANGCTTCTTCTTTGGCTTTTTTAGATTGTTGATCATCATAAATTTTTGATCTTAACATTTTCATNGCTGCTGCTTTATTTTTGTGTTGAGACCTTTCATCTTGACATTGAACAACTACTCCAGTTGGGATATGGGTAATTCTTATTGCTGAATCTGTTGTATTAACATGCTGACCTCCGGCGCCTGANGCACGATAGGTATCAATACGTAAATCTTCATTTTTAATTTCTACGTCAATTTCTTCTGCTTCTACGAGAACAGCAACTGTTGCAGCNGATGTATGAACTCTTCCTTGTGTTTCTGTTTGGGGTACTCTTTGAACACGATGAGTTCCAGCTTCATATTTTAAAGTTTTGTATACACTATCACCTTCGACTCCAAAGGAAATTTCNTTATATCCACCAGATTCACAAGGATTTGCATCAAAAATTTTGTATTTCCATTTATTTATATCAAAAAATTTTGTATACATTCTAAAAAGATCACCACAAAAAATACCTGCTTCNTCACCACCAGTTCCGGCTCTAATTTCAATTATAACATTTTTATTATCTGAAGGATCATCGGGAATTAATGATATTCTCATTGATTTTTCAGCTTCTTCTAANAGATTTTGCGATTCAACTAATTCNTCTTTTGCCATTTCNTTAAGTTCAAAATCACTATTTTGGTCATTTAGAATTACATTGCTTTCATGAATATTTTTGTTTATNGAAAATAATNNTTCGGCTGCATNAAGAATTTGTTTTTGAGTTGAATATTGTGCNAAACAATCTTTCATTTTTTTGGGATCTGAAGAAATCTCTGACTTAGACATTTCTANCTCCAAAGAAGCGATAATTTGCTTAAGCTCCANAATATATTTTTGATNAATTTCCATTCTATTATGTTATGGAGNAATCTGAATTAATTAAAGATAAATNTAATAAAATAGCGNTTAATATGTACCTTCGGCAAAACGTTTTTTGAATCGATCAACTCTACCTTCAGTGTCAATATATTTTGCTTGTCCAGTAAAAAAAGGATGACAGCTCGAACACGTATTTACATGCATTTCTTTTACAGTTGATCTCGTNTGAATTTGATTNCCACAAGCACAACTNATAATTGCATCTTCATATATTGGATGAATATTATTTTTCATTATTANTTCCCAAAAAAAAATTGAGNGATGNTTTTAAAGAAAAANTANCTATTANTGCAAGTATATATTTAATTTTTTANNAAAATAATTATTTAATTNGTATNATTCATATCTATAATTAAAAAATGTTNGAATNCTCAAAGATTGGTTTAAANTTACTAAGAAAGATAATACTNATNATCTTTTNTTCTTTNAATGTAAATATATTTGCTGATGGTTTAACTGAAACCCAAATAGAAAGATTTAATATAAAAGACTCTCAAACAAGTAAATTNTTACTTGCTTCNAAAGAATTATTAAAAAACCAACAATATGATGATGTAATCCCATTTCTNGNAGANGCTATTTACAGACTCGAGGATGANAAAAATAAAAATGTTATTAGAACTCTATCNTTTACCAAATATCAATTAGCTGAATGCTATATGAGANTTGGAGATTTTAATCAAGCAGCTATATTATTTGAAAATTTTTCACTTCAATTTCCTGAAAATGATTTGAGAGANTCAGCTTTGATTTTATCATCACAAAANTATAGCTTTCAAAGCTCATGGAGTAATTCATCAAGATTAGCTCATCTTGCTTTAGAAAATTTGTTATTAGAAGATGAATTAAAACANAAAGCATTAAAGGCAGCATCTGAAGCAGATTATCAGTTAAAAAATTGGGATAAATGTATTCAATCTTTAGAAATTTTATTTAGGCTTTCTNATAATGAAAAAGATAAATCAAGTTGTGCTGTATTATTAGTAAACTGTTTTTCAAANAAAAANAATTTTTATGATTTNTTAAGATTTCTTCCNTTTTGTTCTGATGAATCTAGAAATACATTAAGTTTAAATGCAGCGATACTTGANGCTGGAGATTATTTCTATAATAATAATGAATTTATAAAAGCNCAATTACTATATAAAGAAGTTACTCCAAAAAACAGTATTTTAATTTACCACACAAANAAATTNGAACAAATTNNTAAAAAAATANNACCNTANAGACCTGGATCNCAAATTACTTTATCTGAACATAAAGAAAAAAGAGAATTTTATGAAAATGAAAAAAAATTAATTGATCNGAAAATTTTATCTATCCAATCATTTAAATCTTATGATTCAGAGTTAGTATTTAGATTAGCGCAATGTGCATATGAATGTAGNAGAAATTGGNTNTCATTTTTTTATTTTAAAATGTTAATAGATAAATACCCGGATAGTAATTTGTATCACCAATCTTTTTATTCATCTTTAATTGCAATGATTGAGGAGGAAGAATGGGAAAAAGTAAAANGTATTGGTTATGAATANATANAAAATNATATANATGGTTCCTTTATAAGTGAAATTACTCTTAATCTGATGATGNTACATATGCAATTAAATGAATTTAAATCAGCTAAAGAAGTTGGACAAATNGCAATTAACCAAATTCCCGATCATAAATTTAAAGATCAAATATTTTATATGTTGGGTTATTTACATTTCTCTGAAATGGAATATGAAACAGCATTAAATTATTACNAAAAAATAATCAGTGATCATCAATCAACATCACTAATTAACGAGGTTCGTTATTGGCATTCCATGTGTTATCTATATTTATCAAAATTTGAAGATGCAATAANTTCGTTATTATTATGCA
The DNA here is from genome assembly GCA_002712105.1 of Kiritimatiellaceae bacterium. Classification (GTDB taxonomy): domain Bacteria; phylum Verrucomicrobiota; class Kiritimatiellia; order Kiritimatiellales; family Pontiellaceae; genus Pontiella. The sequence continues at coordinate 39,570 of PASA01000002.1, forward strand.
TTCANAANACTAATTTTAAAAATTCTAATTTTTATGAAGATTCTATTTTTCGTTTAGGNGTCAGTTATTATGGAGCTGAAAATTTTGAATTAAGTAAAAAGACCTTTAATGATTTTGTTNAAAAATTTCCCTCTAATAATTTAGNTTCAGAAGCCTATTCATTTATAGGTGATTTACATGCTAGTGANGGCGAATTAACAGAGGGGTTAGATTTTTACAATTTAGCAATAAAATCAGCTCGNAATATTGAACAGATTAATTATCCGTTATTTCAGAAAGTAAATNTTTTAAAAATTNAAAAAAAATATAANGAAATNATNAATTGTCTTAANNATTANACAGATCANTGGNAAGAAAATTGCGAATACGCAAAAGCAATTGAATNTATTGGAGATTCTTACAAAAAATTAGATGAATATCCTCAATCTTTACAAATATANTTAGATAGTATTGAAAATTATAAATATTTTAAAAACGGAGAAATCGATATAATTTTAAATNTTATAATTGATGATTATAATAATATGGAATTNTATCCATANCGTGAAATAATTAATAGTTGGCTTTATGAAAGANTTGATNATTCTATTAANGAAAGTNTTCCTTATATATCNTANCTNACAATTTTAGCATATACTGATGTGAATTTTGCNAAATCTTATTNNANNTCATTTTTATTTAATAAAAAAATAATTTNAAATTCATCGCCATTAACTTTANATTTAGTTTCGAATTTTGCAATAAAGCAGAAGAAATATGATTATGTTTTTTCAGCACAAAATTTGATTACAAATAAATATCCTANCTCAGATGTTGTNATTGATATATCCCAACGAACNGTAAGTGCATATTTAGATGNTAAAAAGTTTAAAAGTGCAGAAAAATTAGCAAAAAATATTCTAGAAAATGANAAATTAAATTACAAAATGTTGGGTCAAATTAATAAATTGTATGCAGATTCATTACGTCTTCAAAANAGATTTGAATTAGCAATTAANGAATATGAGAATATTTTAAAAGAAAGGGATTGGAAAGGAAGTTTAACACCAGAAGTTTTATATTGGATTGGAATATCTTATTATGAGATGGAAAAATATGATCAATCTCACCAATATTTTCAAAGAATATATGTTCTATATGGAAATTATGAAAAGTGGTTAAAAAATGCNTATATNATGAGTATCTATTGTTTAGATAAANTAGGTAANAGAANGGATATGATAATTAATACATANGATGAGATGATNCAAAATGATATCATNGATGATTCAATTGAAATAAAAAATCTNANGATTTTTNTGAATAAAAATAAATTAATNAGATGAATAAAATTNTTATAAAATTTNTAATATATGGGTTTGCTCTTAATGTAAGCCACGGTGCTTNTCAGGCAAAAGTANATCTTAATACAGGCGCAACNNTNATAGATAATCAAATAGATATAATTGATAATAGTTTAATTTTGGGTAGTAAAAAAAGTACAATTAATACAAGTTTTGTTAATAATATAGAATTTTTATTTAATGATTTTAATCTTCAAATATGCGAAAATTTATTTAAACGTGGAAAGTACACATCTCTTGAAGGTCTTCTTGAAGAAATTAGTTTATTAAGAAAATTTTCAAATTTAAATAGTAATTTAAATATCTATTATAGTTGGTTATTAAAATCTCAAATTTGGAATAACAATATTGAAGAGGCTAAAGAAAGTATTGAGTTTTTGTCTTTATCAAATGATGAAACATCAAAAGTATTATCTGATTTATATAACGTGTATATTTTATTATTAGATGATGATTATATAAATGCTAAAAAATATTTAAGTAAAATTATAAATCCTGATGAAGTATCAGAATCAATGACCCTTTATTTAAAATCTAAAATTGATTTTCATGAAAAAAAATATTCTAATTCTTTAGAGAAAATTTCTAAAATACAAGCGTTTCATGCTCAAGATGAAGAATGGATTCCGCCAACACTTATTCTTGAATTAAATATTTATTTAGAAAAAAAACAATATGAAAGGGCTTCAAATGTTATTGACGAAATAAAATGGTCGTATCCAAATAGTTATTGGATGAATAATGTTGAGTTGCTTTTAGAAAAATACTCATTAGGAGGAATGATATGAAACTTGGAAAAATAGGTAATAAATTAATTTTAATATTAATATTTTTTATTCCATTTACAACATTTGGACAATACTCAGATAACATACAAGAAACAATTTCTTTGGGAGATTTACTTAAACAAGGTGGGTGGGCGATGTGGCCATTAGGTCTGTTTTCCTTCTTATTAATTTTTTTAATAATAAAAAATGCCTTGATGTTAAGAGAAAAAGGAATGTTAAGACCTGATTTGCATATTAAGTTTCAAAATAGTTTTAGAGATGGGAATATTTCAGAAGTAATAGAAATTTGCAAAAAAAATGATTCGTTAATTACATCTGTTCTTAGTGAAGGAATAGAGAGAATAAGTGAAAATAATTATGATGCAGCAGATGTAAGTGATGCAATTGAAGAAGCTGGAAATGAACAAATGGTAATTTATATGAAGTCTATTAATTATCTATCTATTATTGGAGGGACTGCCCCAATGTTAGGGTTATTAGGTACAGTTTCTGGAATGATAAAAGCATTTTCTGTAATGTCGCAAGGAGGAATGGGGGATCCTTCAAAATTGGCTGGTAGTATTGGAGAAGCATTAATAACTACTGCTACAGGACTTGTTATAGCTATACCTGCAATGATATTTTATTTTATTTTTAAAAATAATTTTTTAAAAACTATGTCTACAATGAGCAGAAAAATTAGTTCTTTTTTAAGTTTGTATAAAAACCAATTACATGAGGGTTAGTTTTGCATTTTAAAAGTCAGTTTGATGATGATGAAGATATTAATATGGCACCAATGATTGATATGGTTTTTTTACTATTAATATTTTTCATGGTGGCTTCTCATATGATTAAAATTGACAAAACTCCTGTTGATTTACCTCAGGCTAGTAGCTCAGTAGTACCAGAAAAAATTTCGGATAGAACATTTATTACAATTCGTTCATCAGATACGGTTGGTGAAGAGGTTGAGTTTTTCATGAATTTGAAGAATACAACAATTGAGGATATTCAAACTAAAATATCTGATTCATTCCTAGATAATGAAAATATATCTATTTGCCTGCGGGCAGATAAATTTGTCAGACATAAACATATTAAAAACATTATGCAAATTTGTGCTGAGATAGGTGTAAGTGATGTCATTTTTGCGGCTTTTGAGGTAAATAATTAATGAAAACATGGGTAAAAGAATTATTAACTGAAAAAAATGGTTTACAAATAGCTCCCTTAATAGATGTAGTTTTTCTATTACTCATTTATTTTATGGTTAGCTCTAGATTAAAAAAACCTGAAGCAGATCTAAGTCTTGCATTGCCAGGCGGGGTAACATCATCTTCCGAAATTCAAATGGTCGATGAGCAGATCATAGAAGTTTTGTCGGATGGAAAAATAATTTTTAATGCACGGATTTTTTTACCAGAAAATAAGCAAGATTTAACAGAGTTAGAATATATTCTTAAGCGCTATAATGATTCTACTGTTTATATAAAACAGAAGCCAAGGATAACAATTGATGCAGATGATAATTCATCTCATGAAAGAGTAATTGACGTTTTAAATGCTTGTTCGTTAGCAGGAATTAAAAACGTAGTTTTTGCTTCAAATTTTTAATCCTTTATAAGATCATTTCTACAAAATCCTGAAGAATGTAAAATTTCGTCAGTTGTTTTGAAGTGACATTTGGCTATTTTAGTTAAGATTTTTGGACCGTGTGCATTAATTAATTCTGAGGCTGTTTCTTTGACTTTATCAGAACAACCTTTCGGAATAGAAATTGAATATTCTTTTTCCATCATTTTCAAAGTATATACGAATTTTGCTCTTGCAATAATTGATGCAGCTGCAACTGCTATGTCTGATTCCGCTTTAGTTTTTTGTTCTAAATTTATTTTTTTACCTTTATCTCCCAAAAAAGATTTAATTTGATGATCAGGACCAAATTTATCTGATAAGGCTCTTGAGCATGAAGGAACTTTTTCGAGAGTACTTTCGATAGCTTGAGCATGCCCCCAAGCTAACATCATATTTAAATTTTTAAAATTATTGTATCTCACGTTATAGGTTGAATTTTTAAACATAACAACATGATATTTATTCTTAATTACTTTACATATTTCTTTGGCTAATAATAAAATTTTATTGTCTGACTTAATTGATTTTGAATCTTTTACTCCAATGCCCTCTAATGTTGAAATAGTATTTTTATCAACATAAGCAGAGGCAATAACTAATGGACCAAAAAAATCACCTTTCCCGCTTTCATCAACGCCTATGTGAGGCTCGAAGGAAAGAGGATCAATAATTTCTTCATATCCTATTTCAGCTCTTTTGAGTATGTTTGGTTCTAAAGTAAATGATACCCAATCTTGAGCATCTTTACCCTGAATTAAAAGTTTTCCNGATGTATANAAGTTAATTATACATGAATTNAATCNTGCTGAAATTTGNGTATAAGGAACAGTTGTANGTTCATATTTTGAATTAGATAATTCTTCAATAATCANTTNTTGTTCTTCTNGNGAACATTTAAATGTAAAACTATTTTTCATTCTCAATAATTACGTTNTNAGAATGTAATATATTTTATTTTNTAACACACTAAAAATTCTGTTATAAAAATGNTATGAACAAATTTTTTTNTANTATATTTTTGTCTTTATTTTTAATTAATATTTCTGATTCAAAAGAAATAACCTATGGNGAAGCTGCTTTTTCTATTATTCAGTATTCAAATCTTTTCAATGAAGATATTTCTAAAAATATAACATTTAATAAAAATGANATTAANTCCATTAAAAATCCGTATGCTCAATATCTTAGCTCATTGGGAGTTAATTTTGATTCTATTTTTGTGGAGNTTAAGCGTATTTTTAATCTTAAAGATGCATCAAGAGTTGTTAGTCAAATTTATTTAATCCATTCGGGTGATATTGATCCAAATGGAAAAGAAATTAAATTACCTAAAGACTATAAGTCTTGGATTGAATTCTGTGATGTTAATGGTTTAGAACCCAAAAATTTTTTAAATGCTTTAAAAATTTCATTACAAATTCATGAACAAAAGCTTAATAACTTATAAGTATTTTTGCCGTTGTTTATAATTGAAATTATTATGTTTTTTTAATAAAAAGGTACTTTATGAGTTTTCTTAAAAATAATTTAAATAAAATAGTATTCATTTGGATGATTTTTTTTACCATGTGTTTTTTATCATATGGTAATGAAATTGATGTCATGGTAAAAAATTCTATACAAAAAGCAAAAGATTCTTTGTTAAAAACTGAAGAATTATTAAATACAATACCAAGTGATTCTGAACAGTATAAATTTATTTTTAATCTTATTAAAGAAGCTAAAAAAGATTGGGATATTGCGCTTGATTCTTACAATGAGTTAATAAAATCCCAAAAAGAGTTATCAAAAACTGATAATATAGAAANGGCTAAAGCATTTGAAAGTGTTTCAAGAATAAGTGCTCAAGTAGCGACTGTTCATGCTGACGCAGTAACGCTAGCATTATCATATATCGAACTTATTGCTAATGGAAAAACTGCTGGAATTGAAAAAGTTAAAAGCTCTATTGATGAGTTAGCCACAATTAAAGACACAGTTTTAAAAAATAAAAATTATATTGAAAAAGTTATAGTGGGACAATTTACAGATAGTGATGGAGATGGCTACAGCGATGCCGCTGAAATTAAAGGACAATCTGATCCTGAAGATGCAGATAGTACTCCATCCGAAACTATTCGAAGTACTGATGTTGCTGTTGAACAAGATATAGTTGTTTTAGAGCAAGCGATGAATAATATTGTTTCAGTAAGTTCAGCACTTACTGAATTAAATGTTGATTTAGTTGATACTCTAATTTTAAGTGATTTAAATGACATATCTGAAGTAGAAGATATCTCTTTAAAAATTGATAATATTCAAACATTACAAAGCGGAGCAAATAATCGATTTAATTCACTAATTGATATTGTTATGGATTCAACTACAGTCATTAGCGAAGAGTTATCGAATTCACAAAATGAATTATCATCACTTATAGATGCAGCTTCTGATGTTTCAACAAGTATCTTATTAGGTGATGAAATAACAGTACTTGATGATGTAGATGTTACTTTTGATGTTTTAATTGAAGATGTATCTGATGATGCCTCAGAAGATTCTACTCCTAACATTTACACGGATATTGGTCAATCTACTGGTTATCAAGAAACAATGAATACATTGCATGATATTTTTAGAGATTCATCAACAACTGTTGATGGTGGTGGATTTGGAGAAAATAATGCTACTCCTGAGTAAATAAAAATTTTTGGTAAAAGAATGTTTTTAAAAATTATAAATATATTGATTCTTTTGTTACTAGTAACACATACGTGTTTTACTAATACTTCTCGTAGTATTAATATTCAAAATCACATTCGTGTTGGATATGATGATAATTTAAATAATAGTGTAAATGCTAGCCAAGAAATTGATACTCTTTACATTTCAGATATCTTTAAAATAACGGCAAAATTTGTCCCTACTTCTAGTTCCACTTTTCTATTTTTTTATCAGCCTGAGTTTACATATCGTCTTGATGCAGATGATGAGCATCAATATTTACAAGATATGTATGTAAATTATATTCGAGCAGTTTCTCCAATATCCCAACTTCAAATTACTGATAGATTTCGAATATCAGAACCTGACTTAAATCAAATAGATGGTAGATCCTTTACCGAGAATAATTTAAACATTTCTTATCAAAAAAACGTCAGACCAAATATCGGAATAAATTTACTGGCAGGATATACAACAAGAGAAAATGAAGATAATCAGAATACATGGTTTCAAACCAGAGATTTTGAACGCCTTCGCCTTTCGTATCTAATATCTAAAACGCTTGATAAAAAGGACAAAGCTATTTCCGGCGGAATAAATTATAATAATCATGAAATTAAACATGATGGTGGATCTATTGCTTCTTCAACTATTTTTGGTGGATATGATTATCCGGTTAACAAAAAAATAATGACATCAACACAATTTGGATATACCTTTGCTGAAATTGAAGGTGGTTCTAGTTCTCCAGAAGTTCGTGATAGCTCAAGTCCTTTTTTTGAATTAGGTTTAAATTATNAACTTTCAAAATATACAGATATCAATACAAGTTATTCGTATAGTCTAAGATATACCACTTTAAGTGTTTATAACGCAGAATTACGCGCAGACTGGTTATTCGCTATTAGACATAGATTTACACCAAAAATAAATACAGCTATATCCTATTCANTGGTTAATGCTACATATGAAAGTGATTTTTTAAGAAACTATGATCCTTCTGTTTCCGAACTAGATGATATGAATTCTATTATCAATATTCGAACGCAATATATGTTAAACACCAATCACTCATTGGAGTGCGGGGTTCAATTAAGAGAAAGAAAAGGGTGGGACTCTGTTAATCAAGATTATACACGAAATAAATTTTATTTTGGGTGGAAGCTAACTATTTAAGAAGAAGTGTATCGTCGTCATGTCTAAAAAAGAAATTTTCTATATTTTAAGGACTAAGTAAAATGATCGAAGAAAATAATGAAAATAAAAATAACCCACATTTTCTAGATTATTGGAGAGTGCTTAGATCACGAAAAGAACTAATTCTTGCGATTACTTTTATAGTTGTCCTTACAGGTACTATTTATACATTATTATTGCCCAACGTTTTTTCATCATCTTCTAGAATATCAGTTTCTGAAGATAAACCAGAGATTAACCCATTTCAGGCTGAACTAATGTATGAAAGGTATGATCCATATTATCTTAAAACTCAATTTGAAATTCTTCAATCTAAACCTATTTTAAATGAAGTTATTTATAGATTAAATTTACAGGAAAAGTGGGGTAAGGATGGCTCTCTATCTCGTGAGGTAGCTTATAAAATACTAAAAAATAGCTTATCCATATTTCAACAAAGAGATACATCTTTAATTGTTATTAATGTTAAAAGAAATAATCCAAATGAAGCAGCAGAAATTGCAAATGAAATTGCTCAAGTTTATAGAGATTCAAGGATTGAATTAGTGACAAAAAATACACGAAATGCGTTAGATAAAATTGATGAATCTATTTCTCAACAAAGAATAAGAGTTGATGAAGCTGAGGAAAATATTCAAAAAATCAGAGAAGAATTAGATATTGCTGTTGTTGGAGGTGAAGGTCAATTTGACGTTGGTGAAGTAAGAATGCAAACCTTAGAAAGAGATAGATTAGCAGCGCAAAGAGAGATGGTAGAAAAAAAAGGTTTATTAGATATTTTAAATAATATTGGGGATGAAGATTTAGCAGAACAGGCATCATTTATAACTTTCGATCAATTTGTTGTTGATATTGTAAGAAGTATGGAATTACTGGAGGTAGAATTAAGTGCTCTAGATGCTGATTTTGGAAAAAATCATCCTGAGGTTAAGAGACTTGTATTCCAAAAAAATTCACTAGAAAAAAATTTAAAACAAAGATTAGATGCATTAAGAAATGGATTGCAAACAGAATATAGTATAGCAAAAAGTAAATTCGACGGTCTTGACCAAGTTCTAAAAAGTGTTAGATCTGATTCAATTGAAACACAGGGAGCAAAATATCGTCCTTATAGAAATGCATTAGCAGATCTTGAAACAGAGAGATTTATCTATAACCAACTGCTAGCAAAACATCGACAAGAGATAATAACAATGCAACTTCCAAGAAATCCTGTTAATATAATCGATGTGGCAGAAGCTAATTTAAGACCTGTAAGTCCAAATTTGTTTATTAATGTGTTAATAAGTATTTTTGCAGGTTTAGGTGCAGGAATTGGATTAGCTTACTTTATTGAATATTTGGACACATCTGTTAAGACAGTAGAAGATGTTGAAAATAAACTTAAATTAAAGGTACTTGGACTTGTTCCTCAAAAAGTTAGACCTTTAATAGAAGAAGGTCCAGATAGTGAAAATGCTGAGTCTTACAGAGTTTTAAAAACTAATTTAGATTTTTCATCTAATCATGAAGTAGGAGGAGCGTATTCAGTAATTTCAGCTGGTGCTGGAGAAGGAAAATCTACAACTGTTTTTAATCTTGCATATGTGGCTGCACAACAAGGAATGAAAGTTTTATTAATGGATGCTGATTTAAGAAGACCTGTTCAACATATAATTCTTGGAATGTCTAATAGATTTGGGTTAACTAATGTATTATTAAGGGACGTTCCTGCAGAAGAAGCAATTAAAGCAACTAGTATACCTAACCTTCAATTTTTACCTTCTGGCAGATTGCCAAGAGCTTCATTAGGTGTTTTAGATCCTAAGAAAATAAGAGAATTAATTAATAGTCTAAAATCTAAGTATGATTTAGTTTTAATTGATACTCCACCTGTCGTTGGATTAAGTGATGCCTCAATAATCGGAAAAGAGACAGATGGTTCAATACTAGTAGTTCAATATAGAAAATATCCATTAGATATGATAAACAAAGCAAAATTATCTTTAATTGCTCAGGATATAGATATTACCGGAGTTGTAATGAATAATATTAATATTACTCGAGATGATTACTATTATTATTATCATACCTATTATTCGGATTATTATGGTAGTTCGGACGAAGAAACTCAGGAAGGATCAATTTAGGTAATTGTTATGAATATTATTT
>PASA01000003.1 GCA_002712105.1 Kiritimatiellaceae bacterium
CTTTTAAAGATATTCTTCCATCTACAAATAAATTTTCATAATCAAGGTCTAAATTATCTTCTTTGTTACCAACAGTATAAATATCAATTTCGCATAATCTACTTATTTTATTATCTCTTTTTGTTAAAAATAAGTTATTTAAACCAAGCTTAATAACATGATCATTTAAATAAGTATCAAAATTTTCATATCTAAAAATATCATTAGTAAAAGAGGAATTTTTATTGTAACTATAATTTATGAATGGTTTTAGTGAGTGTTTTAATCCCTTTCCGTACCATTTGTCTTTAGTATGTAAAATCTTATGTAATGACATAGAAGTTTCGAATCCACTACCAATAAAAAAATTATCAAAATTTGAATTCGTCAATGTTTTAGAATAAAAAGAATATCCAGAATAAATTTTGGGAATAAAATTTAAATATCCTATTTTTAAAGGCAGATGCAATTCATTGCGAGAATATAGACGAAGAGTTTCATTTAGTACTAAATTATTATAATCCAACAAATCTAAATATGAAATTGCGTTCTTTGAATTATAATAAATTGGACTATCTGCAATCTGACATCTATAGATATTTGCTGATATTTCGGCTTTATTTAAATTTGAGTAAAAATCGTTTAATCTATTGTTAAGATAAATTTCACCACCGATAATTTCATTTGCAAATACTCCTGATAAATAATTTTCTGGTTGTATCTCCCGAATATAATCATCTCGAAAAAACTCCTCTTTTAAATATTTATCACTCAAATAAGAAACTTTTGTTTTAAAATATTTCTCATTAGTCCAAAAATAATCAGAAGTGAAATCTAAATAAAATCTGTCACTTGATATTAATTTTTTCTCATTAACAGAGTTGTATCTATTATATGGATTATCATCACGAATATAAAAAAGAGATAGATCGCTCTTAGCATTTTTATTACTAAATTCAAGATTTTGCGAAATCCCTACTCCTCTTTCTGAAAAATAATTAAACCCTGTATTTCCAATTAAATTATCATCAAAAATATATTTTGGATTCAGTAATAATGAATAGCCTAAATTATTACTATATTTTGTTTTAAACTCTAAATTATTAGGATCATTTAAATTATATTTGATGTATGGAAGATAAATAATAGGAATATTGTGAATATTTAAAAAAGCATTTTTTAACATTATAGAATTGTTATCTATAATTTGTGCATTTTTAACATTAATTAAATAATGGGGAGTAGCGTTAGTGCATGTTGTAATTTTAGCATCTACCAAATTTAGAAGACTATTCGAAGACTGATTAATTTTAGATGCATTAATTAATAACCGATCAAATTCAATATTGGCATTGTAGAAACATCCTGTATTTGCAAAATGATCGAATTGTATAGAATCTGAATATAATGAATATTGATCGGAAATTAAATTAACATTTCCATTTAGCTGGATGATATTTGAATCAATTTGACCAACAAGCTCATCAGATGTAATTTCGTTATTTTCAACTAAAATACTTACATCACCTTTTGCAATAAATGAATTATCTAAGTATTTGATTGAATTTGCTGATAAGCTGTATTCTGAAAATGTAAAACTCGGTATCGATAAAAAAATAAAAATGACGATATAAAGAAATCTAAAACTTTTTAATGATAAATATAAATTAATTAATAATTTCATTCTTTTATTTTTTTCTTTTCAAGATATTCAATTTGAATTAATGCATTACTAACCAGCTCACTTTTAGGATAATTATCAATCATTGATTTAAAAGATAATATTGCAGCTTTATCATTATTCATAATATTTTTGTAAAATTCACCTTGATCAAAAATTTTTTTTGCCTTTACCTCATATAAATTATTTCTAATCTTTACTATTTTGGCTCTATTATCAGAAACTTTTATATTATTTAAATAAATCGTTGATACATTAAGTAGCCTGTCTTGCATTTCTGAACTATTAGGATATTTTTTAAGAAGAAGATTTAAGCATTCAATATGTTTCCAAAAAGCCTTTTCATAAAATAAGCTATTTGAATACTGATAAATTATTTTTTTATATACCAAAATTGCTTCTTCATAATTTTCCATCTCCTTATGCGTTTCACCAATTAAAAACAATAATTCTGATGATTTTGACCATTCGGGATTATTATTTATGATTTTTTCAAATAAAGGAATTGCTAATTCAGGTGATTTATATCCACCTGATATTAGAGTCATTCTTTTTTTATTCATAAATGATGTTGCAGCTTTATATTGTAACTCCATTATAATATCAAAATCCTTAATATCATTTGAATAGTTATCAATGCACAACTGATATGCAGAAAATGCTTCCTCAAATTTTTCTTGTTCCATTAACGAGTGTCCATGCATTAAAACTGCTAAATATGAATTTAAATTATTTGGAAAATTTTTATAGTAAGTTTTAAATTTAATGCCAGCTTTCTTAAATTTTTTTTCATCAAATAATTTCGTTGCTTCGTTCCAAATTACGTCTTCTTGAATTTTTTCATCAGAAAAATAATTAAAAAAACTTTTATTTTTAGAATCACCATCAGTAAAAATATTTTTATCCTCAAAAAAAGCATTTGAAATAAATGAGTAAAATATAATATAAAGTAAAACTATAGTTTGGAAATTTTTCATTTAATAACTTCTAGCAAATAAGACTCGTCCAATACTTTTTTTACCGGTAAATATACATTTATCATTATCAGATATTGAAGAATTAATTGGTAATAATCGAATTGTTACTCCCATATCATCGCTAATTTTTTTTTCAAGTTGAGAATCACCACAAAAATGACACCATGCAAAACCATTTGAATTTTTTTCATTAAAAAAATTATTAAAATCATTAATATTTTTTATATCTTTAGTATTTAATTTCTGAAAATTATTAGCTTTTTCAAACATTCTGTTTTGAATATCTTCAAGAATTTTTGAAATATTATTTATAAAATCATTCTTTAAAATTGATTTTTTTTGCATTGTGTCTCTTATACCAACAAACAAACTTTGATTTTCTATCTCTTTAGGTCCAATCTCAATTCGTAAAGGAATTCCTTTTTTAATCCAGCTCCATGATTTTTCACCAACATTTATATCTCTTGAATCAATTAAGACACTAATTTTTCTATCTCCAAAACTTTCTTTTGATAATGCCATCCTTATTTCATTACAATAACTATTAATTTTGTCACGATACAATTCATCTCTAAAATGAGGAATAATTACAACATGGTTTGGTGATAATTTAGGAGGCATTATCATTCCATCATCATCTGCATGAGTCATTATTAATCCGCCAATTAGTCTTGTTGAAACACCCCATGATGTTGTCCATGCAAATTCGTTCTTACCTTCTCTATTCTGAAATTTAATATTTGAAGCTTTTGAAAAATTTTGTCCTAGAAAATGACTAGTTCCAGCTTGTAAAGCTTTTCCATCTTGCATCATTGCCTCAATACATAATGTTTTCATTGCTCCTGGAAATCTTTCATTTTCGGTTTTTTCTCCTATAATAATTGGAATAGCCATGTATTCTTCAAGAAAATTTTTATATAAGCGAATAATCTTGTGCGTCTCATCTAGAGCTTCTTCTTGAGTTTCATGAGCTGTATGTCCTTCTTGCCATAAAAATTCAGTGGTTCTTAAAAATAGTCTTGTTCTCATTTCCCATCTTACAACGTTTGCCCACTGGTTTATTAAAATAGGTAAATCACGATAACTTTGAACCCATTTTGAATAAGTCTCTCCTATTATTGTTTCAGATGTTGGTCTTACAACAAGTGGTTCCTCTAATTCACCTGCTGGGATTAATCCACCCTTTGAATCCTCTTCAAGTCTGTGATGAGTTACAACCGCACATTCTTTAGCAAATCCATCAACATGTTCAGCTTCTTTTTCCAAATAACTTTTTGGAATAAACAATGGAAAATAAGCGTTAACATGGCCTGTTTCTTTTAGTTTACTATCTAAAAATTTTTGAATGTTTTCCCATAATGCATATCCCCAAGGTTTAATTACCATGCAACCTCTAACTGCACTTGTTTCTGCTAACTCTGCCGATTTAACAACTTGTTGGTACCACTCTGGATAATTCTCGGTTCGTGTAGGTGATATTGCATTATTTTTTTTCTTGGTCATTTAAAAATCTCCATATGTATAGTGTTATAACATACATTCATATCAATGTTCTTTCACGCATAAAATTTATTGCTATTAGATAGCATCCCTTATTTCTTTTATTTTACGCATAATTAAATCGACATAAAGATCGTATGAACCTTTCCCTTCTCCAAGACTTAAAAAATCATTATTATCAATAGGATTAGCGAAAATAATTTTAATTTTATTTGGCTTGATCCATTTACAATTTTTAGAAAATGATTTAAAGCTTCCATCAATATAAGCCGGGACAACAACACATTTAGACTTTTCTATAATAAAACCAACACCACTTTTTGCATCCTGAAGATTGCCGTCAATTGTTCTTGTTCCCTCNGGAAAAATTGATAAAACTTTTNCNTTTTTTAATATACTAATTGATTTTTTTAAAGCAGCAATATCACCTGTATCTCTTGAAACNGGTANACANCAAACATTATTTAACCACCATTTTGCGAACTTANTTTTCCAAAGTGTATTACGAGCCATAAAATGAACNGGCCTATACCTNGCAGCTACTCCAATNATTGGNGGATCTAAATAACTCGCATGATTTGTTACTATCAAGANACCNCCTGATTTAGGAATTANATGTGNATTATAAACCTCTAATCTATTCCATAAAATTAAACTTATTTTAAAAAATAATGTTGAAATATTATAAATGANATNNTCGCTNATTTTTTTTGGCTTTAATNTAAANGGATTTGTCNTAATCATNATTAATCTCACCTATAATAANATTGATTACTTTAGATAATGACATATTTGTACTATCAATTACTTTTGCNCCGGGNGCTACTATNAANGGNTCTTNATCTCTTGATNTATCAATTTTATCTCTACTGCTTATGCTCTCAAGAACTTCTGTAGCATTTTCATTTTCTCCTGCATCAATTAATTCTTGATATCTTCTATNCGCTCTTTCTTTTAAATCAGCATTTAGAAAAAATTTATATTGAGCATCAGGATATACAANNCTTCCAATATCTCTNCCCTCAATAACTAAATTTCCAAATGATTTAAATTCTTTTAATTTTGATACAACAAACTTTCTGATTACACTTATTGATGCAATTACAGCAACATTTTCTCTAACAATTTTTGAACGTAACTCCTTTATTGGTTGATAATCTCCAATCTTAAAAAAAATTTGGTTATTATTATTAAAAAAAATAAAATTCGAACTATTTAGCTCTTCAAGAATATGTTTAGGATTATTAAATGAAATATTTTCCTTCAAAGCAAACCAGGTAACTGCCCTATATAATGAACCTGAATCTACATATATATAATCTAGTTTCTTTGCAACAGCTTTAGAAACGGTTGATTTTCCGGAAGCTGATGGTCCATCAATTGCAATAACAATATTTTTCATAGTTTTATCGCCTTGCCGCCTAATAAATTTAAGTGTTTCCAAAAATTTGGATAAGATGTATTAACACACTCTACATTTTTAATTGTAATTTCATCATTTGCAAAAGTATTTAAGATTGCTAATGACATAGCAATTCGATGATCATCATGACTATCTAATACTTTATTTGGAGAGACTAACTGATCTACCCCAGTAATTTCCATCCCATCTTTCTTTTCTATTACATTAACTCCGAATAATTTTAAGTAATTAACCATTACTGAGATTCTGTCTGACTCTTTAAAACGCAGTTCTTCCGCACCTTTAATAATTGTTTTACCTTTAGCTATAGATCCTGCTACTGCAATTATTGGCAACTCATCAATTAAGTTTGGAATTTCATCGCCCTGAATTACTGTTCCTCTTAATTTAGTTCCCTCCACAAATATTGTTCCATATGGATCATAATTTTTATTTAGAAATTTAATTTCAATTTTTGCACCCATTCTTTTTAGCACTTCCAATAAAGCAATTCTTTTTGGATTTAACCCAACATTTTTTATCTCTAACCTAGATCCAACTATTCCAGCTACTGCTACAATCCAAAAGGCTCCAGAAGAGAAATCACCTGGAATTTTAATATCTTGACCTTTTATTTTTGGACCCGATTTTCCAAACCCTTTTAATGATATTTTTCGATCGTTTATATCTAAAGGTATATTAAATAAATTAAAAAGCTTTTCTGTATGATCTCGAGTAAAACTTGGTTCAATGATGGTTGTTATCCCATCGGCATACAATCCTGCAAAAAGTAAACAGGATTTTACTTGTGCCGAAGCAATGGGCATTTGATATGTAATTCCTTTTAATTTTGATGAAATTATTCTCATAGGTAAAGTGTTTTTTTCTTCACTAAAAACAATTTTTGCACCCATTAGTTCTAGCGGTATTGTTATTCGATCCATTGGTCGTGAGGATAGNGATTTATCTCCAATAATTTCNACACTCAATCCTATCCCNGANATTAAACCNCTTAATAATCTTGTTCCTGTNCCCGAGTTTCCTAAATCTAATTTTTTATTNGGTTTCTTAAAATGTCCATTTACTCCATTAATAATAAGCTCTGTGTCTGTAATAAATTTATATTTTANCCCTAGNGACTCCATNGCAATGAGNGTACTCATAGAATCATGTCCATTTAAAAAACCACTAATATGACTTTGTCCATCTGCNATTCCACATAATATNGAAACTCTTTGTGAAATACTTTTATCACCAGGNAGAATCACTGAACCAGAAAGATTCCTTGGAAAAATTTTATATTGAATCATAAATTCATAACCTATTCTTGGATATTATTTTTTCTCTCAGCTGAGCTGTTTCATTTAACCATGAATATATTTCGTCACTATTTCCATTCGCTATTATATGACGAAGTTGATTAACTGATTCTTCTAAAATTTCTAATTGATAGATAATTTCTTCAGAATTCGTCAAAATAATGTCTTTCCATATATCTGACGAACCTGATGCTAAACGAGAGACATCATTAAATCCAGTTCCACAAAAACTGTAAATATCATCTTCCTTAAACTTATTTTTATTTTTTTCAAAAACATCTATCAGAAGACTTGATAGGATATGAGGCAAGTGACTTGTTAATGCTAATTTTTTATCATGGAGACTTGCATTCAAGAAAATAGTTTTTGAATCGATCATTTCCCAAAAATTTTTAATAGTGTTTAAAATATTTTTTGGTGATTCTAATGAAGAACATATTACAGTGACTTTGTTTTCAAAAAGTTTTTCATTATAAAACTTAAACCCTGACTTTTCAGAACCACAAATTGGATGAGATCCAATGAAGAACTTATTAGTATTTTTAAATTTTTTTTCTAGTAAGCTTACAATATTTTTTTTTGTACTTCCTATATCTGTTACGATGGCACCATCTTTCAAATGATCAAAAATTTCATTTGTTTTATTAATAATTAAATCTATCGGTAAGCACATGACGATTAAATCAGCATTTTCTACAACAGATATCAAATTGATTGAAGCGTCATCAACAATTTTTTTTTCAATAGCATCTTTACAGATATTTTCTTTTCTTGAATAACCAACAATAGTCCCCTTAAAGGATTTGTTTTTAAGCGCTGCTGCTAATGAAGTTCCCATCATTCCTAATCCAACAATGGCTACTTTTTCAATCTTATCAATTTTCATTATATTCCCTCTAATAAAATGATATAATTTTGGTAATTTATACGATTAAATTATATAATACTAGATATAACAATTGACATCTTGCACATTGGTATCAATTATTGAAGAAATATTTAATTAAATTAAGGAGAAAAAAATGTCTTATGAATTACCTGCGCTTCCGTATGCATATAGTGCTTTGGAGCCATTTATTGACGCAAAAACAATGGAAATTCACCATTCCAAACATCACCAAGCATACATCACAAAAGTAAATGCTGCACTTGAAGGTAGTGGATTAGAGAATATGCCTATAGATGAACTTTGTGCAAATTTAGATGAAATTCCCGAGAATATTCGTGCTGCAGTAAGAAATAATGGTGGTGGACATGCAAATCATTCTCTTTTTTGGAAAATTCTTTCAACTGAAGATTCATCACCAAGCTCTCCTTTNCTTGAAGCNATTAACAATACTTTTGGTGATATGAANGGNTTTGAAACAGAATTCAGTAATGCTGCAGCAACTCGTTTTGGATCNGGATGGGCATGGTTAATAAAAAATGANGANGGATCNGTTGCTGTTACTTCTACACCNAACCAAGATAATCCNATTATGGATGGAAAAACTCCAATTTTAGGTTTAGATGTTTGGGAACATGCTTATTATCTAAATTATCAAAATCGTAGACCTGANTATATNGCTGCATTNTTTAAAATTATTAATTGGTCNGTAGTNTCCTCATTATATAATGGATAAAAAAATAACCCGATCAATTGATCGGGTTTAAATTGGCTCCTGCGGTTGGGCTCGAACCAACAACCAAGTGATTAACAGTCACCTACTCTACCATTGAGCTACGCAGGAATATTTATGAAAACGAGAAAGTTACATGAAAATAATAGGAAGTCAATCTTTCCAAAAATACTTTTTTAAATTCTTATTCTTTGNCTAATTGCTATTCCCAATGTTTTAGCATCCACATANTCTATTGGTGTGCTATCTANTAAACTTAAATNNATACATGATACATTCTTATTTAANAATTTAATTTTTTCTTTAAGATAATTCATTGTTGCTGCACTCTCTACATCNTCACCNAGACAAAAAATTACTTCCTTNGAATNCTCTNAAGAAANTCTATCANANAATTCTTTTATTCTTAAATCATTNATACCTACACCACTAATAGGNGANATTTTNCCATTCAACANATGGTANACTCCATCATAAGNTTTTGAAGATTCTATTTTAAATAATTCCTCTGATGATTCCACTACACAAATTTTGTTTTTATCTCTTNTAGGATTAATACAAATTTCACATGGATTNCAATCAACTGTAGTNATTGATCCACAGATNTTACAAANCGTAATATTTTCATGNGATTTTTGAAGAGCTNTNATAAGTNTTTCTNAAGTATCANATTTATCTTGAACTAACATGAAAGCAATTCTTTCTGAAGTTCTTCGNCCTAATCCAGGTAAACGATTAAANGCTGCAATAAGATTTTCAATAGTTGAGTTCAAGGCTAAAAAGGAAGATTCATTCCAGATGTTAAAGATCCCATCTCTTTTGAAATTGATTTTTGAGCTAAATCTAAAGCTCCTTGNGTNGCTTTTAAAACAAATNTTTCAATATTANCTACATCANAGGATTTTATTAATTCNTCNTCAATTTTAANNGANATAATNTTNAAATCGCATGAGCATTTTACAAAAACACCATTTTCNGAAAACTCAACTGTTTTTTTNGAAAGCTCTTTTTGTTTTTTTTTCATATTTTTTTGAAGATCAGCTGCTTTCTTCATCATTTTCATCATATCCATAATTATTCCTTAAACTAATTTTCTCTTTTAGTAATTTTGCTATCAAAAGTTTTAACAATTTTTTCAATTGATGGACGATCATATAAATCTTTTAAAGAACTTTTTTTTGAAACTTCTTTAGAATTTTTATAATTCATTATTTCGTCGCTTTTTAATTTACTATCTTTTTTTTTTAATTCTACTAGCTCCTGAACAAGCTCATTAATAGTCATTGTTTCAGCTACTCTAGAGCACTTAATTAAGCCTGTTTCAAGAAATGTTTTTTTAGATAATGCATATCTCATTCTAGAATCGGTATCTATTAGATTATCAATAATTTGCAATATTCTATTTCCGTCAATATTTGCAGCTTGCTTCTTAAATACTGATTGTTGAGCCTCAGAAGCATCAATATTAATATTTTTTTCTTTTGAATAACAAAAAACTAATATATTTCTAAAATTTTCTATTAACTCGACTGTGACTCGTTGTAAGTCCTTTCCAGAATTATCTAAATCATTAATGATATCAATAATTTTTATAATATCTGATTTCAATATTGATTCGGTTAAATGTTCGATAATTTGTTTTGAAACAAGTCCAAAAACTGACAATACATCATCTTCGATAATGTTTTTTCCTTTAAAAGAAATTAATTGATCAAGTGCTGAGACTGCATCTCTTAATCCCCCATCAGCTCCTCTNGCAATAGCATACAAAGCGTCATCCGAAATTTCTATTTTTTCTCTTAAACATCCATCTTTTAAATTTTTAACAATATCGTTTATTGAAATTCTTCTTAGGTCAAATCTTTGACATCTAGACAAAATCGTNGGNAATACTTTGTGAACATCAGTTGTTGCAAATATAAATTTTACGTGTGAAGGAGGCTCTTCTAATGTTTTTAATAAAGCATTAAATGCTGCAGTTGATAACATATGAACTTCATCAATTATATAAATTTTATATTTTCCATTTGTTGGTGCATATTTTGCATTTTCTCGTAAATCTCTTACTTGATCAACACCGTTATTAGACGCGCCATCAATTTCAATAACATCAATGGATCTTCCTTCAGCTATTTCAATACAAATTTCTTCTAGTGGATTAAAATCTTTTTTTGGTCCGTCTGAACAATTTAATGCCTTTGCCATAATCCTAGCTAAAGTAGTTTTGCCAGTTCCTCTAGGACCTACAAATAAATATGCGTGTGCTACACGATCTGATTCAATTGCATTTGAAAGTGTTTGAATAACGTGATCTTGACCAATAACTTCATCAAAGGTTTGGGGTCTCCATTTTCTTGCTAGTACTTGATAAGACATGAATTTATAATAAATTATTACCAAAGCATTAATCAAGAATAATTAAACTTTCGCTTAAAATTAAACATTAATCACTTTTGATTTATATATAATTTTTTATTATAGATATTGATCATGAATTATAATGAATTAGTTGAAAAAACTATTGTAGGTCATAAAAAATTATACGGATGCAAACCGTCGGTTATTTCATACGCTCCTGGTCGCATTGAAATACTTGGAAATCATACCGATTACAATCTCGGAACAACACTATCTGCAGCAATAAATATGGGTATTTGTTTTACGATCTCTAAATCAGAAAAAAATGAAATCAATGTAAATGCTTTAGATTTTAAAGAATCTATAATCTTTGATCCTGAAGATTCCAAAAAAATAAACCACATAAACTGGGCAAATTATATAAAAGGAGTTTTTTATTATTTTAACAAACTAAATGTTAAAAGTGGTGGATTAAACTGTAGTTTTTCCGGTTCAATTCCTATGGGATCTGGATTATCAAGCTCTGCTGCATTAGAAGTAGCCGTATCCTTTGCAATTCAAGAATATTGTAAATCATCAATAAGCTTAAAAATAATTGCAGAAATTTCTCAAAAAGCAGAACAAAACTTTGCAGGATGTAACTGTGGTCTTCTTGATCAATACTCAAGTATTTATGGAGTAAACAGTGCTTTAATTCATTCCGATTTCATGACTCATGAAATTAAAACTGTTAATATATCAAAAAAAGCAATTTTTTTGATGATTAATTCTAATACAACTCATGAATTATCAGAATCACCGTATAATGAAAGAAGAAAAAGTTGCTATGAAGCAGTTAAAGAATTAGACAAAATTTTTGATAAAAAAATTAATAGTCTTAGAGATGTTCCTTATAAAGATTTTAAAAAAAATCAAAATCAATTACAAAATTTAGCAAATAAAAGAGCAGAACATGTAGTTGGTGAAATTGAAAGAGTAAAATTAGGATTAAATCATCTTAAAAACAATCGTCTAACAGATTTTGGAAGTTTATTATTTGCATCACATGAATCCTCAATTGAAAATTTTGAAAACTCATGTAAAGAACTAGATATTATTGTTCATTGTGCAAAAAAAGAAGGAGCTTTAGGAGCAAGATTATCCGGAGGTGGCTGGGGCGGAAGTGTTGTGGTGCTTACAACAGTTGATAAAGTAAACAAGTTATCAAATAAAATTTTAGAAAATTGTAAAATTAAAGGTTTAAATCCATCAATCTCACAAATAATACCATCTGCAGGTGCACGCATTTTGAAAGGATATAAATGAAAATTTTAATTACAGGAGGTGCTGGATATGTGGGAAGTGTAACGACTCATTTACTATGTAATGATAATCACGAAGTCATTGTTTTTGATAATCTTGAAAAAGGTTATGAGAAGGCTATTGACAAAAGAGCAAAACTTATTAAGGGAGACTTGAGAAATTTGAAAGATATCTCTTTAGCTGTTAGTCTTGAAAATCCTGATGCTATCATACATTTTGCAGCATATATAGAAGTTGGTGAATCAATGAAAAATCCTGAATTATTTACAGAAAATAATGTTGGAGGAACAGTAAATTTAATAAAAGCATTAAAAAAATCTAAATGTAAAAAAGTTATCTTCTCATCTACTTGTGCAGTTTACGGTACCCCGGACACTATTCCAATGAATGAAAATTTACCTCATAATCCAATAAGTGTGTATGCAGAAAATAAATCAAAATGCGAATCATTATTTCAAGATGCTTCAAAAACATATAATTTTGAGTGTGTATTTTTAAGATATTTTAATGCTTGTGGCGCAACTTTAAAATATGGAGAGGCACACAAACCAGAAACACATCTTATACCATTAGTTTTGCAAGTTGCTCTAAACCAAAGAGAAAAAATACTTATTTACGGTAATAAATATGAAACTAAAGATGGAACTTGCATCAGAGACTACATTCATATTGAAGATTTAGCTCAAGCTCATATACTATCATTAAAAGAAGGAATTTCTGGAGCATTCAATCTTGGAAATGGAACGGGATTTTCAGTTTTGGAAGTAATTGAGGTTTGTAAAAAAGTTACAAATCGTCATATTCCCTTTGAAATTGTTGAACCAAGAGATGGTGATGCTAAAATTTTAATTGCTGATTCATCAAAAGCATATGATCAACTTGGATGGAGACCAAAATATCCTGACTTAGAATCTATAATATCAAGTGCATGGAATTGGCATAAAAATAACCCCAATGGTTATGATTAATATGAAACTNAAAATTATACTCTTTGTCTTTCTAATTTCATTTCTATGCTCTGGAAATAGTATTATTAAACCTGATNAATTAATCATGTTTAAAAAAATTGAAGATACTGAATTATACCTTCATGCTTTTNATCCNCCAAAAANAATAAAAAAAGAAATGAATCCTGCNATTNTTTTCTTTTNNGGNGGAGGATGGNATNCAGAAAANAAAACACAATTTTATCGTCAATCAAAGTACTTATCATCTTTAGGAATTGCTTGTTTTTGTGCAGATTACAGAGTTCGAAGTATACATAATGTTTCACCNGATCAATGCGTAATGGATGCAAAATCAGCTATAAGATACATTAGAGAAAATGCTACTTCATTATTTATTGATTCAAATAGAATTATTGCAAGCGGAGGGTCTGCAGGAGGGCACTTAGCTGCATCAACTGCCACTCTACCCTTATTTGATGACCATGAGGATAATTTAAAAATCAGTGCAGTTCCTAATGCTTTAATTTTATTTAATCCAGTACTTAATACCAGTAATATTAATAGGCTAGGTAATTTATCAAAAAGTTTATCACCATATCATCATCTATCGTCAAAAACTCCCCCTACTCTCATTATGCACGGAACAAGTGACATAATAGTAAGTCATCATCAAGCTGAAGAATTTTATGAAAAAATGAAAGATTTAAAAAATATATGTGAACTTCAATTGTATGACAAAATGCCTCATGGTTTTTTCAATAATAAAAAATTTAACGAAACACTTGAAGATGTTGAGAATTTTATTCGCACACTTCAGTGGATTGAATAATCATTCTTTTCTTATCGCATAACTCATCTGTTTTAGATAGTTTTTCGAATTTATCAAAAGGTTTTAATAATGAATAAGAAAGATTTAGAAGCATTTGTTCCATCAGAAATGGCAGAAAGAGCGAAAGCTTCGGGAATAAGAAAAGCTAATCGAGACCTACTTAGTATGGTATTTCTCTCGATTCAAGCTGGGGCATTTATTGCAATTGGAGCTGCTTTTTACACATCAGTTATTTCAGATAATAGTATTGGCATAGGAATTACTAACTTAATAGGAGGTCTTGCATTTTCATTAGGATTAATATTGGTAGTTATTGCGGGAGCAGATTTGTTTACTGGTGATACATTAATGGTAATGGCTAGTTTTAGTAAGGAAATATCATTTAAACAAATGTTTAAGTGTTGGTTTATTGTTTTTATAGGTAATTTTATTGGAGCAATATCAATTTCTTATTTAATTAAATTATCTGGTCAAGACCAGATGTGGATTCATCAAGCTGTTTCTATAGCTACAAAAAAAATTCATTCCCCGGCAAGTGAATTATTCTTTAGTGGAATACTATGTAATATGTTAGTATGTTTAGCTATTTGGCTTTGCTATAGCGCTAAATCTGTAACTGATAAAATTTTAGCGATAATATTCCCTATTACTGCTTTTGTTGCTCTTGGGTTTGAACATTCTGTCGCTAACATGTATCTGCTTCAGTTTGGTAATTTTAATTTCATTCAAATTTTAGAGAATATAATGATTGTAACAATTGGTAATATTATTGGCGGAGGTATATTTGTTGGTACAATATATTGGATACTATATTTAAGACCAGGCGCTCCTAAATCAAAATCTGGATTTGAGGTGTAACTATGGATCCTACAAAATTACATGATTGGCAAATTGCAGAGGAAGCTGAAAAAAAAATAAGACCAATTAGGGATATAACTGATAAACTAGGTTTGTTAGAGGATGAAGTTACTCCATATGGAAAATACATTTGCAAAGTTGATTTTAATAAAATCTGGAATCGTATTAAAGATAACAAAAACGGAAAATATATTGATGTAACAGCTATTACTCCGACTCCCTTAGGAGAAGGAAAGACAACAACAACATTAGGATTGGTCGAAGGATTAGCTCGCATTGGAAAATGTTCTTTAGGAACAATTAGACAACCTAGCGGAGGTCCTACATTTAATATCAAGGGTTCGGCTGCTGGAGGAGGTTTATCTCAATGTATTCCCCTAGCTCCTTTTACACTCGGATTAACAGGTGATATTGATGCTATTACAAATGCTCACAATCTTTGTATGGTTGCTTTGACTGCCAGAATTCAACACGAAAATAATTATAATGACGAACGATTGAGTCAAATTGGAATAAAACGTTTAAATATCGATCCAGATAAAATTCAAATTAAATGGG
The DNA here is from genome assembly GCA_002712105.1 of Kiritimatiellaceae bacterium. Classification (GTDB taxonomy): domain Bacteria; phylum Verrucomicrobiota; class Kiritimatiellia; order Kiritimatiellales; family Pontiellaceae; genus Pontiella. The sequence continues at coordinate 15,330 of PASA01000003.1, forward strand.
CTATTGATTTTTGCGCTCAATCTCTAAGAAATATTACTATTGGAAAAGGTGGTAAAATGGATGGTTTTGAAATGAATTCTGGGTTTCAAATATCGGTATCTAGTGAACTTATGGCAATCTTGTCAATCTCCAACAGCTTAAAAGATATGAGAGAAAGAATTTCTAATATGATAGTAGCTTACAGCGTGTCTGGAGAAGAAATTACAACGTCAGATTTAGAAGTTGACGGTGCAATGACAGCAATAATGAAAGAATCATTTAATCCAAATCTAATACAAACAATTGAAGGAAATCCTATACTCGTTCATGCCGGACCATTTGCAAATATTGCAATTGGTCAAAGTTCTGTTTTAGCAGACAAAATAGCTGTTAAATTATCTGATTATGTAGTTACAGAAAGTGGTTTTGGTGCAGATATTGGATACGAAAAATTTTGGAATTTAAAATGTAGATATTCAGAACTTAAACCTGATGCGGTGGTTATTGTTGCAACTGTCAGAGCCTTAAAAATGCACGGTGGAGGACCAGAAGTTAAACCTGGTAAAAAACTTGATAAAGCTTACACGGAAGAGAATTTAGAATTATTAGAAAAAGGTTGTGATAATTTAGTTGCGCATATTAGAACGGTATTAAAAAGTGGCTCAAATCCTGTTGTTTGCATTAATTCATTTTATACTGATACCGAATCTGAACATAAATTAATTAAAAAAATAGCAAATTTAGAAGGTGCAAGATGTGAAGTTTCTCAACATTGGCTAAAGGGAGGTTTAGGTGCAATTGATTTAGCAAATGCCGTTGTTGATGCAGCTAATGAAAAAAATAATTTTTCATTTTTNTATGACCAGAATCTATCAATTAAAGAAAGAGTTGAGATTATTGCTCATGAAATTTATAATGCAGAAAATGTTAATTGGTCTGACAAGGCAATGCAAAAATTAAACGATTTAGAAAAAAATACCGATTCTAGAAAAATGGGCATATGTATGGTTAAAACACATCTTAGCACAACTCATGATCCAAATATTAAAGGAGCAATCTCCGGATGGACATTGCCGATTCGTGATTTAAGTGTTTTTAAAGGTGCAGGTTTTATTGTTCCTATTGCTGGTGATATCAAACTTATGCCTGGCACAGGCTCAAATCCTGGATTTAGAAAAATTGATATTAATACACAAACTGGACAAATAACGGGATTGTTTTAATTAACTTCAAATTCTTTTAATTTAGAAAGTTCAACAAATTCAAGAACAGAGGCATGGGTTGCATCTAATTTTACTTTTGGAGCACAATTGGCATTATAAGCTTGTATCCACCTTGATAAACAAAGACACCAATAATCCCCTTCATTTAACCCTGGNAAATTATACTCTGGTCGAGGAGTTGATAAATCATTTCCATTTTCATATGAAAATTTTAGAAAATCGTCAGTCATTAATGCACAGACTGTGTGCATACCTATATCATCTTTGCAAGTNTCACATTTTCCATTTCTAAAAAAGCCTGTTAATGGATTTTTGCTACAAAGTATAAGCGAATTTCCAAGGACATTTTTAGCCATTTTTAAGCGTCTACCATTTCTTGTTCATGAATTTTTATAAGATCGTATTGTGTTGTTCTTTGTGCTGGAAGAAATCCAGCTTCATGAATCATATTAATAACTTGGTCTTCAGTTACACCATACTCAAGACCTGTTGCACTTACAACTTCTTCAGTCATCAAAACTCCGCCATAATCATCAGCTCCGAATTTCAAAGCAAGTTGAGAAACATCAGGTCCTTCTGTTACCCATCCTGCTTGTAAATGAGGGATGTTATCCAATACTAGTCTAGCAATGGCAATCATTCTTAGGTAATCAGTTCCATTCATTAACCGAGGACACTCTAATTTTGTTTTATTTGGTGAAAAACTCCAAGGAATAAATGCTGTAAATCCACCTGTTTTATCTTGTAAATCTCTAACCTTCATTAAATGTTCTATTCGCTGGGCTCCAGTCTCTCCAAAACCATAAACCATTGTTGCTGTAGTCTTTAAGCCAATTGAGTGGGCATCATCCATCAAATCTAACCATGCTTTAGAGCGTGTTTTTTTTGGACTAATAGCTTTTCTAATCTCGTCAACAAGCATTTCAGCACCCCCACCAGGAAGCGACTGCAATCCAGCATTTTTGAGTTTTTGCAAACACTCTTTGATAGATATGTGCTCGCTCGCAGCTATAAATTCTATTTCTGTTGGAGATAATGAATGAATCCATATATCAACATTATCTCTGATTAATGATAAGCATTTTTCATAATAGTCTAACCCCAATTCTGGATGTAATCCACCCTGAATTAATATTTGTGTAGCACCTGCTGCAGCAGCTTTTTTTGCTTCTTCTAAAATTTGTTCAGGTGAACGAGTATAAGCCCGTTTATTTTCAGGATTTGTATAAAAAGCACAAAATTTACAATCTACTTTACAAACATTAGTTGTATTTAAATTTTTATCAAAAACATATGTTGCTATATCACCAGGTACAACCTCATGACGTTTAAGAGCTGCCACTCTTCCAAGCTCTTGGAATGGAGCTTCGTCTATTAAAATAGTTGCATCTTCAGAATTTAAACGCTCTCCTGCCTCAACCCTATCTAATATAGGCTTCCATCTGGTTGATATGATCGGTATTTGAGGAATAGATTTTATATCTGGCTGACCTTCTAGCTGATCATAAACACTATTTGTAAGAATAGGAAGGTGCCCATGATTCTTTAAAAAATCTTCCATCTCTTTCGCTGTAAAAAATTTTTGACTTTGGGGGGCNCCACCNTCNTTNGCAATTCTTTCNTTNANNCTAGTTCCACCTATATCATCAACTCCACTATGNGTTAATACNCCTAATAGTTTACGATCCATGTAGTTTACCAACATACGAACATGAGGAAAATTATCACAATATATTCTTGATAGAGCTGCAACACGAACTTGTCTATCTCCAGTTGGAGAATACTTTACACCTAAAGCTTTTCCGTTTGCTTGAAATGGTAGAGGAATAACAGCTTGAAATCCATTGGTTTCGTCTTGCAATGCTCTAAGTTTGGATAAATGGTGAATTAAATGTTCATCTTTTTCTATATGACCAAATAACATTGTAGCATTAGTTGGAATTCCTTGAGCATGNGCTTCACGNTGTACGTCTAACCAATGTTGTGCTAAAATTTTAGTAGTTGCAATTTTTTTCCTTATGTCTGGATGAAAAAGNTCAGCTCCTCCACCTGATATTGATCCAAATCCACATTTTGTTAATCTTTCTAAACATTCCTTAACAGTTATACCTTCATTTCCTGCNATCCAATGAATTTCAACAGCTGTCATCCCTTGAAGTAAAACNCCTGGCAACATTTTTCGAGATAACGAAAATAAATCTTCATAATATTTCATATCTAATTCTGGAATCATTCCTCCTACAATATGGAGGTCGGTTAGATTATGACCTTTCGCTCTTTCTAAATCTTTTTTTGCATCTTCAAGTGTTGTAACATATGCATCTGGAGAATTTTCNTCTCTATAAAAAGAACATAATTTACATTTTACAACACATAAATTGGTAGGATTTAAATTATGACTATGAACATAATAAACTTTATTTCCATGACGGGCTGTTTGAATNTCTCTGGCTCTGGACATTAACTCCGGAGTTGACATGTTTTTTAGCATGTCTAATGCTTCTTCATCAGTAATTCGTTTTTGGAGATAATTATTCATAANAATAACTTCGTTNTAACAATATANTTCTTACCANTATTTTAAATAATGATGTATAAAAATCGATAAAAAAATAACGATTTAAATTTCAATTTTATTAAATNCAAACTTCTCTGCAACTCATTTCAACATTAAAAGTCGAANTACATTTAGATATTAAACCTTCAACAGGTGCAGTNGAGAAAGGAAAAGCTGCTGAAGCTANAGGAATATGATAGCATCCACAAAATTGTCCACTTGTAGCATCTAAACCTACCCATCCAAGATTTGANAGAAAAATTTCACACCATGCATGTAAATCTAACTCATTATTTTCATTTTNATTANGTCCAGANCTTATCGAATAACCTGAAACAAAACGTGCTGCAATTCCAAGTTTTCGAAAAATATTAACTAATAACCACGCAACATCCCTACAACATCCTGTTTTTAATTCTAATGTTGATTCAGGCGAATAAATACCAGGCTCAAATCTCTTAGTATATTTTATATTTTTATTAATATCTTTATTTATATTATCAGCTAAATCTAATGTATCGATATTTACTCTTCTAAGTTGNTCACAATATTCTTCAAATAATTTCGTAGGTTCTGGTGCGCCTAAATAAGGGTGTACTTTTTTTCTATCATCATATGTGTAAAAAAATGGATAATTTTTATAATCNGAGGATANAGATAAATAATCNGTCTNNNTTNTATNAAATTGAATTTTNGTACAGACCTCAATATTAAATTTAGTTGTCGGATTATCAAATATAACGCTTGCAATATTATTTCCATAGATATCATTAAACCATTCCGTTGAAGATGGATTAGGATAAACCTCTAATTTATAATCCATNATTGAATACAAATTACTTTTACTGGGCTTTAATCTGATACACTGTGGACCAAGGGTTGTGGGTCTATCATAAATATAGCTTGTTNAATGATTGATTTCTAAAATTCTTTTCATATTGATTGACTCCATTATCAATAATGACGTGGATCACAAAATGTTTGGAAAATATCTAAATTAATATCATTAATTTTAATTTGTAAATTATCGATAAATTCATGCAAACCACTTTCTATTATTTTTTCCGACGAAATATTTTTTAAATCTTCACANAGCAAGTTTAATTTTAAGTAAGGAGANGATNATTGATTTTGTGTAATTTCAAAAATACATTTTTTTGCTGATATAAGACAAAAATANATTGATCGTGGAAAACTTTCATCATTGATGATCATTTTAATAATGTTCTTTGCATCTATTATCGAAAATCTTCTATAATAAGCCTCTCTTGCATCAATAGATTGTAAAATTGCACTCCACTGAAGATCTTCAACACTTGTTCCAATGTATTCAACTTCTGGTAATAAATAGAAATAATTNACATTTAATAATCTTGATGTATTGTCTGAACGCTCTAAAAATTCTCCAATCCCCCAAAAATTAAAGCCAATTCCTCTTTCCATATTTTTAATCATTATTCCAGAAATTAACATGTTNCTTCTTTTAACACCTTCGCAAATTTCAAAAATATAATGATACGATGGAACTTGATTAAAATGTTTTTTGGGAACAAGAGATAACAAATTATTAATTTCCTGAAAAATTTCTACTGANAAATACTCTCTTAATGAAGCNGCTAAATCTCTAGCTTTTATCAAACAACTTCTTAATGAATCTTGATAGTTTTCATTATAAATTAGCCAGTGTAAAACTTCATCTCTACTGCAACAGTCATAATTATTTTTAAATTCATTNAGATTACCACTAATCTCAATTAATGGAACCCATTGTTCTTCATGATTTATTTTAAAATCNAAATTTAAATAACTGCTTGCTTCAATTAAGCGAGCNGTATTGGAAACTCGTTCAATATATCTGCTTAACCAAAAAATATTATCTGCCACACGTCCTAACAAATTTTTCTCCTAGTATATAAATCATATATCTGCAATCCATGTATCTTTAGTTCCTCCTCCTTGAGAAGAATTAACTACTAATGAACCTTCTTTAAGAGCAACTCTGGTAAGGCCNCCAGGTAATACATAACAATTACTTCCGCTATAAAGTATNAATGGTCTAAGATCAACATGACGGCCTTCAAAGTTATTATTTATCAAAACCGGTACCCTTGAAAATTTTAAAGTAGGTTGTGATATATAATTACGTGGATTTTTTTTCAATAATTTTGAAAACTTATTTATTTCATCTGAAGTTGAATTTGGNCCAATTAATATNCCATAGCCACCACATTCACTTGCAGGCTTTACAACTAATTCCTTTAAATTNTCCAATGTGTATTCCAAATCATCAGTATTCCAACATAATTTTGTTGGAACATTTTTAAGTATTGGTTCCTCGCCTAGATAATATTTTATAATTTTTGGTATAAAAGAATAGATGACTTTATCATCTGCAACACCTGTTCCAGGAGCATTTGCAATAGTTATCTTATTTTCTTTGTAAGCCTTTATTAAACCAGAACAGCCAAGCATTGAAAGTGGGTTAAAAACATCTGGATCCAAAAAAGTATCATCAATTCTTCGATATATAACATCAATTCGCTGNAATCCTTTAACTGTTCGCGCGCACACATATTTTCCATCATAAACTAAATCTTGNCCTTCAACTAACATTGCTCCCATTTGTTGAGCTAAAAAAGCATGTTCAAAATATGCAGAATTATAACGACCAGGAGTAAGAATTGCAGTAGTTGAATAACTTTTATCNACTGGAGAAAGTTCATTTAACGTTTTTACAAATTTGTCCGGATAATCGATTATTTGTCTAACATTACTCCTTTGAAAAACCTCAGGAAAATTACGCTTCATTAATTGACGATTAATTAATGCATATGAAACACCTGAAGGAACGCATAAATTATCTTCCAAAACATAAAAGGTNCCATCGTTATCTCTAATAATATCTGTTCCAGTTACATGAGCCCACACTTTNTTTGGAGGTTTTAAGCCTTCACATTCAGNACGATAACCTTTTGATGATTTAATGATTTCAGATGGAATTAAATTATCTTTTATTATTTCTTGATCATTATAAATATCNTCAATAAATAANTTTATTGCCTTAATTCTTTGAGCAAGACCTTTTTCAACTGGATCCCATTCTTTTCCTGAAATAACTCTTGGAATTATATCAAATGGTATAGTTCTTTCATNATCAATATTATCATTTAGTTTAAATGTAATACCCATATTTCTTATNGATACTTCACTTGCTTCCTGTCTTTTTTTTAAATCGCCTTCATCAAGGCTNTTAATTGTTTTTACAAGCAGTGATGCTTCTTTTCTNGGAATGTTATTTTCTANGAAATACTCATCAAAATAATTTTCTGGAGAATAATTATTAAAATTCATTACTACATTAAATGANGCAATTTTTATGCCAATAAAATATTTTAAATTTNGTTTTTTTTATCAAATTAGTTACAAAANTGTANTNTNTAATAATNNCAAAATCATTTTTGTAAAATTGATTTTCTCATCTATTAATAAAATAATTGTTTTTAATAGATTCGAACTAAATAAATGTTAAAAATTAATAAATGAAAAAAATTAGAATAGTTAATAGCAAAGTTGTTAATGAGGGTTGTATAAATGAAAATGATATTTTAATAAAAAATGGACGAATNGAAAATATATCACCACTAGNNAANNGNACATCCTCTGAAGAAATTTTTGATGCAAAAGGTAAATTACTTTTACCAGGAATGATAGATGCACATGTTCATTTTCGNGAACCNGGTCTAGAAGAAAAAGGAACATTAAGTTCNGAAAGTCAAGCNGCATTATCTGGNGGNATTACATCAATAATGGAAATGCCNAANACTAAACCTGCNGCTGTAACAAATAAAATTCTTGAGGAAAAATTTAAAAATGCTGAAAAAAATTGTTTTACAAATTTTTCATTCTATTTAGGTGCTTCGAATACAAATTTAAATGAATTAGAGGCAATTGATTCAAAGAATGTTTGTGGAATAAAATTATTCTTAGGCTCTTCTACGGGTAACTTAATAGTCGACTCAAGTGAGCAAATTGAAAAAATATTTAAATCCGTACAAGTTCCACTAGCACTGCATTGTGAAGTAGATAATATAATTAAAGAAAATGAAAAAGTATTTGAAAAAAAATTTGGAGAAATTATTCCTTTTAATCAACATGGTTTAATCCGTTCTGAAGAAGCTTGTTATCAATCNTCAAAATTTGCTGTAGAACTTGCAAAAAAATATAACACTCATATCCATATTCTTCATATGACAACAGCAAAAGAGCTTAAATTATTTTCAAATAAGGAAATAAACAAAAAAAATATTACTGTGGAAGCTTGTCCACATCATTTATGGTTTTACGATAAAAACTATGATTCAAAAGGATCTTATATTAAATGTAATCCGGCAATTAAAACATTGGGTGATCGAGATGCTCTTCGAGAAGCCTTAAAAAATAATATTATTGATACAGTGGGAACCGATCATGCTCCTCATCTTACCAGTGAAAAAGAAAATTCTTATTTTAATGCTCCATCGGGAATGCCGATAGTTCAGAGTGCTATTCCCTCTTTATTTGAATTCCTACCTGCAACAACAGTTGCTCAAAAAACAGCACATAATCCATCTTTGATATATAAATGTTTAGATAGAGGATTTATAAGAGAAGGTTACTTTGCAGATTTAACAATTGTTGATACAGAAAAACCTCATACTGTTAACAAAGATAATATTAGATATAAGTGTAAATGGTCACCNTTTGAAGGAACAACATTTTCTTCTTCTGTTACGGCAACATTTGTNAATGGAAAGCTAGCTTATAACGATAACAAAATTAATCCGAATATTAGAGGCATGAGGTTAAAGTTTGATAGATGAGTTTGCCTTTTACATCATACAAAAACTTCATGATAAATCGTCATGGTGATTCACTGTATAGAATACCAATTGATTTTAATTTTGGCTGTCCTAATCGCGANAANGATGGATCTGGTGGCTGCACCTTCTGTAATGTAAGAGGATCGGCTGCNGTTCAAACTATCGGAAGCTCTTCTGTNAAAGAACAGATGGAAACTGCTATTAATTTTTCAAAGAAGAGATATAACGCTAAAAAATTTATGGCTTATGTTCAGGCGTTTTCTGCTACATTTGGAGAATCTCAGCAACCTTTATACTTNAACTTAATAAATTCATTCCCATTTTCTGCCGTTAGTATAGGAACTAGGCCAGATTGTATTACACCTCAAGCGTTAGAATTTTTAGAATCATTGAATAAGAAAATTGAGGTCTGGGTTGAATTAGGCGTCCAAACTATTCATGACCATACTCTTAATNGAATTAATAGAGGTCATGATTGGAAATCAAGTGTCGATGCTATAAAAAAACTTAATTCAATAAATGTTCCCATTGCTCTTCANGCAATAATTGGTTTNCCTGGNGAAACNNAAGAAGATTATAAAGAAACTGCTAACGCTTTTTCAAGACTGCCAATTCAAGCAGTAAAGATTCATAATCTCCATATTGAGAAAGGAACAACATTAGCACTAGAAAATACTATAAATCCTGTAAAGGTTCTTGATGAGTATGANTTTGGCGATCAATTAATAGAATTCATGAGAAGATTACCCCCTAACCTACCCATTATGCGTTTTACAACAGATACTCCCAAAGATGAGTTAATCGCTCCAAAATGGAANATGGATAAGCAACAATTTAAAAATTATATTGTTTATCAAATGGAATGTAGAGAGGTAAGACAGGGTGATTTATTTTNANNAAGAAAAGATATGAAACCAATTAAAGATATTAAACTCAAATCCATAAAAACCGATGATGATTCTATAACTTTTTGGAANCCATTATTTAAAGAACATTATCATTCCATGTTAGGTGGAAGATTGGAAGCAATGGAAAAATATATTCTTCCATCAGAATTATCTGAACTTATAAAATCAAAAAATNTAAGAATTTTAGATATTTGTTTTGGATTAGGTTATAATAGTTTAAGTGCTATAAATTCAGTTGTTGATAATGAAAAAAAAATTGAAATTTCTGCTTTGGAAATAGATAAAAGAGTTNTAAGACATGCATTTGAAAAAATTGATAATCATATCNATGATAGTTTTGACTGGAAGAAAACACTNAATAATCTTTATAAGTGTGGCTTCTCATTTCCTACTGAAAACTCGCATATAAATTTAATTTTAGGAGATGCACGATATACAATTCAAAAATTACCAAATAATTATTATGATATAATCTTTCTTGATGCCTTTTCATCTCAAAAAAATAGTGAATTATGGAGTATAGAATTTTTCAAATTAATTTATAAAAAATTAAATAAAAATGGAAAGTTATTAACTTATTCATCATCAGGCCCTGTAAGATCAAGTATGATTTCAGGAGGATTTAGAATTGGAAAAACATTGTCCAGCAATAATAAAGAAGGAACGATAGCGGTTAAGAAAAACGAGTTGCTAAAGCATCCAATTTTAGAAGATGAATTAAAAATGTTATTTACAACTACAAAAGGTATTCCGTTTCGAGATCCCTCACTCACAAACAGTAACAAAGAAATATTAAGAAGAAGAGAAGAAGAATTATTAATATTCAAAGAAAAAAAATAAATTGATACAGAGTCTTGTTATTGTATATGTAAATATGATTTATTTTCCCGAATTATGAAAATTAAAACAAATACAACTGAAAATTTAAGAATTAGTGGATTAAAACAATTAGCTACTCCAAGAGAATTAAAAAGCAGTATTCCACTTTCTGATGATCTTGCTAATCAAATTATTGGATATAGAGATGAAATCAGAAATATAATCCATATGAAAGATAATCGTTTGCTTGTTGTAATTGGTCCCTGTTCAATTCATGATCCAATTGCAGCATATGATTATGCTGAAAGATTACATAAAATATCTAATCTCGTCTCTGATAAATATTTAATTATCATGCGAGTTTATTTTGAAAAACCTAGAACTACAACTGGATGGAAAGGATATATTAATGATCCTCATTTAGATGATAGTTGTGATATGGAATATGGATTAAATGAAGCAAGAAAACTTCTTATCAAAATAACTAAATTAGGCTTACCAATTGCAACTGAATTTTTAGACCCAATAGTTCCACAATATACAGCCGACTTAATTAGTTGGGCTGCAATTGGAGCTAGAACAACTGAATCTCAAACGCATCGTGAAATGGCAAGTGGCTTGTCTATGCCTGTAGGATTTAAAAATGGTACTGATGGAAATATTCAAGTTGCAATAAATGCAATTTCTTCAGCAAGTATTCCTCATAGTTTTTTAGGAATTGATCAAGATGGAAAAACTTCTGTTGTAACAACTGAGGGTAATCCTAATACTCACCTTGTTTTACGTGGAGGAGAAAATAAACCCAATTTTGAAAATAATGAAGTTCAAGAAGCTTTAAAAAAGTTAAAAGAGCTTAATGTTAATCCTGGTCTTATGATTGATTGCTCTCATGCAAATGCAAATAAAATTTCCTTAAATCAAATAAATGTTTGGAATAGTATAATCAATCAAAGAAAAAATGGAAATTTTTCAATNATTGGAGCGATGATTGAGAGTTTTATTGAATCCGATAATCAAAAAATTGCTGGAGAATATAAATACGGATTATCAATAACAGATCCATGCNTATCATGGAATGATACAGAAAAAATGCTTTTAGATTAACTATCAATATATAGGGTCATTGGCTCATTTATGGCATCAATGATCCACTTTAAAAACCTTGCGCCATCTGCACCATCTATTAATCTATGATCATATGACAATGATAAAGGCATCATCATTTTTCCTGATGCATCAATAACAGCTCTTCCGATGCCAAGAATTGCAACTTCTGGAGAATTAACAATGGGTGTGAAAAATGACCCGCCAATTCCTCCTATATTTGAAATTGTGAAAGTACCACCNTGAAGTTCTTTTAAGCTAATTTGTCCTGCTCTAGCCTTTTGAGAAATTGCAGTCAGTTCAACTGCTAAATCAATCATTGACATATGATCAGCATCTTTAATTACTGGAACTATTAATCCCTGCTCTGTATCAACAGCAATTCCAATATTATAAAATTCTTTAAACTGAATTTCATTAGTTTCNGAATTTATACTTGCATTAAAATTAGGGAATACTTTTAAGGCAGAACTTATTATTTTAACTAACATTGCGGTAACTGTTANTTTAGCTCCCCTCTCTTCAGCACGAGATCCAAGATTTTTTCTTAAATCATTTAATCTTGAAATATCTACTGTATCATGTTGTGTAACATGAGGAATTGTATTCCAGCAGTAGGACATATGATTCATTGTAGCAATTCGAACTTTATTCATTTTTTCAATTCGAATTTTTCCTTGTTTTCCAGACACAACTACTGGNTTTCGATCCAATGGNTTAGNNTTAGAAACGTTCTCTAANCTTCCATTTTTTCTNGCAAATTCTTTAACATCATCAAGAGAAATTCTACCTCCACTNGATGAATGAACATTTTTTATATCTANACCNAATTCTCTTGCNAGACGTCGNACATTNGGAGCNGCTGAAATTGGTTTTTCAATATTTTTTTGANCAGGTGGTTCNTCCTTAGCAGCAGGTGGTTCNTCCTTAGCAGCAGGTGGTTNNTCCTTAGCAGCAGGTGGTTTTTCCTTAGCA
>PASA01000004.1 GCA_002712105.1 Kiritimatiellaceae bacterium
TCTGAAAATAAAAAGAATATAACTATCTAATCAAATAAATATTTTTATCTTACCAAAAGATAATATAAAGAAATACCGTTAAAATGCAAACAATCCATCCTGCCCAAAGTGCTCCATTAGATCTTGTTAAATCCATTGTGGTATTAGTTGAAAATATTATTTTCTCAGCTCGTTTATGAAAATATCCATAAATAAATAAAATAGCCAATACTGCAATTAATGAATAAGACATCGAATAAAGAAAATGTGTTTCAGGAAAAAGAATACTCTCACTTAATAAATAGTATATAATTGGATTTGCAACAAGCCCAATAACCCCTGCCCAATCACCTCCAGAACGATTTGCTAAACCATATATAAATACAGCTACTATTCCAGTTGAGACATACCCCTGAAACTTTTGGATGAATTCAAAGATAGAGCTGTTATTTGCTAATAATGGTGAGACAATACATCCAATTATTACAAATATTCCAATACAAATTCTTCCAATCGATACCAGTTGACGCTGTGAAGCTTTAGGTTTTAAATAACGTTGATAAACATCCATNGTNAGTAAAGTTGATGCNGCATTTAATACAGCGGCTAATGATGAAACAATTGCTCCCAATAAAGCTGCTATCACAAAACCTAATAAGCCAACATTCTGAGGNATAAGTTTTGTTATTAGCAATCCCAATGCCGAATCATATTTAAAATTATTTATTTCACTTACTACTATACTTTCTGAACCAACTCTATTAATAACACTCTCATTAAATGCATTCACTTCGGCAGCTTTATCAGGATTTGCCATAGCCCATCGAGAATCTAGTTGAAANATAGTATTTCCTTTATTTGAAGAAGCTGCAGCTTCTTCATAAACANCCATAACATTTCCAGCATTTGAAGCCATCTCAGAGCTAAATAGATTAAAAGCAATAATACCAGGAATAACTATGATAAAAGGAATTAGTAATTTTAATCCNGCAGCAAGAACTAACCCTTTCTGTCCCTCGGATAATGAAGCTGATCCTAATACACGCTGTGTTATATACTGATTTAATCCCCAGTAGTAAAAATTGGGAATCCAAATACCTAGAAGCAATATACCCCATGGCATTGTTGGNTTACTACCCATATGCATAACAGATTCGTTTAAAGCATTAAACTTTTGAATAGCTCCACTTTTATCATCTAATGATATAAAACCTCCTGTAGCTGACATCAACTCAGATGATGGAGTTGTGTTAAGTGCTGTAAACGCAAAATAGGTAATTACACCTCCTCCAATAATTAATGCAGATCCTTGTAAAAGATCTGCCCAAGCACAAGCTTTCAATCCTCCAACAGCTACATAAATAGCAGCCATAATACCTAATGCCCAACAACAACCAGCTAATGATAGATCAAATTGAAACTGCGACATTAGTTCCGTTAATGTTAATGCTCCAGCATAAATAACTCCTATTAAACTGACTCCTATAAGAATTAAAATCATGGATAATGTCATCAAGAGTCTTGACCAATGATTATAACGAACTTCCAAAAACTCNGGAATAGTTGTAATTCCTGANCNTAAAAAATAAGGNAATAAAACAAATGCAACTACTACCAAGGTAATTGCTGCNAACCACTCCCAGCTTGAGACAGATAATCCATAAAGNCCTGCTCCTTGACCAGACATACCAACAAATTGTTCAGCTGAAATATTTGCAGCAATAAGAGAAAATCCAATTAACCACCAAGATAATCCACGACCTGCAAGAAAATAATTTTCGGCGTCGTTATCAGCGGATACATTATCAGATTTTGATTTAAATAACCCCGTACCAATAACAATCAAAATAAATAAAACAAAAACTATTATATCAATTATTCCCATACGATTATCTCCCAAATAGATTCCACATATATATTATTTATTTTCATTCGACAAGGGTTTATGAATAATCCCTGAAGCTTCNCATGCAGCAGCTAAATTATATAAGGGTTTATTTTTCATATCCCAAAAAGGATTTGATTCATGGGATTCATTCATCATCATTATCATCTTATTNACAATCGTTGGATTTTTATCTGCGACGTTATTTGTTTCTCTAAAATCACTTTGAAGATTATATAACTCAATATTCATTCCTTTTCTTCTATCTCTAATAATCCCTTTCCATTCATTAAATCGAATACTGCAATTAGGTTTTCCCTCGTATAATTCCCAATATAAAAATTGATGTTTTTTTTGATGATTTTGATGACCTAGTAACTCAGGCAACATAGATATACCATCGGTTCGACCATCAATTGGTTCACCAATTAAATCAGATACNGTAGGTAAAAAATCCCAAAATGCTGATAAATGAGAAGAGACTGTNTTTTCTTTAATTACACTTGGCCAATAAGCTACCATTGGAGAACGAATACCTCCTTCTGTCATATCTCTTTTTTTTCCACTTAACCCTCCAGTNGTNTCAAAAAACTCTTTTGTTATTCCTTTGGCGTGAGCTCCATTATCTGAATTAAAAATAATTAACGTATTTTTAGCAATTCCTAGNTCTTCAATCTGTTTCTTTATTCTACCAATGTCTCTATCCATTCTTGATACCATAGCTGCTTGAATGTTTAAGTAACTTTCAGGCCAATTTTTTTTGTTGTATATACCTAACTCAGGGACTTGCCACCAAACATGTGGAATACAATAGGCCAAGTATAAAAACATTGGTTTATCTTTATTATCCCTTATCCATNNTAATGCCTCTTCAGTCATTAAATCATGACTGTAATCCTCGTTACTTTTATCCCATCCATTTGTTGAATTATTAAGTTTAATATATTCATTGTTCCTCCATAAATGGTTTGGATAATAATTATGCGCTTTTCGTTGATCTAGATATCCAAAAAAATGGTCAAACCCTTGATAATTGGGATGACCACTATTTAAAGTAGGATTTGGTTTATCCTCTAAAACTCCTCCTAATCCCCATTTTCCAATAATTGCGGTTGTGTACCCTCCTCTTTTAGCTAATTTTGCAACTGTTTCTACATTTTTAGGAAGTGGAGTTTGTCCATTTGGATAACCTGGACTATTTGATCTGATGTATGCATGACCAGGATGAAGACCTGTTAATAAAGAACATCTAGATGGAGCACACACCGCGTTTCCACAATAATGATCTGTAAATCTCATTCCTCCTTCTGCCAACTTATCAATTTCTGGAGTTTTAATTAACTTCTGACCGTTAAATCCAACCTCACCATATCCTAAATCGTCGGCAAGGATATAAATGATATTTGGTCTAAGTGCTTGTTGAAATTTATTNACGTAAATTTTATCAATTATNACTTCTGTATTCTTNATACCNCTAAANACTAATTCAATATTAGAAATATTTTTTTTNATTTTTGATAAATTCAAAGGAATTGAGGTTGAAATAATCGATGATGTGGATGAAATTTTTTTTCTACCAACTAATCGATCATTTACCAATACATGCAATAATATATCTTTATCAAATGATGCATGGATATCCATGTTCATGGATGTATTAAATTCGAAATTTAATCCATTCTTTTTTATGGAATTAGAACTATTTTCTAATTTAAAATCTAAGGTTCCTAAAAATCCCGCAATATTAGATTTTATATTATCTGATTTCCATCCTTCTGTTTGCCATCCACCACAATCAAATAAATAAACTAATTTATCATCTGTTGGGTTACGATTATTTATTTTTTCCCACTTATCAGAAAGACCATCTCCATCGCTATCAACACGATATCTTTCATATTCAATATTTACACCTTCTCCCCAAATTTGATTTTCACCGTTAGCTTTTAATGTATCAATAGTTTCTTCGTTAACTCCCATATCACCATGAGATAGCCAAATATTTAATAATTCTCGATGTTTATCCAATTCACCCTTATAATTTAAATCAGCTACTAAATTAATTGTCATAGCGGGGTCATTTACAATGTCATAGAATTCTTCTGATGGTCTTTCTCCAAAATAAATATTACGATGCAGATCTGATAACTTATTTTCATTTAACAATTTTTTTAGGTGCAATATCGCTGTTCTTTTATCTCGGTACTGTGGCTGAAGAAAAATACGATCTAACTTATAATTTTTTATATACCTAAATCGTTCTGTCCGAATTGACCTCACTCTGTCTATCGTATGATCTAAACGGTCCTTGTGAGCTCCAATAAATTCACGNGGAACAAAAGATGGTGAAAATAAATTTTTACCTTCATACCAATGTGGAATGTCAACTCCTGCCCACCACAACGTAGTAGCAGATAAATCTAAAAGATTTACTAAATCGGTTCGTCGTTTATTTACCGGAATAAGATGACTGGGTCCACACATGATTAGCGGCACATGCAATCCCCCTTCCGTTACCATTTGCTTGTGACGTACTAAATGATTCGCTCCATGATCAGAAAAAAATACGATAATTGTATTATCTAGAATGCCTGCAGCATCTAATCCATCTAAAATTTTTCCAACACCATCATCTTCTAATCGTATTGCGTCATAATGTTGTGCAACAATATTTCTAAAAATGTCATCATCAGGATAATCCTTTGGAACAGTGACCTCTGCCGGATCTGTTCGACGATTATCTGGGAATTTCCAAAGATTACCCTTGCCTCCCTTTGTTTGAATTTGTCCAAAAAAAGGTTGTTTATCGATTAACGATAGGAAATTTGTTGATGATTGAAGTTTATGAGAATAAATAGATGTATCCCAAATAAAATTGTAATCATCTTTTCCAAAATTAAAGGTGGTATAGCCAACATCTTTTAAAATTTCAGGGAGTAACTTATAATTTTCAGGTAAATAAATTGACGTACCGGCTCGAGATGAACGATGTTGATGAGCTCCAAAACGAATTGCAGACTGACCGAGCATCATAGCTGAACGTGTTGCAGAACAAACAGGAGCGGGAGCAAATGTACGTTCAAACAACACACCCTTTCTTGCAATCAAATCAATATTAGGGGTTTTATTTTTATTTATCTTGTCATTATAACATCCTAGCCACGGTGACATATCTTCCACATATATCCATAATATATTTGGCTGTTCATTTTTAGCTAAAGTATTACTTANATTTCCACATAAAAAATATANCACAAGTATTAATAAATATTTTACCATTTGATTAGCCTCGAATCATTGAATAAAATCTTGTTGTTGTTTTCCCACATTCATCAGCTCGTTTCTATAATTATCAATATCATTATTATNAGNGTTATCACTTATCCCTNCTTCACTATTTTTATCATATATGAATTCAGGTTGTTCTGAGAATATTAATGATTGTGAAGAAGGTAATGTTTTAAAAGTTAGCTCAGCTGATTGAGGACTATTAATACTATTTTTAATTGTTTCAGCTCTNACTACCACCTCTCCTGAAGTGGTTGTGGANCGAATTAATGCTACCGCCTCACCCCACAAGAGTTTTTGAGGATTAATTTCTGTATTAATCCCGTTTATTAATTCTCCTTCGCCCAAAACTGTAAAACGAATGTACTCGTCACTTAATCTTTTAATTCCATTTTCGTTATCCACTAAGTATGCTACCACAGGAGTAATATCACTTCCATCAGCTANTGGTTGAATATTTGTATCATCAACCTTTAATATTATTTTATTTTTTCTTCCAACTGGCCATCGAGTGTGAGTGGCTACNACTTTATTATCAATTAATCCTTCTGCTATAATTTGCGAATTAACATTTCTTTTTTGATTTATCNTTCCATACTCCTTTTTATTTTTATTACGTGCATCATCATAATTAAATGCATTGGTAAAAACNACTGGAACACGNGGTACAGGACTCAAATCATCATAGGCTTTTTGAATTCCATAATGTTTTCCAAAAGAAGTTAATTTTACCTCTTCGCAATTTGTAAAAATAGTAACATTATTAGGTGAAAATGGAGTCATAAGATGAGCTATATAAACAAATGGTTCATGCTCAACATTTGTAATATTATTACTTTCATNNACAGATGAAAGGGATTTAAATAAATAATAGGAAAATTTAGGTTGTCTNTAAGCATCCATAATTCCTCCCCAAAANGGATCAGGGTGATATCCTCGTTGATGATCAAAAGGATGCCATAACGTTGCCCCTACTAAAGCAGGACTTGCTGAAAAAATCTTAGTTAATGAGGGCCATGTTATTATTTTATCATCTTCTAGCCATTCTTCATCAAAATAATGATATGCCTGATGAAGCTGAGGAATTTCACCCCATTGTTTTGCCACTCGACTAACAGAATTATGATCAATCCAATTATCAACATAATCTCCCCATTCTCTTTTAAATACACTTTTATCCCTGTATTTCCACATTGTATCATCTGCATATAAAACATCGAAATATTCTTGAGCGGATGACCTATGAGATCGACCATCTGTAGCAGTATAAAATCCATTAAAAGGAAATTCTTCATGAGCGTATGAAGTAGCTTTTATCGCAAATTGATCGGGGAAATGTGTTTCATTGGGGATAATTTCCCAAATAAGTGATGACGGTCTATTTCTCTCAAGACGAATTAACTTTCTAACATCACTTAACATTCTTTCTGAAAATATTGGATCATCATTCCAAAATTGCCATCCTGGAATCGCATTTACAACGAATAATCCGAGTGCATCGCATGCATCAAGGAAGGCAGGGTCTTGAGCATAATGAGCGGATCTAATTACTTTCATCCCAATCTGTCTCAGCTTTAATGCATCTCTCCAATGAAGATTGTTTGGTAAAGCATTTCCTATGTGAGCAAAGTCTTGATGACGATTGCCTCCTAATAATAGTTCAGGATATTTTTCCCCGTTAAGAAATAATCCTTTTCTTCCTTTTAACTCGATTGTCCTGATACCAATTTTTTTTAGATAAGAGTCAATTTTTTTTCCTTTGTCATCTGATATTTCTATACATAAATTATACAAATGAGGATTATTAGGTGACCAAAGTAATGGGTTATCAACTTTTATTGTAAAATCAAATGATTGAGAGGATAAAGCATTTACCTCTTCTTCAATAATATATTCGGCGGCTAAGAAATTATTTTTATCTGTTAGAGAAGTTCTTATGGTTAATTGTTTTTTTATATCTTCATTTTCTATATCTACTAATACCTTTAAAAAAGCTTGGTTGTTTTCAATACGTTCTGTTACTGAAAAAACACCGCCNCCAGCAATTTTATCAACTCCTAACGGGTGAGTTATATATGTCTTATTAAGCTTAATTAACCATACATCTCTGTACATGCCTCCAAAATAGGTAAAATCTAATAACTCCTGGGGTTTTCCGGGAGGATATAAAGAATTATTACTATTATCCGCATAGACGGCTATAGTATTTTCTTTTTCAATATCAATGTATTCTGAAATATCAATATGAACAGGAAAATACCCTCCGTAATGAGTATTAACTAATTTGCCGTTAATCCAAATTTTAGAAATACCCATAATTCCTTCAAAGTGAACAAATATTTTCTTATCCCTGAAGGATTCATCTAAAGTAAAATATTTTCGATACCAACTAGGACCCTGATAATTAATACTTCCACTTGCACATAATGGAAGGATTTCAATACCATGAGGCAAATTAACTAACTTCCAATCTTTATCATTAAATTTCTTCGAAAAGGCACCATCAATATCCCCTTTTATGAACCTCCAACCAATATTAAAATTGAACGCTTGCCTAACCTCTGGGTCATTTTCTATGAAGCCTGCGGTAGAAAAAATAGGGACATGTTTTGCAGCGAAAGCATTTGATGAGCTTAAACATAAAAGAAGTATAAATATCTTATAAAACATTTCGTTTAATTCTTCCTAGAACGTATATTAATTAATAATTCGTTTATTTCTCTAACTTTATTTGGATATGTAGAGGATAAATTTGTATCTTCATTAATATCATTGGAGAGGTCAAATAAAAATCCTGGTTTAGGAACATTTGTCTGCTTCCACCTTCCTATTCCAACTCTTTCACGAATTATACCCGGAGGGATAAATTTAAAATTTTCAAATCTTATGGCTAACCCATAAGGAGCCTCTTGTACCACATAAGATCTTCCCACCTCTGATTCACCTATCAATGCATCTAAGACGCTTACCCCATCTTGTCCAGCATTTTCAGGAATTGGTATGTCTATTATATCAGCAATCGTTGCATATAAATCAAGTTGGCTAACAATAGCATTCGAGACAAGTGGTTTTGATTTTTTTGGCCAATATGCAATAAATGGGACACGGGTACCTCCCTCCCATAAACTATATTTACCACCTTTTAACGGACCTGCTGCTTTATGAGTTCCCTTTTTTTCAATTGCTCCATCCCAATACCCATCAAATAGTACAGGTCCATTATCTGATGTGATAATAATTAATGTATTATCATACACATTCGCAATTTTTAATTCTTCTACTAATCTACCCACACACCAGTCGAATACCGCAATAGCGTCTCCACGTGGGCCTAAGGAGGTAGATCCTTGAAATCTTTTATGAACAATTCTGGGTACATGGTTTTCATTGGGTGCAAAATATAGAAAAAATGGTTTGTTTTTAGATTTATGAATAAAGGATATCGCTTCATTTAGGTAGGTATCCGCCATGTCTTCGTCCCTAAACCTCGCTTGATGACCGCCGCTCATCCAGCCAATTCTACTTATTCCGTTAATAATCGTTTTTGCGTGTTGCTCATCTGCCTGAACGGATAATAGATGAGGATGAGACAAGCCTGTTGGTTCATTTCCAACCTTTTTTACATAACTAACTTCGATAGGATCGTTTGGGTCTAAATCTACGACTTTACCATCTCTAATGTAAACTGATGGAACACGGTCTGCTGTTGCTGCCATATGAAATGAATCGGTAAATCCTAACTCTTTGGGTCCTGGGCTTATTACTCCATTCCAATTTAACGATTCTATTGCTGTTCCTAGTCCTAAATGCCATTTTCCAGATAACATAGTAGAATAACCATTATCTTTTAGAAATTGTGCAATAGTTGGTCTTTTAGGATCAATTATTAAAGGAGCATTTCCCTCTAATATTTTTGCTCCCTTATTTCTAAATGCATGCTCACCTGTTAATAATGAATATCTTGAGGGTGTACATGTTGAGGATGTGCAATATCCATTTAAAAATTGAACTCCTTTTTCTGCNATATCATCAATATTTACTGTTTGAACCTCTCCCCCATAACAGCCAAAATCTCCGTAACCGATATCATCAGCATAGATGAATATTATATTTGGTTTATCAGCAGAAGAGGAAATATGGGATATAAAAAAAAGTAACACTATTAATAATTTTATCATTTACCCTGTCCTTCCAATTTATTTTTAATCCACCATTTATGATTACCAAGTGTTGGAAAACGCGTAGGCTTAAGTTCTGCATTCCATTGACTATGAAGATCAACTAATTTATTTTTTTCTTTCAGAAATGATTGTGAAATATCTACTTTCTCAGATANATCATTTTCAATATTGTAACTTACAACGCCTTGCTTGTCGGTTCGTCGATCCTTCACTACCTTTATATCTCCTCTTCTAACCGCCAATCCCCCATGATCAAATTTTCTCCAAAACAGATAGTCATGTGGTGGGGTTAAAATTTCATTTTTAATATAAGGGATTAAATTAACCCCATCTAAAGGTTTTTCTGATGATATTGGCGCATCTGCTAATGCTGTACATGTAGCCATTATGTCTAACGATATAATCGGATGTGAGTAAACCTTGTTGGATGGAATATTATTTTTCCATCGTAATGCAAATGGAACTCTTATTCCTCCTTCGAATAATGTTCCTTTATGCTCTCTTAAAATACCATTATCCGAGGAATTATTTGATGCACCTCCATTATCAGATAAAAAGAATATTAGCGTATTTTCATCAATATTATACTCCGATAAAACGTCCAAAACCTGACCTACCCCATCATCAACCGCACTTACCATAGCCGAATAATGTTTTCTTCCCCAGTTTTCAATATGATCAAATCGATCAAGATATTTTTTGGTGGCTTGAAGTGGATTATGCGGTGCATTGTAAGCTAAAAATAAGAAAAATGGTTTATCATCCTTTGCACATTTTTTAATAAAGTCAACTGACGCATCACTTAATACATCTGTTAAATAGTCAGCATCAACATCCACTCTCTTATCATCTAAAAATAACTTTGTTGAATACCATTGATAGGGTCTTTTTACTTCTGTAAGATCATTTAAATTATATTCACGTGGAAAATAATTGTGTCCGCCTGATAAGAAACCAAAAAAGTGATCAAACCCTCGATTTAATGGATGATGGACTGGATGAGATCCCATATGCCATTTTCCAATTATTGCACTCGTATATCCAACTGAACTTAATACCTCAGCAATGTTTTTCTCATCTAATGGTATACCTGCTTCGGGATGATCTGGACTAATGGTAGGATTAGTTGTAAATCCAAACCGATCCTGATATCGACCGGTTAATAATCCAGCTCTACTAGGACCACAAACAGGATAGCTTACATATCCATCTGTAAACTTGATTCCTTCATAAGCTATTCTATCAATATTTGGTGTTGGAATATCTTTGCAACCATTAAATCCAACATCGTTATATCCCTGATCGTCGGTCATGATGACAATAAAATTTGGTTTGTTTGATGACGCTGAACTATCATATATGGATATACAAAGCGTTAGTGAAACTATTTTGAAAAAAATTAATAATGAAATCTTCATATAACTTTCCTAATTACTAGTAATCAATTGTAAATCTTTTATAGAGTTTAATTGCTCTTTAATCATTAAGGGAATTATTCTGATCCGTTGATTATATCTTTTTTTAAGTAGCTGATGTTCATCTAATGGTGTTGCTCCCCAAGAATTTATTCCACCTACACCTTTATGCGAACTATCTATATATAAGTGATTAAATATTGATGGAGTCATTTCGAAACTATATTTTGCTCGTTGAATTTCCTCAATAGAATATCTTCTTGCTTGAAATCCAAATGATTCATCCATAACACTGATGTACAATCCTGAACTATTACTATCAGATATAGACATCCATTTTACGTCAGATTTATTTCCATTTTCTTGAGGACGAGCATAATCAACCCATATTTCATCAATCGTAGATTCATTATTTGTGATTAGCTCATATGCCCTATCTGAATATGTTTCGCCAGCTCTTCCAAACCAATTAATTTTTTCCATCTTTTTATTTATCATCCATTCAGAACCAAATCTCAACGGGGGTAATAAGCTTTTCTTCGTATTGGCAAAATTTATTTCAGCTTCAGATATAATCTCGCCATTAGAAAAAATTAAAAATGATTGATGTAACTCAGCATTTAATTCATNAGAAATTTTGTTAACATTAATTTTAACAACATTATTTAATTTATTAACTTGGTATGATTGGACTTTAAATTTCTTGTATGCATTGTTAACCTGACTGCTTACTTTTGGTCTTTGCCTTCTTTCATTATCCGTCATTGGTCGAGACAAATGAATAATTCCACCCTNTGAGAAAAATAATTCATTATTAAAATAGTAGTTCTTCAATATTCCTNTTTTTGNNTCAAANGATACATTGAAATTATCTCCTAATACCTTATATCCATTCGAATTATCCACTGATATNTTGTAGTCNGAAATATAGGAANTTTCTGCTAATCTTTCTCCAATAAGAAACTGATCCCATGATAACAAATGATTATCTTCAATTAATGGATGAAAGGATTTNTTAGCCCTAAATTCAACTATTAAGTAATATATTTCNCCTAAACGTGGAGTTATATCAGGAATNTCAATTGTAAAAATCTTTTCTTCTCTTGGTTTTAAATTTAGAGAATTAATTTTTCCAGAAAAAAAGATCTTTCCGTTTTTTTCAATTCTCCAAANACAATTTACTGCTTCGTCAGCATTTACATGGTCATACCAATTCTTAACTTTAATTTTTCCAGATTTTATATCATCGACTTTTACATGAATTCCACGTTGAAGATATTTCATTGCATAAAGTCCTGGATGAGGTGTTTGATCGGCGGCTATCAATCCATTCATACAAAAATTGTTATCATGATGGACTCCAGCTGATTCCTCATAGTATCCTCCATATGCAAAAAAAGTATCCTTTACTGGTCCAATTCCAATATTTTTTCTAAATGATAAAGGAACAGGTTCACGTATTCCTTGGTCCATCCAATCCCAAACAAATCCCCCTTGAGCGNCATTATCTTGATAAAATAAATTCCAATATTCCTCTGCTCCACCTGTTGAGTTACCCATTGAATGCATATATTCACAAATAATGTACGGTCTGCTGTTATCAGAGGAAATAAATTGTTTAATTTTTTCAGCTGATTCATACATGCTATTTACTATATCTGTGTTTGGTCTATTATTTGCACGTTCTGTTCGTTCATAATGAATAGGTCTTGTCTTATCATATGACTTTATCCAATTATAACATTTCTGAAAAGCAATCCCATCTCCAGCTTCATTGCCCATCGACCATGTAATGATAGATGTATGATTTTTGTCTCGATGAACCATTCGCTTAATTCTATCTAAATGTGCATCGATCCATTCAGGTTGTTTAGCTAGGCATTCTTCCTTATACCCCACTCCATGAGATTCAATATTTGCTTCATCCCATACAAATAATCCATATTCATCACATAAATCATACCAGAGAGGCATATTGGGATAATGAGCGGTTCTTACGGCATTAAAATTATTTTCTTTTAATAACTTAATATCTTTTAGCATGGATGCTAAATCGACTACATGACCATGGTCTGCATGGTGCTCATGTCGATTCACTCCCCTAATAAGAATTTCTTTTCCATTTACATAAATCTTACTATTTATAATTTCTACTTCTCTAAATCCAATTCGCTGGGGGATTATTTCAATTAGGTTATTATATCTATCGTAATGACACATCAACAACGTATATAGNTTTGGTTGTTCAGCAGACCATTTCGAAGGATTTTTTATGGNAATTGATAGNTCGGTATTTTTTAGCGCCTTTGTTGAAACTTCTCTAACTATTCCTGCATTATCATATAATANATACTTTATGTANCCTGTGGGATTTATCACCTTTGAGTCAATTTTGAGAGTGGCATCTTTATACTCATCATCCAGTTCAGTTCTGACATAAAAATCTNCTATATGAGAAGGNTGTCTGCTCCATATGTATACATCTCTAAAGATTCCGGATAATCTCCAAAAATCCTGATCCTCTAAATAAGAACCATCACTCCANCGATAGACTTGAACAGCGATTAAATTTTTTCCTGGTTTTAAATATGAAGNAATNTTGAATTCAGCTGGNGTTCGACTTCCTTGAGAATATCCTACTTTTCTACCGTTTATCCATAAATAGAAAGCCGATTGAACACCGTCGAATACTATTTTGGTTACCCTATTATTCCAATCAACGGGAAGATTGAACTCTTTTCTGTAGGAACCCACAGGATTCCAATCNTCAGGCGCAATTGGGGGATTCATTTCGAAGGGATATTTTATGTTTGTATATATTTTTAATCCATATCCCATCATCTCCCAATTTGATGGAACAGTAATGCTATCCCATTCATCAACATTAAACNTAGGATGTTCAAATCCAATGGGGTTATCTTTTGGGCTTTTATTCCATTTGAAATTCCATTCTCCATTCAGTGACTTAAACCACTTAGATTTTGTTCTATCGTATTTCATTGCAACTTCTTCATTGCTATACACCATCATGGTAGCACGGGGTTTTTCTCTATTTACTTCCAATATAGAAAGATTATTCCANTCATTTGAAAAACATTCATATACAGGTAGGCAATATACTAAAAATACGAAAATTAATGTTCTCTTCATTCTATTCCTTATTAAATCTATATGGATAAATAAATCTCGATGTTTCTCTAAATGCACTAATTAATTCTACATAGGGTGTGTCTGATGTTGCAACTAATCCACAATTAGCATTTTCATTATCAAAATGACGACTACCTGTGGGTGAATCCATATAATGAAACCAGTGTGCACCTACACATCTAGTATTTTCAAGTGCACTCTGAATAAAATATTTTAAACATTCTCCCCTATTTCGTTGATCGGCAGCAAATCCTATTCCAGTAAAAAATTTTCCTCTATCTAATGCACCAAAATCAAATTCTCCTACAAGAAAGGGAACATCTTCTGTAAAAAATGGTTTATCTCTTTCATCTCTGACNTTAAATTCNTTTACATCTTTTTCNTACACATTAACACTTACAACGTCACANTACTTAGCCGCAGCGGAAAAAGCTTCCTTTCTTAATGCTCCATCATGAAGTCTACTTCCTAAATATAGTTTATTTGGTGCAATTTTTTTAATAGCGTCTCTACATTTTTTGTAATATGTCTCTAAAAGATGGACATAGAACAAAGTAAGGTCTTCTTCGGATGCNTTCGAAATATTTATATTTTTTTGTAATAAAAATTTATCTAACTCTTTTTTTGAAGCNACTGATAANTCNCAATTATGAATAGCTTTAACAACATCAATNGGATTTTTTCCCCAATGGATTTCATTATTGCAAAAATATCCAATACAATACGGATCATCAATCATATCACCTGTAGCTTTTACTGCATTCTCTACCCATAAAGAGAAGTCTTCCTCAAATGGATCTACTAGTTTATAAATTGGAGCTAGTTTTCTTCCATTTACCCACAACTCTTTCGTANAAGGCATTCTGATATCTTTTGGTTGATTATTTGCNGCTCTTGACCAGCCNCCACATGTNTTTAGTCCCCAGGAATGCGCCCTCTCAAGAGAGCGAATTTTGTATTTATNTAAATAATCTTCTCCATATTTTTTATAAAGAATATCATCGCCCATTTTATAACTCTCTCCACCTCGACGNTAAAATTTTCCAAATATAGGGTCNGCTAATGACGGCATATCCTTATAGAAATGTCTTTTTTCNGTTAATGCGATTCTACTTTCTTGATAACCAATACCTGTAGAACCAAAAGACCAAAANAATTTTCCATTTGGATCCACGAACCACCATTTATTATTAATCTTTTCAACACGAAAATGACCTGTAGCTAAATATGTTGGTCCAGAAACCCATCCTCCAAACTTATTAAAATATGGTGGCTTAGGATGGCGCTTCAAATCACTTTCCTCGGCTATNCTCATTCTAATTAAATCATTATCATCAGAAATTTTTCCCGGCCACTCTTGATGNATATATTGACCATATCGATCAATGAATGGAAAAAATTCNTTTGGATTTTTCTCTAGTAATTGAGGCGANGCTCTTCGTGTTGCATAAATGCTATTAATGAACAGAGTTTGGTCAACNTGTTTAGGTTGCAATTCAAAAACTATTTCTTGTATNTTTGANACATCNACACCAAACCATACTAACATTTGTGCATGTGGAAGTCCGTGCATTTTAGGNAANTAATCAATATAAGATGGAAGNTTTTCTTTATTAACATATTTATGTCTTACAAGCAATGCATCAAAAACTCTTGTTTCANNAGGGTTAATCCACGCGTTATGCGATAGATTAGGTCGGTACCATGAATCATTTTCAGTTCTATGATCTTTAATTAGTAATCTACAAAAAGATTGATGAGTAGATGGATTTTCAAAACCAATTGAAATATTCACAAAATCTTTTAGATTTTTATGCTCATTGGGTAAAAATAGACTAAATCTTGCAGCATGATTCTTTAAGGCAGAAATTTTGATCTTATGCTCACCATCGTCAAATACCTTTTCAACTTCCCCCGAATGAACAACTATGTTATTAAATGAATTTGAATTAGAAATATCAATTAATCTTTTTTCAAAACCAGACGAAGAAAAAGAAATTGTTAAAAAAAATACAATATGAAAAATTCGAAACACTATTTCCTCAAATAATTTAAAATGTTAATAAATATTTTGTCTGCAACTGGATCCTTGCTTAAAAAGGGAGTGATTCTGAGAGCACTTAAAATATACTTTCCGCTTCCATATTCAACAATTCCCATATCCATTCCATGAAAAAAAGGCTCTGGACCTAGATAGCATTGTTTTTCATGATCCTTACCTCCATAAAATCCATGCGTTATTGATGTTACAATATGCTCACCATCCATACTTCCCATAGTAAATGGAGTCCATACATTTTGGTATAAATCAGTCATCATACAATCAACCTCTAGCCCATCAAAAATTGGATGTTTTTTAACAATATGAGAAACGCCTACCCATAATCCCAACGCATGTTTTTTTTCAATATTAAAGGGTAATACTCCTTCAGGGGGTAATTTAGTAGACCAATATGATCTACCGGGTTGGTTAAATATTTCNAGAAAAACAGCGATNCCTCCCNTATCAACAAATTGATGTAATTCTTTAAAAATTGGTAGATTTTTTTTGGCACTTGANATAAACACAGGGGTAGNAACTGCTGTNTCCTTACCAAACTCCGTAAACTGAATATTATTTTGTCTTAAAAAAGGTTTAATTAAGTTCTCAGGATCAATAATTGCAATAGAAATTTCAGGTGACTGCAATTCTTTTTGATTGAATACATTGAACGAATATTCATTGGATGAAATTTGTTTTCCAGAAGAAATAAAANATGTTTTAACTTTATATCGTCCAGACCATTTAGAGGTATCAAGATATGTATCAAATAAGGATGAAACACCNCTATTCAACCCTATTTTNTTTGTCCAAGATTTAACAANACGATTACTTTCATTAATTATATCAATCTTTAATATACCGTTTGGGATATCATCGTCGTCATTGATGCCTTTTATTTGAAACTTAGTTCCTTGAGTAGCATAAACATTTCGNGGATTAGTTCGGATTGCAAGATACTGATTTGCATTTGCGAACTTTGTTGAATCGTAAGATAACTTCTTATTTCTCCATAAATCTAACAGACCCGCTCCTAATACCCAATCTCCTCCCGTTAAGGCATGAACACAATATCCCTGAACATTGGTATTTAATCTTATTGCTTCTATGATTTGCTTATTTGCATTAGCATGNAGNTGTTGTTGTTCATCNCAAAATGTTTCTAAATCTGAATACAATGTGTCTAACTTACTNTCAAAAAGNGAATTTTTAAGACTTTCCTCGAGCATAGAATGATATCTATATGGAGGAGTTATCGAATTTCCTTTATTTTTAAACAACATATTATTTTTAGGTAANTTTGGGATACTTCCATATCCAATNTCTGAAACAATAGTCATTTTATTAGGNGTAGAATGTTTATTTTCNAATTCTGAAGATGAATATCCTAATTTTTCCATCTCATTTTTTGTTAATCCTAAAGCTAAAAATTGAGCGTAAGTTAAATCGTTAATAGGATATCCACAATAGATGTGAACATCATTAAACGTTAATGGCTCATACTGGTAAGGTAAATAAATGTTTGCACCATCTGCGAATCCACCGGATTCATCCAATATTAGTCTAGTAGGATCTAAATCTCTAGCAAGCATGGACATACTGTGTTTAAGTCTTTTTAATTCTTTTCTCCAAATCTCATTAAAAATTTCCCATTGAACAATACAGGCTCTATTTCTATCTCGTAAAATNGANGAACTTACTTCATGTTNNATTCTTCTTGGAGTATCAGGAGTAACTGTTGGCCATAACTTCATGCACTCAATAGGCATTCCTCCGATNACCATCATCCCTAGCTCGTCACATAGATCTAACCACATTTTCGGGGGAGGTTTTCTCCAGGGTCNGATCATATTAAATCCAGCTTCTTTAGCTAAGGTGATTTCTTTAATTGCCATTTCTTTACTATCTGGAATNGCTAATTTAGTTGGATATAAGCCTTCAAAAAATGCGGCTTTTATATAGATAGGATTATTATTTAAAACAAACTGNTTATCCTTTATGGATAGTTCACGCAGACCAAATCGAATAATTTCCTCATCTTTCATGTTTACATTTGCACTAAAATTATACAAATGAGGATTCGATGGACTCCATCTTTCCGCATTAGGTATCAAAAATGTATACTTTGATGTATTTTTTCCAGGTTGTAATGATAGAGAAAAGCTATTTTNTAATACAATCTCATTATTTGAGTCATGAATCTTAAAATCCACNTTTTCTTGTAGATGCTTCATGTTATGATTAAATAGCTCTAATTCAACNTCAATAGAATTATTTGATATATCAGGTTTTATAAAAATATCTTCAATAGATACATCTCCAGAAGACCTTAATCGTACTGANTGCCATATTCCTCCGGCTATAGCTCCTCGCCANTGCGGAGCATCATTTTTTCCGAGNCCATCAATAATCTTATCTTGGTTGACAATAGGTCCTAATACACGAACAGATATAAAATTTGTTTTGCCTATATTTAATANATCATTAATCTTAAATTCAAATGGACCGTACCCGCCCTCATGAGNGCCTACCGGATGATTATTTATCCATACTTCAGATCTATAATTAACTGCATCAAACTGAAGTTTAACAATTTTATTACTCAGAGAATTAGGGGCTAAAAAGTATTTTCCATATACTGCAACACCCTCATAATCTTTTTTTATTGTTTCCCAGCAACTCGGAACACTTATTTTTTGTTTAAAATTATATTTTTTAAAATTAGACTCTAGATATAACGACTTATTATTACTTTCATTTAATTCATCAAAAATNATATNCCATTCCCCATCCAAAGTAATAATCTCAGAAAAGGAATATATTGAAAAATATAGGAAAAATATGAGAAGAAGAAATATCTTTTTAAACATCTTAGATTAATCTCCTTTATGTTGCTTTAGCTCATACCATGATAAAATACCATCTCCATTAATATCAGCTTTTGGAAACTTTTTAAAATATGAATCCTTCCATGCTTCTGCTGATTCTTTCGATGGAGTTGGACGGGGTATAGCAGCAGGCAATCGATTATCAAGTTCATTTCGATAGTTAGTTAATATCGATTCGAATTTTTTGGTCATAGCCAAATTATTCCATTCTTTAGGATCTTTTATTACGTCGTACAACTCTTCTTTTCCATTATGATATCGGATATATCTCCATTTTTTTGAGCGCAATGAATAACTTTGCTCTCTTGGATCATAATGATCAGACCATTTGTATAACGCTGTTAAAACAGAGGATGGTCCATTCCATTTTCCTTGATGAGGCTTTCTTAGCAATGGGACTAATGAAAATCCCTCTAAATTTCTTCCTAAATTATTCTTTTTAGTCTCAGGAGATAGATTACACAAATCAATTAAGGTAGGATATAAATCAATAAGTGAGACAGGCGTATCAGAAAAGGAGTTCTTCATTGAAATATTTGGAGCTGAAATTATCAGTGGTACTTTAGTGCTTTCTTGCCATAAACTATTTTTGTAAACATAATCCTTTTCTCCATTCCCCCATCCGTGATCGCTTGTAAAAATAATTATCGTATTTTCTTTAAGAGATGTGTTTTCGATGACATCTAAAATTCTTCCTACTTGATCATCGATTGATGCGACAGATGCAAGATATGCTTGTACAAATTTCTTCAATGCTAACTCTCTATTGCCGTTGTAAGAAGCTATTAAATCATCATACATTTTTGAACCACGATCACTTCCTCTATCATCCTGATTAGATGAAATTGTATGCTTAAAAGTATCTTGAACATCTCCTTTCAAAATTAAGGGAAGCTNCACAGTNTCNAAGGGATAACGATCAAAATATTTTTGAGGAACAATTAATGGAGTNTGAGGTCTTAAAAAACCCACTCCCATAAAAAAAGGAATATCGTTTTCTTGATTTGCCAAAACTTTTAAATGTTTAACTGCCCAATCTCCATTTAACTCATCACCAGTTCTATCTCGATTATCCTCAGTGATATACTTTAATTCTCGTTGTTTTGCCCAGTTCCCCGTTTTCCAAATATACTGCTCTCCAGTAATTGGTGAAATTTTACCGGATAAATTCATCAGAGGACCAAATGATCCGTCAATAGCCTCAAATGAATCTCTGAATGGTGATGGTACATCNGGATGNGCAACATTCTTTTTTCCGTTATTTGCCATTGGTCCGTAATCAGCTTGATAACCATAATCTATCCATTGATTTCTGTCACGATTATGCATTAATTTACCCGTGCCAAGCGTATAATATCCATGCATTCTAAAGTGATCCATAACTGTACGAGAATTTTTAAGAATTTCATGTTCATCCCAATTATCAAATCCATAGCATTGAGATGTATGTGGATAGATACCAGTCATAAAACTTGCTCTAGATGGATTACATATAGGGATATTGCAATGAGCTTCTGAAAAAGTNACACCATTTTTGGCAAGTCTGTTAATATGAGGNGTTTTAATTTGCGGATGCCCATTTAAAGGTTCGATGTAATCATTTAAATCATCGCAAATTATCAAAACAACATTTGGTTGGGTTGCTTCAATAGAGCTTACACACCCAATAAAACAAAAAATTATAATTAAAAATTTAAATTGCTTCATCGAATTACTCTCCCCGAGGATGAGCCCTTCATAAGTGCTTCAACCTCTTGTTTTGTTGAATAATTAAAATCCCCTTTAATTGAATGCTTTAATGCTGAGGCTGCAATAGCAAAGTTTAGAATATTTTGATTATCCTTATACTCATCAGATTNAAATGCATAAATTAACCCTGCAGCAAATGCATCGCCTCCACCAACACGATCAACTATTGAACGAATTTCATACGGTGANTACNNATCTTNATCTAATGGAGAAAAATAACTTCTATCAGTTTTATGATCGTACAACATAGCTCCCCAGCTATTNTAAGTCGCAGAATGACTTTCTCTGAGTGTAATTGCAACTGTAGAGATTGTATTAAACTTGGAGCATACACTTTTAGCTACCTGAGTATATTTAGTAGCATCAATAGCACCTTTACTGACGTCTGTATTGTCAGCTTTAATATCTAAAACATCTGAACAATCTTCTTCATTAGCTATTAAAACATCTATATAGGGAAGGATTTTACTCATTGTTTCTTTAGCTAATTCTTGTGAGGTTTTGTTTTCACTCCATTTCCATAAGTTCTTTCTAAAATTTAAATCCAAAGAAACTTTAATGTTTTTGCTTTTAGCCTGTTTTGCTGCAATAAGTGTTGATTCTGCGGCTAATGAAGATAATGCGGGTGTTATTCCGCTTAAATGAATCCATCCGGCGTCTTTAAATATTTCATCCCAATTATAGGCTGATGGACTAGTTAAAGATATTGTGGAATATTCCCTATCGTAAATAACCCTACTTGGTCGTTGATTAGCACCTGTTTCTAAAAAATATAATCCAAGTCTACCTACATCTGAACGTATTACGTGCTCTGTATTTACTCCAAATGAACGGAGACTATCTAATGCTGCATCAGCAATAGCATGTTTAGGTAGTGCGCTAACATAATCAACATCTCCGCCAAAATTTGCAATAGATACAGCAACACTTGCTTCGGCTCCAGCATAAGTTACATCAAATGAATGACATTGNCTTAATCTAAGAAAATCAGGTGATGCTAATCTTCCCATGATTTCACCAAATGTTATAATTTTTTTTGTCATACTTTACCCTTATTAAGCATTAATTAGATTAGATATTTTTTCTGCGTTATTTCTTATCGCTTTCCAGTTTTTATCATTTACTAATTCTGTTGAAACAATCCAGGAACCACCCACAGCTGCGACAATATCTTCACTTAGATAATCGAACATATTAAATTCATTGATTCCGCCCAATGGAAAATATTTGATATCATGATGTTTATATGGAGCAGCCATACTTTTAAGAAAAGTTATTCCACCGCTTGCTTCCGCTGGAAAAAATTTTACAAACTTACATCCAAAGCTCAGAGCTGTTTCCAGTTCTGAAGGAGTCACAATCCCTGGAGCAAATGAAAAATTAATTTCTTCCGCACTCTCAATAATATATGTATTTAAACCGGGAGCTACTCCAAAATCTGCACCCGCATCCTTGCATGATATTAATTGNTCGTNATTNAGAATTGTTCCTATACCTTTAATAATATCAGGAACCGAAGAGCAGATCTTTTTCATCCCTTCCAATGANGATTCTGTTCTTAAAGTAAATTCAATTNCTTTAATTCCTCCATCATATAATGCTTTTGCAATAGATACCGCGTCATCAGGATCATTTGCGGTATATCCTGCNACAATCTTAGCATCCATTATATTTTGTAAAAGATTATTACAAAAAAGCATTATTTATCCTCCATTAGAATAGACACCCTTTTNAGAGTTAAATACTCTTCTATGCTATATCTAGAGCAATCCTTACCAACTCCACTTTGTTTTAATCCACCATGAGGAAGTTGAANGCTATAATGAGGCTCATTAATACAAATACTTCCGGCATTAATTTTCTTCGCACTTTGCAATGCTTTTGAAAGGTTTGTTGTAAACACATATGCAGCCAATCCAGAACTAGTATTATTNGCGAAGTCGATTTCATNATCATTNTCAGAAAATGGTAATATTGAAAGAACAGGACCAAAAACTTCATCTGACGCAATACTCATAGACTGTTCAACATCTTTAATTACCGTTGGCTTCATAAAATACCCTGGTTTATCTGCAATTGTACCACCATAAATTATTTCAGCTCCATTTTCTTCAGCAGATTTTATTAATGATAAGACTTTATCACGAGCTTCGGAGGTAATCATCGGTCCCATTTCAACATTTTTAATACAAAGTAAGACTTCATCAATAAATTGGTTATAAACAGATTGATGAACAAAACATCGATTAGGAGAAACACAAACTTGTCCTGTATTTACATACTTTAATCCAACAATTTTTTCAGCAGCAGATTTTATGTCAGCATCTGGATATACAATAACCGGACTATTGCCNCCCAACTCAACAGAAAATCTTTTTATTGATGAGCAAGCAGCATTCATGACTTCAATCCCGCCNTGNGTTGACCCAATCATAGTAACAAGAGAAGGTATACTACTCTCAAGGAGCGTATTCGTGATTGAATAATCATCACATGTTATTACGTTTATAACTCCTTCAGGAATTCCAGCCTCATTAGCTAAATATGACGCCTCGAG
Source organism: Kiritimatiellaceae bacterium (assembly GCA_002712105.1). Taxonomy (GTDB): domain Bacteria; phylum Verrucomicrobiota; class Kiritimatiellia; order Kiritimatiellales; family Pontiellaceae; genus Pontiella. Next base: position 23,134 of record PASA01000004.1, read on the forward strand.
TGTTGCTAGTGGTGTTAATTCAGAAGGTTTTAGAATACAACTACAACCCGATGCAAGAGTAGGTCCTAATTTATATCCCAAATTTAATAACGGAAAATTCCAAGCAAGAAATCCAACCACAACTCCAACAGACTGTCTTTGCATATAATGCAAGAATCGATCGTCTGGATCGTGAATTACAGGTTGATCTAATCTTTCGTATTCCTCTACAAAAAAACGAAGACATGTTACAAGCATACCAAAATCATATTCTGCATTTTCTTTAGGTTTTCCCGTTTCTAAAATTAATAATTCGATTAATTTCGACTTATTTTTTTCAAGAATTTCTGCGTACCTTAAAATNATTTCTTTTCTTTTATTAGGAGTNAAGGATGACCATTTATCAAATCCGTTCTTAGCTGATATTAAGGATTTTTCCATTAATGCGATATCAGCATTAAACACATATCCTACTAATTGTTCATTTGAGGGATTGATTACACCAATTAATTGTTCTGAAGAAATTTTTTCTCCACCTATAATCATTGGAAATTTATTTTCCATATACTTGCTCCGTTTGATGAACACAAAAATTACTTNTTGCATCTAAATCAACTTCTACACCGAGACCGTNTCCATCCGGAATTTCAACATNTCCATCAGTAATCGTTACTTTTTTATTAAAAATTTCATCCCTTAAAGGATTTGGAGTATGATCAATCTCTANCATAAGTGGTGGCTCTTCTTTTCTACCTGGTTCAACCATTGATGTTGAAAGAAAATGAGCAGCACAAGCTAAATTTAATTGAGTTCCCCAGCANTGAGGAACAGTATTAATTCCATAAGAGGAAGCAATGGATCTAATTTTTAATGCCTCACTTGGACCTCCACAATATGCCATATCAGGTTGAATGATAGTAACAGCTTTGGAAGCAAGCATTTTTTGAAATCCCCATCGTGTTTGTTCAGATTCACCCGCTGAAANGGCAATATCTAATTTTCCTGATAATAATGAGTAAAGATCAAGCTGAGTAGGAGAAAGTGGTTCCTCAAACCACAAATAGTTATTTTCTTCTAAATGNCTTCCTATTACAATTGCTTCATTGATGTCATATCCATGATTTGCATCAGCCATCAGTTGAATATTAGGAAACGATNCCCTCATTTCTTTTATTAAAGCTTTATCAAAATTTGTATTTTTTCCTATTTTAATTTTTAAGGCTGTAAANCCCGCTTCAATATAACCTTCCGCTTCTGTAATAATATTTTTAATTAAATTAGCATCAGAATCATGATCAAAATACATACCAGTTGCATAGCCTACTAACGATCTTCTAACATTTCCNCCCATCAAAATTGATAAGTTAGAGTTTAATAACTTACCTTTTAAATCGAACAATGCCATATCAATACCAGATATAGCCCCCATCATAATACCTTTAACAGCAAAGTCTAATGTTCCCTTCCAGCATTTTTGCCAAATTACTTCATTCATTAACGGGTCTTCTCCCATTACAATAGGTGCATAAATTTTATCAATGGCAGTTTGAGTAACTGATGCTGGTCCATAACATTCGCCATACCCAATAGCTCCACTTGAATCGGTAATTTCAATAATTAACGAATGTCTTTTGTCGTAAAACCATTGCGAGAAACCAAATGGTTTATCAAGAGAATGTTCTAAATGAAATGNNCGAATTCTTTCTATCATAAGTTAACCAATTTTAAGNGTAGATGCATATGCCATTAATACAGTTGCTATAATAATTAATGATACACCTAATAGTAATATTAGGAACGGTGATTTCATATCCTTCCATTCCCCTGCAATCCATGCAGCAATATTGCTAACAATTAAAGATAAACCCAGCATAACAGGCCAGCATATCATTGTTCCAATTTCTCCCATTAATGCTACTCCCTGACCATAAGTACCTAGGGCTGCAAACCATAATAATCCGGCGATTATTGACCATTTAACTGCATGCGAAGCCCCAGAAATGGTAAAGGAATTATAAGATTTATTTTTAATTAGTAATATTAATGCATATCCGGCATTCATTAAATATGCTCCAGCTAATACAACCACCCATCTTGCTAAAGCTGAATTTCTTTCTAAGGCACCTTCTAAGATAGCTAATTCTCCGATTTTTACTGTATTATCAAAACCTATCGCAAGTGCAGCAGATAATATTCCGCAGACAGAGGCAATAATAAGCCCAGATTTAAATGCTGAACCAGTTTTAATGCCTTCAATCTGATTTCCTCGTTCAATGAGACATTTATCTCTTTTTAAACCGGCAACNGTAACCACATAAACAGCTAAAGCTAGAATAATCAATCCACTGATAATAAATGGAATACTCGAAGGATTTATAGCGTCAAATCTTATCACAAAAGGAACTAATGCTCCTGCAATGGAACACAACCCCATTACAATTCCATATGTTAATGACATTCCAATATATCCAACAGAAACACCGAACATCATCCCTCCAATACCCCATACAAACCCTAAGATTCCGCCTAAGAGTAATTCATTTATAGGAGCATTTGATATGACTGTTCCTAAATTTGGAACGACTATAGTTGCCCAAATTAAAGGAAAAATAACCATAGCAACTGTTGCATGAATTAACCACCATGCTTCCCANGCCATAGGTTTCACATATTTCATTCCAAGACCAAATGTTCCNTGNAAAATACTTGCTANAATAACAATAAATATTGGTANCTAATAATTCATTCATTCTNTACCTNTTTATTTGAATNNGAAAAAGAGGNTTATGAAACCAAATTANTANNANATNNNAAATCAAAAAANATAGTGGATTTTANTTATAANAATGGAGCAATTACTAAAGAAACTACTGCCATAAGTTTAATTAAAATATTTAATGCTGGTCCCGCNGTATCTTTAAAAGGATCTCCAACNGTATCACCAGTAACAGATGCTTTATGAGCTTCAGAACCTTTACCTCCGTGTTCCCCGCACTCAATCGATTTTTTAGCATTATCCCATGCTCCACCTGCATTAGACATGAATAATGCTAATAGAACACCTGATACGGTAACTCCTGCTAATGTTCCTCCCAACATTTCTGCACCTCCAATAAATCCAATACCAACAGGTGCTGCAATAGCTAAAACTCCGGGTAATATCATTTCTTTTATTGCAGCAGCTGTAGAAATATCAACACATCGTGCATAATCCGCAGTTCCGGTACCATCCAATAATCCTTTGATTTCATTAAACTGTCGTCTTACTTCAACTATCATAGCTGCAGCAGCTCTTTCTACCGCTCCCATAGCTAATGCAGAAAATAAAAAAGGAAGCATTCCACCAATAAGCAACCCTACCATAACCGTAGGTTTTGAAATATTGATTACATCCAAATCTCCAACCGTAGCTCTGAATGCAGCAAATAACGCTAACGAGGTTAAAGCAGCAGAACCAATAGCAAACCCCTTACCAATCGCAGCTGTAGTATTTCCAACCGCATCTAGCTTATCAGTCCTTACTCTTACCTCTTCAGGTAATCCTGCCATTTGAGCAAGACCTCCAGCATTATCTGCAATTGGCCCATAAGCATCTACAGCTAATTGTATTCCTGTAGTACAAAGCATTCCTAATGCAGCAATTGCAATTCCATATAATCCTGCAAAATTATAAGAAATTAATATAGCTGCAGAAATTATTAATATTGGTGCAGCGGTTGAATACATTCCAACTCCAAGACCAGAAATAATATTTGTGGCTGAGCCAGTTTCTGAGGATTGAGCAATTCGTTCAACCGGACCATGCTTTTCAGCAGTATAATATTCGGTTATTACACCAACAAAAAGTCCAGCAAATAATCCACTAATCAAACTAAAGTATACTCCAGTAGAAGTTTTATTTCCTTCGGGAGTTGAAAATAACTCCGGTAGATAAAAAGTTACTAGAAAATAACTTAAGACAGCCATTATTCCAGCAGCACCAAAGGCTCCTATATTCAAAGCTTTTTGTGGTCCCACTTTTCCTACTTTTACAAAAAATGTACCAATTATTGAAACAACTATTCCTACCGATGCTAATAAAAGCGGTAAAAACATGAAAGTGATATTTGACTCATTTAAAACGGTTATAGATAAACCTAATACCATCGAACCTATTATTGAACCAACATAAGATTCAAAAAGATCTGCACCCATTCCAGCCACATCTCCAACATTATCTCCTACATTATCAGCAATAGTTGCAGGATTTCGTGGATCATCTTCAGGAATTCCTGCCTCAACTTTTCCAACTAAATCGGCTCCAACATCTGCAGCTTTAGTGAATATTCCACCGCCTACTCTTGCAAACAAAGCAATCGATGATGCTCCCATTGCAAATCCATTTACAATTTTTAACAAATTACTTTGCGTAACACCGAAAACTTCTTGGTATAAAAAGATGAGTATTGTTAAGCCAAATAACGCTAACCCNACAACAAACATTCCAACAACAGTTCCGCCTGAAAAAGCGACCTTCATTGAAAAATTTAAATTTGTTCTCGCTGCCTCTGCTGTTCTAACATTTGCAGATGTAGCAATTCGCATTCCGTAAAAACCAGCCAAAGCAGAACATACAGCTCCAACTATGAATGAGAATGCGATTAATTCTAAATTTCCATCACCTCTGTAAAAAACAAATAATAAAATAGATACTGAAATAACAAATATTGCTAATGCTTTATATTCCCTCTTTAGAAAAGCCATAGCTCCATCACGAATATGTGATGAAATTTCAATCATTTTTTCAGTTCCTGGATCTTGCCTCTTCACCCAACCGCATTTCCGAAAAGCAAATATTAACGCTAAAATAGAGGAGAAAAGTGAGATCAATAAAATGTTTACAGCTGACATAAATTTATTCCTTAGATGTTAACGTAGAGAATTAACCTAGTATCTATATGATACACAAGCCTAGAAAAGAATTATTTTGACAAAATCAAGTTTTGATTTTCTTGATATCTTGCTCATACCCTTTTTTGCATACTAATATCCCATCATCGGTTTCAACAATTATCAAATCATCAACTCCTAATAATGCTACTAATTTATCTTTTGAATAGACAATATTTCCCATGGAATTATGAGAACTTATCTTNCCAATAAATGTATTATTATTTTCATCTTTATCAAAAATAGTCTCAAGTGAATCCCATGTTCCTACATCGCTCCAATCAAATACTCCATCCACCACGACGATATTATTAACTTTTTCCATGAGAGCATAATCAATAGAAATTTTTTCTAGGTCTGGATATAGATCCTTAAGTCCTTCATTAATTTGATTTTTTTCAACATATGGCAATAATTTGTTATAGTAATCAAATAAATATTTAGATTGCTTAAGAGCTTTTTCTAGTGAATTTACTGACCAAATAAAAATTCCAGAATTCCAGTAATAATCCTTATCTGAAACATAATATTTAGCATTCTCAATATTTGGTTTCTCAACAAATCGCTTTGTTATATAAAATTTTAAATCCTTAACAGTTTTATACAAAGTTTCCTTTTTGATATATCCATAGCCNGTTGATGGAAAAGTTGGTTTTATNCCAATTGTAATTAAAATATCATCTTCAGCNGCAAGACTCATNGANTTTAGTATTGTATTATTAAAGTTTTTCTTATCATTAATNAAGTGATCNGATGCTAAAACACAAAAAGTAGCGTTTGGATTTAAATTTTTAATAAATGCAAGTGATGTTGTTATTGCTGCTCCNGTGTCTCGAAGTAACGGTTCTCCAATAATATTTTCNTCNGGTATGTTTGGAAAANTTTTCTTTGTTAATTCCAAATGCTCATTNTTTGTTATGATAACAATATTNCTATTTNAAAAAATTGGAGAAATACGNTCGACTGTCATTTCAATAAGCGATTGATCATTAATTAAATTTATAAACTGCTTNGGTTTNTCTTTTGTGCTNAANGGCCANAATCTTTCTCCATACCCTCCAGCCATGATAACTGCATAAAAATTTGACATTATACCTCTTTTACTGCTTNAACCATTNTTTTAACAAATGTNGCGGCNTTTAAACGNCCTTCAGCCGTATTAGATTCATCATTAAACTTATTTACAATGGCACTTCCAACTACCACTCCATCACCTAATNTTGCAGCTTGGGCAGCCTGTTNCGGAGTACCTATTCCAAATCCTATAGCTACAGGNAAACTTGTTTTTAGNTTNATTCTTTTAACNAATTCGCCTGCACCATCNGAAATTTTATCTTGTACACCTGTNACTCCTTCNCGNGATACACAGTAAATAAACCCNTTAGCATGNTTTGAAATTTTTTCAATTCTATCATTGGGTGTTGTTGGTGTTATTAATTGGATTGTATTAACATTATTATTATTTAAAAATCCTCTATACGGTTTTGATTCCTCAACAGGTAAATCAAGTAATAGGAGACCATCTATACCCACGCTNGATGCAATATTGATTGATTTATCAAATCCTCGTGACAATAANGTATTTAAGTATGCGTATAAAACTATTGGTATATCAGATGATTCTCTAATTTTAGAAATNCAATTCATGACTCCATCAAAAGTNGAGCCAGANCTTAACGCTCTTANAGAAGCTTCTTGATTTACTCTGCCATCAGCTAATGGATCTGAAAATGGTAGNCCGAGTTCAATNATATCAACNCCAACATCTTCTAAATATTTGACTATCTCTANAGTNGACAATAAGTCTGGNTCACCAGCNGTNATATANGAGATAAAAGCTTTTTTACGTTCTTTCTTCAATTTTTTAAAACAGTTATCGATTCGTGTGTTCATTAGTTAATCTCTTCTGAACTAGAGTCTTTACTTTTTTTTGGAACATTAACCTTNAGATATAGCTCTCTTAATTGTTTGAAATCAACATCACAAGGAGCNCCCATTAATAAATCTTGAGCTTTTTGATTCATTGGAAAAGCAATTACTTCTCTAATATTAGGTTCTTCGGCAAGNAACATTATGATTCTATCAACGCCAGGTGCAATTCCAGCATGTGGTGGNGCTCCATATTGNAATGCTTTATATAATGCAGGAAACTTTGATTCAACAACAGATTTATCATAGCCAGCAATTTCAAAAGCTTTGATCATTAATTCAGGACTATGGTTACGNACAGCTCCGGATGATAACTCNACACCATTACAAACAATATCATATTGATAGGCTAATATATNTAGNGGNTTCTTNTTTAATAAATCATCCATACCNCCTTGAGGCATTGAAAATGGNTTATGTGAAAATTCAACTTTTCCATCGTCATCCAATTCATACATTGGAAAATCGACTATCCAACAAAATTTAAAAACAGAAGAATCAATTANATCTAAACGCTTTCCTAATTCATCTCTTACATGCCCTCCAATTTCCAATGCTTTATTTGGCTTATCGGCAATAAANAACATTACATCACCATTTTCTATATTTGCTTTTTCTTTTAGCGAAANAATAATTTCATCAGATAAAAATTTNGCAATAGGACTTTGTATTTCACCATCAATCCANCGCAAATAACCTAATCCTTTAGACCCAACGCTTTGTGCAAANTTAACCATATCGTCAAAAAATTTACGCGATTGAGANGCGCAATCCTTGACNGCTATAGTNATAACTTTTCCTCCAGANTCNACAACTCCCGCAAAAGCNTTAAAATCACACNCTCTAAAGGATTCTGTGACATCCTGCATCACAAGGGGGTTTCTTAAATCTGGTTTATCACTACCATACTTAGCCATAGCCTCTTTATATGGAATCCTATCAAATGGAATTGAATCTATTGATTTATCAGAAAATTCTTTAAATATTGAATACAGAACTCTTTCATTCACTTCAAAAACGTCGTCCTGTGTTGCAAAAGCTAACTCCATATCAAGTTGATAAAATTCTCCCGGAGAACGGTCAGCTCTAGCATCTTCATCTCTAAAACATGGGGCAATTTGGAAATATCTGTCAAATCCAGAAGTCATTAAAAGCTGCTTAAATTGCTGGGGTGCTTGAGGTAACGCATAAAATTTTCCTGGGTGGATTCTGCTAGGAACTAAATAATCTCTTGCTCCCTCTGGAGAACTACTCGTAAGGATTGGAGTTTGCATCTCCATAAATCCCTCTTTTGTCATTAGTTCACGAAGACGTGCAATAACCTTGGATCTTAAAATTAGATTCTCATGCAACTTTTTTCTTCGCATGTCTAAAAATCTATATTCTAATCTCAAAGCTTCATTACAGTCTTCATCTTTTGCTATCTGAAATGGAATAATCTTTGATTCTCCTAATGTTTCCATCTCCTCAGCGAAAATTTCAACTTCTCCAGTTTTTAATTTTAGATTTATAGCTTCCGAAATTCTCTGAACAACCTTTCCTGTAAAAGATAATGTTGATTCAATTCTCCAATGGTCAACACCTTTATAAAATGGCATTGACGGGTCAATGACTACTTGAGTAAGACCATAATGATCTCTTAAATCTATAAATATAATTCCCCCATGATCACGAACGCTATGCACCCATCCAGATATTTTTACTGATTGACCAATATGTTCTTTTCTTAAATCTCCACAAGTATGTGTTCTATATTGATGCATTTCTCTCTCCTAATATTCCAATCCACTCATTGAGATCAAACTCTTGTTGAGAGCCCTTATCTAAATTCTTCTCAATTATTTTATTATTTATTAATTCTTGGTCACCTCGAATCAATACTTTTGTTGCTCCAAACTTATCTGCCTTTCTAAGTTGAGATTTTATACTTTTATTTTCTAATTCCATTCCACAACGATGTCCAAGAGATCTAATTTTATTTGACAGTTTCATATTTTCAACAATGGTATTTTCACCAAGTGAGACTATCCAATACCCATTCTTTTTTGGTAAATCCTCACTTTTATTATTAGATGCTAAAATTAATCTTTCAATACCAAGAGCAAATCCAACACCATTAATTTGCTTTTTTCCGGTTTGAATAGTATATCTTCCACCACCTGCAATAGCATCTTGAGAACCTAAAGAATTATGCGTTATTTCCCATACAGTATGATTATAATAATCAAGACCTCGAACTAATTTGGGATCATGTTCAATTTCAATATTCATTTCTGTTAATATATCTTTAACCTTATTGAAATAAATAAGAGAATCTTCAGACATGAAAGAAGTTATTAAAGGTAGCTCAGATATCAATTTTTTACATTCTTCATCTTTCCAATCTAATACTCGTAAAACATTATCATCAATACGATTTTGATACTTTACAGGAAACTTATTTTTTATTTTGTTCAAAGCAGTAAGCATTCCATGACATATATTTTTTTTATCATTTTGCGAGCCAAGAGTATTTATTTTAATTTTTGAATCATTTATTCCACATTTTTTTAATAGTTCAAATTGAAGCATTATACTCTCTACATCAGCATAGGGATTTGGACTACTTGAAAATTCNGCGCCAATCTGATGAAATTGTCTTTTTCTTCCAGCCTGAGGTCGTTCACANCTAAACATTGGACCAATGTAATATACTCGTAAATTATTTGCTTCTTCTCCAAGTGATGCTAAATAGCGAATTGTACCTGCTGTACCTTCAGGTCTTAATACAAGAGAGCGTCCTCCACGATCTTCAAGAGCATACATCTCTTTTTTCACAATATCGCTACTATCTCCAAGAGAATGAAGAAAAACTTCACTTTTTTCTAATAAAGGTGTTCGTAATTCAGAGTACCCAAAAGTATCAAAGACAGTACGAGCTTGTTNCTCAATCTGCTGCCACTTAAGGACTTCGATTCCTGTAATATCACTCATTCCTTGTAGTGGTTTAAAATCATTACTCATTTTATTATCCACCAGTTATTTGTTGTTTCATAACTTTACCAGGTTTAAATTTAACAACTTTTCTTGAAGGTATTTTAACTATATGCGTCGGATTATTAGGATTTCTTCCTATTCTTTCTTTTTGAGTTTTAACNTCAAATACACCAAAATTTCTAAATTCAACAGAACTATTNTTTTTTAGCGCCTCTACAATATAGTCTAAACTTTTCTGCAAAACAGCTTGAACATCCTGNTGAATTAAACCCGTCTCATCAGAAATNCTCATAATTAATTCTCTTTTTGTCATTTATNCATTCTCCAAAGTCATCGCAAACTACNACTCNNATTTATTANAACATAAANTTTACATACTANGNGAANAGTAAAATGGGTCAAAAAAAGTTAAAAATCAATTCATAAGGATTACTANTTTACTTTTTTTTATAAAAATACAGNGTTCCAAATAAAGAAACTATNAGNATNCAAGAAAGTATTTTAAAGGTGGAATAATATGACTGATATAACTTAATCGTNACTACTTTTTCATTTGTGTTTATTTTGTCGCCCTTATTCTTATGTATTTTTTGTACTGTTCCACCAAATTCATGATCAAAAGTTATTATTAATTTTTNATTTTTTAATACTATTTGTTCTTCAATTTCCTCTATTTCTTTTTTTAAAATNATGTTTTTAGCTTCTAATCCTTTGATAAAATTTATTGTTGCCCCATTATTTATCGCATTTAACAAAGCTCTTTCTGTCATTTTTCTTTTTTTAATTTGACTTGAAAGTTCANTTTTTAACTCTTCAAATTCTTNATCNTNAAGTTCNCATACTTTGTCCCCATTAAAAACTNTACTTTTNACATCAACAAAAAATTGATTAATTTTACCACTTTCTGAAAANGAATAATCAGCATAAANTGGATATTTGTTTAANATTGAATCTGATGGAAACCATCCNATAAAAATACAATAAATTGAGGAGANAAATAAGATAATGATAGTAAATAAATAAATTAAGAACTTAATATTAATCATGTAAACTAAATTGTTAATTTATGAACAATGAAAAATCCAATAGATGCNACNCCNCTCACTATTGTAAGAGTTTTGTTAAAAANATAAAATGTATCTTTTGGCTTAACTAAANCAATTGNTTCATTTTTATTTACTGAATCATANACNTTTTTATAAACATCNATNACAGTTCCACCNTTCTCCCAATGAAAAATGGCTTCGGCTTCGTTTTTATCNAAAACTGCAATAACNTGTTTATCTTTTATTACATCATTTTCTTTAACATTTATTTGTTTTATGAATCCATCNTGNTTAAACGTTATTGGAATTGTATGAGGATGTTTTTTNATTACTTTATCAGANGGAAACCAACCATCCTTTATTGCCCAAATACATAATAAAAAGANAATNACTGACATTATNAGGTAGTCGTTTGACCCTTTATTTTTATAGACTCTATTTGCCATAACTCAAAATGTTTTAAAATTNATTAAAATATTTGAAAATATATTTTTTTTCATCTATCAAGAAAGTATAAAAACTTNAAAACGTATTAANNNTATGAANACTAACAGTATCGTTTGGTTTAGACAAGATTTAAGANTNATGGATAATCCATCTCTTCANTATGCTTCNCTTTCTANTAATATCCTTCCAGTATATATTTATGATAATGATATTCCTAAGAANTATNAGATCGGCAGTGCGCAAAAATGGTGGTTANACAAAAGNTTAGAAAATTTAAATATTTCACTAAANCAAAATCTCCATCTAGTAAAAGGTGAGTCAAACAATGAATTAATAACTTTATGTAAAAAATTTAACATTTCTGACGTATATTTTAATAAATGTTATGAGNCATGGAGATTAGAAAAAGATAAAAANTTATGCGATATTCTTAATAACATTAATGTAAATACTCATATTTANAACGGTTCNCTCTTATGGAATCCTTATAATATTCATAAAGACGATGGTACTCCGTATAAGGTATTNACTCCTTTTTANAGAAAAGGATGTTTAAACCANAAACCTCCAAGAAAACCATTCNACANACCTAAAATTAGTTANGTNAAAAATNCATCAACTGTAAANTTAGATGAATTAAATTTATTACCAAAAAATAAATGGTANGAAAAATTTGATCAATATTGGGACGTAAGTGAAAAAGGCGCATTAGATAAACTTAATTCCTTTTTAAAAAATGGAATTTTAGACTATAAAAATGGAAGAAATTTCCCTTCTAAAAAAAATGTTTCTTATTTATCTCCNTACNTGCATTTTGGTCAAATATCTTCTCATAAAATATGGCATGAAGTTAATAAACTNCCCGAAGATGAAAATGTTATTCACTTTAAAAGCGAACTTGGATGGAGAGAATTTTCTTACTATTTACTTTTTTACAATCCAGACATCAAAGAAAATAATATACAATCAAAATTTGATAATTTTCCATGGGTGAAAAATGATTCACACTTTGAAAAATGGAAAACTGGAAAAACAGGAATCCCTATTGTTGATGCAGGGATGCGTCAGTTATGGAATACTGGATATATTCATAACCGCGTTAGAATGATTGTTGGTTCATTTCTNGTTAAAAATTTGTTGCTCGATTGGCGTTTAGGTGAAGAATGGTTTAATGAGTGTCTTGTTGACGCTGANAATGCNAGTAATAGTGCNAGCTGGCAATGGATAGCNGGTTGTGGCGCTGATGCAGCACCTTATTTTAGAATTTTTAATCCNGTNACTCAAGGNACGAAATTTGATGAAAATGGGGATTATACAAAAAAATTTGTTCCCGAATTAAAAAATCTTCCAAATAAATATTTGTTTTCTCCNTGGGAATGTCCGGATGATATTTTAAATAANATAGAAATTANATTAGGAANAGATTATCCTTATCCAATCGTTAATTTAAAAGAAAGTAGAGATAAAGCACTCAATGCATTTGCTTCATTAAAAAATGAAAACTAAAAATCATCAGGATGTAATCATCATAGGCGGAGGTATTTCAGGTCTATTNTGTGNTACAAAAATTAATAATCGATTAAAAACTACTATTTTAGATAAAGGTAGAAATTTTGGAGGAAGGCTTGCTACACGTGAATTCAATGGTGCNATCTTTGATCATGGAGCACAATATTTTACAGCAAAATCCTCACAATTTCAAAATTATGTGAACAAATGGCATAAAGAAAAAATTATTAAAGTTTGGTTTTCGTCTCAATCAAATGCATTTTCACATAATCATCCACGTTGGATTTCAAACAANGGAATGAATCAATTAGCTAAACATATNGCTAANAATCTAAATGTAATTCGATCAACAGAAATCTCCAAGATAATCTATAATGAAAATTTTTGGAGTCTTGAATCATTAACTGGTTCAACTTTTTCTGCCGATAATATTGTAATNACAATTCCAGTTCCTCAAATTAAAAAATTGTTTTCTAACAGCGAATCGCAAACAATAAATTTCAAAGAAATTAATGATTATTTTTCAGTAGAATANGAGAAAGGTCTTGCAATTCTTGCAGTTTTAAATGGTAAAAGTGGAATTAAAAAACCTGGTTTTCTAAAACCAGATAATGAAAATATATCTTGGATAGCAGATAATTATATTAAAGGTATTTCCCCAATTCCAGCCTTAACTATNCANACATCNCCAGAATATTCTGAAAAGGTATTTAACAAGCCTCCCNNAGAGCAAATANAAGAGATTATTAATCCTCTAAAAACTATTATTGANAGCGATATAATTGATTATTATGTCCACAAATGGGGCTANACGACACCAATAATAAATAATAATNTTAATAATGATTTTTTTGAANAATTTAACCTTTTTTTCGCTGGTGATTCTTTTAGTGGACCAAGAGTTGAATCAGCNGCTCTTTCTGGACTGTCNATTGCTGATAAAATCATAAATAAATATCAAAATTAAAATTTCAGTTTTTAATGAGTAAATATTTTGTTACGTTATAAAAATATGGCGTAAGGAGAAAAAATTGTATTTAAAATCAATTGAGATTATTGGATTTAAAAGTTTTGCAAANAAAACACTTATTGAATTAAAACCTGGAATTACTGCTATTGTTGGACCCAATGGATGTGGAAAAAGTAATGTCTCAGATGCTGTTAGATGGGTGCTAGGNGAACAAAGAGCAAAAGCTTTACGTGGNTCAAATATGCAAGACATTATTTTTAATGGAACTGATGATGCCAAACCTATGGGNATGGCCGAAGTNAGCTTAACACTCACTGANTGNANNANATCACTAAANACTGAATATGATGAAGTCTGTATTACGAGAAGAGTNTATAGATCAAACGAAAGTGGATATTTTATAAANAAAAAAGCATGTCGATTAAAAGATATCCAACGATTATTTATGGATACTGGTATTGGAACTGATTCATATTCTGTTCTTGAACAAGGTAAAATTGATCAAATACTCTCTGCCAAACCAGANGATAGAAGAACTGTATTTGAAGAAGCTAGTGGTATTACAAAATTTAAAACAGATAAAAAAGAATCCTTAAGAAAACTTGATCAAACAGAAGCAAATTTAATCCGCTTAGAGGATGTAATTAAAGAAGTAAAAAGNCAAATAATCTCTCTTCAAAGACAAGCAGGAAAAGCAAANAGATATAAAGAGCTTAAAAAAGAGATGAAATCNTTAGACTTATATTTATCTAGTAAACAATTAAATATTCTAAAGTTGAANATTGAAAATTTAACTAACAAATTACATGAGAACGAAAAAGAAATTGAGAACCTCCAAATAACAATTAAAAATGAAGAGNATAATTCNAGAATTGCNAGAACTGGATTAACTGAAAAAGAAAATNNNATTACNTTATCTATGGAAAAAATTTCCCAAACAAAATCTGAATNNGAAAATTCAAAACGACTTATAATATTAAACAAAGAAAGATTATTAGAAATTGATGAAATTACTAAAAAAAATAATCTTGAAATAGATAAAGCCAAAAAAAGATTAGAGCAAAGTAAAATANATCTTTCNGANCTTCAAAAATTTGATAACCAAATTGAAGAAGANATTNTTAATTCAAAAACCGATTTAGATGATATTTTAATCAAACAGAAAAANATTGAACATAATGTGAATNAAATTAGAGACAAACTTAANGATATGCGTTCGGAATCAATTGCATTTGAATCCTCAATTACGAGCCTACAAAATGAGTTATCCTTAATAGAATCAAATGACAGAGAAAATATTTTAATACGTGAACGTTTAATAACCGAAAATAAAGCGATTAAGAAAAATATTGAAAATTTTAAACAAAGAGAATTAGAAATGATTGAGATATTAAACTCTTATAATAATCAACTAAAAATAAAGGAGGATGAATTTTCAAAACTATCAAAAGACAAGGCGTTACTTGATAAAGAATTTAGATCTAGAGAGCTAGAAAAATTATTAAATGATTTTAAAAACGGAATTTTAACAAATAATAAAATCATTGAACTAATTGAAAAACTTTTTGACCTTAATAAAAACGAAAAAGATCAAATTTCAGTTCTTATAAATGAGCTTGAAGATTTAAAGCATAAAAAAGCTATCCATGAGGGAGAACTTCAAGTTACTCAAAAAGAAATAATAAACTTAATAAAAAAAGAAAAAATAACTTCATTTGAGATAAGTCAAATTGAAAAACATGATTCTGGAAAAATTGAAATTAAAGCAAATTTAATTACTCAAATTGACTCTGAAAAAAGCAAGAGATTTAATTTACAAGAATCACTAAAAAAAATTGATGGCGAATTATCAGAAATTGAAAATCAAAGGTCAAATATTTTTGAATTAAGTTCTGAAAAAAGATTGTATTATAATGAAAAAATACAAAATAAAAATCAGCATCAAAATAACAAGCAACCATTAACTTTTAGAATAAAAGAACTTGAGGAATTAATAAATGATAAAACTATTGACCATGACGACTTTACAAAAAAGAAACAAAAATTTAACGATGAGATAGAAATAGCTGAAAAAAATATTGGTCCCCTTTCTGATTCATTAAATGAATTAGAGACTCACATAGAGAGAGTTAAAGAAGAAAGAACCCAATACTTGAAAACAGTAACAAATTCAGATGAACAATTAATGAAATTAAGATCTGAACTAGAGAATATATTAAATATTAAATCAAAAAATAATATATCAAAAGTTGAAGAATCGATGAAGTCGGATAACTTAATTAATCGCCTTATTGACAATTATTCGATTTCAAAAGAAGAAGCTTATAAAAATATAATTCCAGAAAACTGGGATATCGATACACCTCCCGATGATGATGAAATAGAAAGTAAAATAGCTGAAATTAAAGCTAAAATTGATTCTATGGGTGTTGTTAACCTTATAGCAATAGATGAGCACAAGGAATTAGAGGAAAGATATTCTTTTTTATTAAATGAACAAACTGACTTGCTAAATTCAAAAAAACAATTGCTTGAGATGATAGCAAAAATTAATGAAACAACGACCGAACTATTCAATGAAACTTTTAATAATGTTAATTCTGAATTTCAATTAATGTTTAAGAAATTATTTGGCGGCGGATCAGCTAAACTTATTTTAACTGATGAAGATGATGTATTAGAATCAGGTATTGAAATTATCGCTCGACCACCTGGAAAAAAATTACAGCCTATTTCCCTTTTATCCGGTGGAGAACGAACAATGACTGCAGTTGCTCTTTTATTTTCTCTATTTAAAGTAAAACCAAGTCCTTTTTGTGTTTTAGATGAATTAGATGCAGCTCTTGATGACTCTAATATATCACGATTTGTTGAAACATTGAAAACATTTGTATTAGACTCCCAATTTGTAATTATAACTCATAATAGGCAAACAATTGCTCAGGCTGCAGTTATTTATGGAGTGACAATGGAATCTCGTGGAATTTCAAAAATAGTTTCAATGCAATTTTCAGACTTCGAAAAAAAAGACAAAAGAAAAGAATTAGTTAATTAAATGAGTAGTAAAAAAAATAATAATGAATTTGATTTTTGGTATGCTGTAAATAATACAAAATTAATTACAACGCCTACTTCAAAGTTAGAAACATTTGGTGATACGATAGTTAACTATACTTTGATATGCGAACAGATGGATAATATAAATAAAATTTGTATTAGAGAAGGTCAAATGAAAGCTCTTAAACCTGCAATAATCACTCCCGATATTTTGGGTCAGATAGATTTAAAAGATTTTGGAGAAGATGCTAAGGAATATGCAGATTGGTTAAAAAATAATGCAAAGGAACTTAGCATAATGCAATATGGATTTTCGATATATAAACATGAAATTAAAGAGTATATTATAACCGATAATATCGAAAATGTGATTGAGAGAGTTAAGAAAGAAAAAGAACAAAAAAGTGATCCACTTAGCGCAATATTAATTGGAGTAGATTTCCCTTGGGAAGTATGTTTATTAAAATTAATGGTAGAATTAGTACAAAATTCAGCTCAGGGAAATTTTAATAAACTTCAACAACATTCATTAAAAAATAATCTAAATATTCACGACAAAATTGATAATGAGTTTGTACATGCATCAAGAGATGCATCAAGAATTAACGAACTGGCTAGCTTAATTAAGCAAAATGGTCTATGGGAGCAATATGAAGATAGATTTTTTGCATTAGTTAAATCTTCACAAAACAGTGGTGGGTGATACAGAACTCGAATCTGTGACCTCTTGCATGTCAAGCAAGCGCTCTAACCAACTGAGCTAATCACCCAATAATTTAATTAAAATTATCTTTTGCAACTTCTATAAGATCATTTTTAATTTTCATAACTTTTTCTACATTTACACAATAAGAATCAAGAATATTATTTTTATTAATAACAAAATTATCAATTTTTCTTAAATCTAATGGTTGTATATCAATATCATATACTGAATAATAATCATGAAATTTAAAGTCACCACCCATTAAGTTATCAGATAATTTTATCCATCTATTGGGAATGCCTAAACTATCTGCTGCTATTAATCCATGTAAGGCAGATGAGATAATCGTTTCACATGATGAAATCTGGTAAAGAATATCCATTGGATTATCTAAAATATTAATAAATTTAATTTTGCTATTACTTCGAATTAATTTACTTTCGAAAAGATGTTGATCAATATAATGAGGAATAAATCCTATTTCGTATTTCTTTATAAAAGATTTATGAATCAATTTGTCAACCAACAATCCTGGATCACCTAATACTGGATTATATTCTAATCTACCTT
>PASA01000005.1 GCA_002712105.1 Kiritimatiellaceae bacterium
ATACGACCTCCAACGGTTCCGGAAGGCTCTGCTCGTTTAAGAATTAGTATAAGTCTTGCTCATACCGATGAAGATTTAATGTTTGCAGCAGAAAAAATAATTAAAATTATTAAAAAATGAAATCGTTAATGGTTATTTCAGGATGGGCTCATGGAATAAAATCTATTGAGCCGTTTAAGAACAAGTTTTCAGATAAATTAGTTGTCACGCTACTATCCGCATCAAAGGCATTGCAAATGGCTAAATTACCATCTGCTGATTTCATTATTGGAATATCACTTGGCGGAATGATTGCAATAGATAAACTACCTGCTAATTGTAAGAAATTAGTCCTTATATCTACTACCGCATGTTTTTGTAGAAAGAATGACTATCCATTTGGAACTTCGCCAAGGATTATAGCCAAGATGAAAGAACGTCTGATGAAAAATGAGAATCAGGTATTAGAAGATTTTTTTATTAATGCGCATAGTCCTCAAACATTAAAAATCTCAAAACAAAAAAAGACAATGGTTAATGAAGGGTTAGAAGATGGTCTTGTTTTCATGGAAAACAAAGATCTTCGAAAAAATGTAAGATTAATAGAAGCTTCTACTTTAATTCTACATGGACGTCACGACCAGATCGTTCCTTTTGCATCAGCTGAATGGTTACACAATAATTTTAAGAAAAGTGATTTGTTCTGTTTTGAAACAATGGGACATATGATATCAGTTCATGCTTTTGAAAAAATCATTATGATGATTGATGATTTTCTTGAGTAAAATACCTGACGGTTGGATATGCTAATTCTATTTTGTCTTCTTTTTCAAACGCATCTAGTATCTCTTCCCAAATTTTCTGCTCTGTTCCTCTTCTCATGCGAGGATTAACTAAATATCTCATAGTAAGCATTATTCCGGAATCTTTTACGCTTGTGTATACAGTTGGGGTTAGCTTTCCTGCCACGATAAGATATTTTCTAGCCGCTCTTCTGATTTGATTTTGTGCACCTTGTGATAACGATTCTGTTTTTTCTTGCAGAATATCTATCATAATTTGCTTAGCTTTTTTCCAGTCGCTCTCAAATGTTATTAATATTGGTACTTCATTCCATATATACTCAAAGCCAACATGAGAATTTGCAGTGGGATGCTTTAAAACCATATTATTAGGTACGTGAATAATTCTTCCAGTACTTTGATCGGCATCTACCCAATTTCCAACTTCAACAATACTGAACTGAAAAAGGCGGATATCAATAACGTCCCCTTGATGGCCATTTATCTCTACTCTATCACCTACTCGAAAAGGCTTTCTTGTTTCAATGAAAATAAAACCCGCTAGGTTAGCAATCGTATCATGCAATGCAATTGCAAGACCGGCACTTGTTAAACCCAAAAAGGTTCCGATGGACTGCATGCCGTTCAGCCAAACCGAAGAAATTGCATAAATTAATAATGCAGAATATACGTAGGTAAATGTTTTTCTTAAATTATAAGAACGTTTTTCGTCTTTAATATTTCTTCTTATAATACTCGACGTGATAATTCGAATTACAATAAATAACAGGATGGTAAAAATAGTATAAAATAAGTTTTCTATACTTTTTTCACTTAAGTTTAAAAAATCAGAAAGTTGCGAAATCATAACTAAGAATTAACATAAAATTTTATACGAATCAACGGTAGCGTTTGCATTTAATAAAAAGTTCTTTAATATATTTCAAATTATGAGAGCAAACAGATTTTCAAATGTAGCATCTACCTATGATAAACATGCTTACCCTCAGCGCGCCCTTGCTGATTCTTTAAGCATAATGATGCCAGATTGTAACCCTGATAAAATATTAGAAATTGGATCGGGAACTGGTATTCTAACTCAATTATTAATTAATACATATCCGGTATCTAAAATTCATGGAATAGATTTATCCCTTAGTATGATAAATCTATGTAAAGAAAAATTTTCTAATGCTAATGTCTCATTCGAATCAAGTGATGTTCTTACACATTCACGTCCAAATTACTATGATCTAATTGTATCTAGCTCAACTCTTCATTGGACTAATGATTTGTTATTCACCCTTAAAAAAATTTATAAAAATCTTAAACCAAATGGATTTTTTGTTTTAGGGATGATGCTAGAGGGCACTCTTCACGAAATAAGAGAACTTAAAAAAGAAATTGCTCCACATAAAGGAAAAGGATTAATTTTACCCTCATATAACAAGTTTAATGATCTGATACTTAAATCAAAATTTAATATTTTAAAAAAAAATCACCAAGAAGATAAGTTCATATATCCGAATACCCACACATTTATAAAAGCAATTCATGAACAAGGAGTAACAACTATTCCAAGACATGATCGACCTCTTAACAAAACTGAACTTTCTAAACTTGTTAATTTATATGAAGATAAATATAAAACGAATGAAGGGATTTATGCGACATATGAAACGTCGTGTTATTTACTTCAAAAATAATGTTAAAACATAACGGTACATAGGATGAAAAATTTTTTTATTACGGGTACAGATACGGATGCAGGCAAGACAGTTCTAACAAGTCTTTTAATTGGAGCATTTAAGGAGATTGGTTTGGATGTTCTTCCAATGAAGCCCGCCCAAACTGGTTGTGAAAATAATATTCCAGATTTAGACTATATTTGTAATGTAGGAAATATACATAAAACGTCTAAACTTGTTGAATTAATGGCTCCAGCATGCTTTCAATCTCCATGCTCTCCTCATTTAGCGGCAGAAAAAGAGGGAAAAAGTATATCATTGGATATGTTGTTGGATGCATTTGATAGCCTCAAAAAAATTGTGCCTCATGTATTAGTGGAAGGAGCCGGAGGGCTAATGGTTCCTCTTAACCGAAAAGAAACTATGCTTGACTTAATTAATAAATTTAATTTACCCACAGTTATTGCTGCAAGACCTGGGTTAGGAACAATAAATCATACGCTTTTAACTATTCATGCTTTGAAACAATCCGCTGTACCCGTTGCAGGAGTAGTTTTTATTCATTCTAATCAGGAAGCTGAAGATTTTACTACGCATGATAATATTAAGACTATACGTGAATTTGGTGGAATAAATTTTTTAGGCTCTATTCCTTATGAACCGATGCTTGATACAACAAATCCTCCGTGTTTTAATGCTCTTCCCAATAAGATTAAAATAGAATCTATAAAAATTGTTAAAAAATTATTAATATGAGCACATATCTTTTTCATCCATACACACGATTTTCAGCTATTGAAAACGATAAATTTCCAAATATTGTTAAAGGAAGTGGTATATATTTATTTGATGATAACGGAAAACGATATACTGATATTATTTCTAGTTGGTGGGCATGTGCGTTAGGTCATAATCATCCGAAGATCGTTCAATCAATACAAGATCAGACTAATATTCTCCAGCACTCGATTACTGGGAGCATGACTCACCCGAATGTCCTTGAATTATCTGAACGTTTAGCACACCTTATGCCCTCTCCAAATAGACACTGTTTATTTGCAAGCGATGGATCAAGCAGTATAGAAGCTGCACTTAAAATTTCTCTTCAATATTGGCATAATAAAGGAAAGATAGATAAAAAATGGTTAGTTGGAATGGATCAAGCCTATCATGGTGATTCGCTTGGAGCTTTAGGAGTGGGATTTGTTGATTCGTTTCATGCGCCTTATAAAAGTGCAGTTAAAAACTCGTTGAAACTTCCATTTCCTATTCCTTCTGAGAAAGACTCTGATGGATTTTTGCAAGCACACGAATTAATCAACGAGCATGCAGAAAATATTGCCGCGATTATTGTTGAACCATTATGCTTAGGTTCGGCAGGTATGAAATTTTATTCAGCTAATTATTTAAAACGTCTTTCCGACTTATGTAATGAAAAAGAAATACTATTAATTGTAGATGAAATTGCTATGGGATTCGGCAGAACAGGAAAAATGTTTGCATTTGAACATGCCGGTATTAATCCGGATATAATATGCGTTGGAAAAGCCTTAACTGCAGGGTATATGCCACTCAGTTCTTGTATTGTTAAAAATGAAATTTATGAATCGTTTAGTGATTTAGGGGAAGATGATTGCACTTTTTATCACGGAAATACTTATGCTGGTCATCCAATAGGATGTGCAGCAGCACTAGCAGCAATCGAAATATATACTTCCGAAAATCTTATTGAACAATCACACCAAACAGCTGATTTCTTAAAAGCAGAACTTGAGCACTTTAAAAGTCTATCCTGCGTGAAAGAAATTCGATCTCTTCATATGATAGGAGTTATTGAGTTGAAAATCGAATTTTTGAAAGATGTACCGTCTATTAAAAATAAATTAAGAGATCAGGGCTTCTTATTTAGACCTCTTGGAACGACTTTTTATTTTATGCCCCCGTTAATTATAACTATTGATGAATTAAGAGATGCGGTAGATGCGATAAAAAATNTTCTANAGGAAATTTAAAAAGTATTGGNCCAATCACAAAAGTTCTTNAGCATTNTTAATCCAACTTTTTGAGATTTTTCNGGATGAAATTGTGTAGCAAAAATATTTTCNTTCCATACACAGGAGCAATATTTTANACCATAATCTGTCTCTCCTGCTATTATNNCTTTGTCATCTGAATGAACATAGTAGGAATGNACCAAATAAAAATAATCTTCATCATTAATATTCTTAAACATGGGACAACTTTTATTTTTAATAAATAATTTATTCCACCCGATCTGCGGAACTTTGAGCTGCTTGGATAATTGAAATTTTTTTACTGTACCTGAAAAAATTCCTAANCCTTTTGTCCCTGGAGANTCTTCCGATTCNTCAAATAAAATTTGTAAACCCAAACAAATCCCCATNAGNGGCTTTCCAGATGAAATCCATTCCTTTANTTGATTATCAAAATTACTTTGTTGAAGATGAGCAGCACAATCTCCAAATGCACCTACACCCGGAACTATTAATGCTCTACAATCTGCTATATTTTCTGGNCGAGAAATTATGATAGCTTCTTCATCTAGAAANTGTAATGCGTTAATTACACTTCCTAAATTTCCCATTCCGTAATCAACGATTCCGATCACGNTTTTCTCCTATGCGCCTAAACGCCCTTTGCTAGATGGAACTTGATCTAAAGCCCTTGGATCTACTGAACATGCCATGCGTANCGCTCTNGCAACCGCCTTAAACGTGGCCTCAATGCAATGATGTAAATCTTCTCCNAATTTCAATTCTATATGTAAATTCATTCTNGCTGTATCNGAAAATGAACGCCAAAAATGTTTTAAAATTGTTACATCAAAATCTCTNATATACTTTTGATCNTGCTCCATTGTATAAACAAAAAANGGTCTTCCTCCTAAATCNAGACATACCTCTGACTGCGCTTGGGCTTCATCCATGGGCAAAACCCAAAATCCATATCGATTGATTCCTTTTCTTTCNCCTAATGCCTCATTTAATGCAGAACCAAGAACAATACCAACATCTTCAACTAGATGATGATAATCNACTTTTAAATCTCCTTTTGCAGAAATATTTAAATCAATAAGAGAATGTTTCGATAANAGATCAAGCATATGATCAAAAAATGCTATNCCTGTGTTATTATTATATTCGCCTTTTCCNTCTATGTTTAATTCGAGAGAAATATTNGTCTCNGAAGTATTTCTTTCNATTAAGGCTTTTCGTTTTTGTTCCATAAAACTCCTACAAGTANATAAAATAATAACTNAATTGTTCCCTAAGACTGAAGTTNGTTTTCTAATTTTTCAGTTGAAACAGATGTATCAGGGGCAATTATTTGTAATGGTTCATCCATGAATACAGGTTGTAGTTCTTGTGTTACTGAATTTGCGTCTTTTGGAGCGTTAGTCAACGCCGNATTTTGTTTTTCTGGAATATTTAATATTGGTTGTATTTTTTCTAAAAAACTAATCTTAGTTGTACTACATCCAGAAATAAAAAATAAACTCACAAACAATATTAAAAATTTCCGCATATCGCAATCTCCTTAAAAGTTTTNGCAATTTATCAAAAGGATTTTATCTATTCAACGAATTTAATTGTTCAAGAATTCATTTTATCTTGTTCTGTTNTATCATACATAATAATATTAGATATAATTAATNAACTCANAGGAGAATAATTATGGCAAATATTACACTTGGAGGTACTCCTACAACAACTATTGGAGAGTTACCTGAGATTGGTTCGTTAGCNCCCTCCTTTATTGGGGTACGTTCTGACTTAAGCGCATTTAAGAGCAGTGAACTTGATGGAAAAAATATCATCATTAATATTTTTGCAAGCATTGATACCGGAATATGTGCAGATTCTACGCGAAAATTTAATGAAAAAGTGAGTACATTAGACAACACAGTGGTTGTATGTGTATCTATGGATTTGCCATTTGCTCTCGAACGTGTTTGTGGGGGTGAAAATTTGGATAATATTATTCCAGTATCTGTTTTTCGGTCAACGTTTGGCCAGGATTACGGAGTCACTATTCTTGATGGCGCATTCCAAGGATTATTATCTAGATCAGTCGTTGTTATTAATACTAACGGTACGGTAATTTACACAGAACAGGTGCCAGAAATTGGACAAGAACCCGATTATGAATCAGCTATTGGGTCATTATAATTTATGCGGTGTAATTTTTGTCATCAACGAGTTGAATTAATTAACGGTCATTGTCCTGTATGCAGCCTGAAGCCATTTAAAGTATTAAAAGATTTTTCAAAAGATGAAAAAAAAATTCGAACTAAGCTTATTGGAATATTTTTTATCGCCTATCTACATTTATTTATAGCGCTAGTTCCTACTACATTATTATATTTTAACGATGTATGGNCTAAGAACTTAGCGATTTCGCTGGGAGTACTAAATATTTTCATCTGGTTTCTTCTAACAAAGCTTTCCTTGCTTGGTTACCGTATTGCAATTGCCTTTTATTTCTGTTTTGGAATGGTTAGCGTGGTTACCATTCAACGAAGTAACTACGGAGAAAATGCCATAGGTATAATAATTTGTCTTCTAGCTATTTACTTGTTAGCTAATCAAACATCTAAGAGTATTTTTGAAAGAAGCTTATTGGGATCTTAAGATTTCAAATAACAAATTCAATGCAATAAACAATACGAGCTCATTTTATAAACGGGACTGCTAAATTTATTAACAAAATTATGACTGTTGANATAACACTTATGCGGTGAAGGAGTGCAAATTTTTTCTTATCCCCCGAATCCGTTGCCTTATTGGTAATTCCAATTAAAAGATAACACATGAGTGCCAGAAGAGATGATGCAAGAAACAGCANATTTAATGCACAGCATTTTGAAATCATAGACATAATAAAATTAGTTAACGATAGAGTAAAAATCATTATAAAGAACTTTGGAAATAGAGCTCTCAATAAGTTACTAATAAAAGGAGCTTCTAGCTTTTTAAAAACCAGGGGCGCAACCACAGACGTATGAAAAATTATAATACCTGCTATGATGCCAGAAAAAAGAATTTGTATATTTATCATAACATTACTCCATAAAAACAAAATTGATAATTATAACACACTTTTGAATTAATTAAATTCTGGGGATAAAATAGCCTCAACCTTAAACATAATCATCGGCGCATTAGTCATAGACTCCATAGAATGAGCAGCGGTCATTCTCATAATTGCATATNCATTTNTTTCAGACGAATGTGTATTCCTGTATTCAATTTCATNTGGAGTTGCTATTTCACGACCTACCACTGCATATGATGTATACTCACAATTAAACGGCTCATAAGACTGCCAATCTATTCCATTGGTTGAATAAGATAATTGATAAGCTTCACCATCTGCTCCATCCCAATAAATTTGTAACTCATTACCAATTTTAGAAAGAGTCAAATTTTTAGTAGCATTACCAGTTTCAAGAGTATTACTTTGGTCAGGTGAAATATTTACTAATGTTGTTCCTGTAATATTAGCGCCACTTAAATCAAAGCTAGATAAATCTAAACCACTGATATTTGCACCNTCTAAATTANCTTGNCTTAAATCAGCATCAGTTAGATCAGCATCAGTTAAATCAGCTCCTCTTAAGTTGGCGCCTAAAAATGTTGCTGCAGTAAAATTAGCATTAGATAANACNGCNTGCTTAAAATTAACNCCTGTAAGATTAGCGCCACTAAAGTCTTGGTCAACAAATGAAAAATTATTGAATGTTGCACCCGTTAAGTTTGCATTAGGNCCAACAATATGTCCATTCTTAAATATATATCCATCCGGTAATATTGGAGGAAAANNANCAAAACCACAGGAACCAGATTNAATTCCATATAATTCCGCGCCCGTAAAATCTGCATTCNTTAAATGAGTACTCCAAATATACGNATTACTCATGGACGCATTATTAAATTTTATATNAGTCATGTCAGCATAAGACAAATCAGCATTATCNAGGNTAGCTCCAGNAAAATCTGTAGTATGAAANGTNGAGTTAGAAATTGTTGCATAATTAAAAATTGAATTCTNAAAACTTGTTCCAGTCCAATTGACACCATTTAAATGNAGTCCAGATAAATTAGAGTTTGANAGATTNACTGCCAANAATGGCAAACCTCGTAAATTAAGNTGATTTACTGAATTAGAAACTGAAGTTAAATCTAGCCCCGATAAATCAATGTAGGGNCCTAAAATAAATCCGGTCATTATACCATCAGTTGGGAGAAATTCGTACCATTCTGGAAGATTAAGCCGGGTAGGGTCACTTTCCAAAAATTGGTTATATAAAGTAATATTTAGTAATCTTGCATTTCTAAATGTTGCTTCTCCANTNGGTATATTATCATTATCAAGTTCTGCATTAATAAAACTTGCTCCCGTTAAATTTGCATTATCAAAATTTATTCCTCTTGATAAATTATGCTCGCCTAACGAGGAGTCATAAGAAAATGAAACACCAACTAAATTTGCTGCATTAAAATTAACATTACTTAAATTACAATTATTAAAAGATGAACCCGTCAAATCGACTTCACTAAAATCAGCATTACTAAAATCCGCATTAGAATAAGTNTGNCNTGGAGCGACTGTATAGGAAACATCATTTATCAACTTTGTATTTGAATTAAAAGCATAAACGCGGGCATGGCCTGCAAAGGCTCCGCTATCATTATTTTTCTCTGCACCTATAACAATCTTNGAACCATCTTTACTTATAGCTACAGAGGTTCCTGATAGATCCCCAGTTGCTTCTCCATCGATATCTATTCCTAGTTGATTCCATNCGCTACTANCTTCATCATATTGGTATACACGAGCATGACCAGTTGAGGAATTGTTTCCAGGAGCACCAACGGCCACAATGTCTCCATCTTTACTTATAGCTACAGAAGTTCCTGATAAATCTCCGGTCGCTTCTCCATAGATTTGATTACCTTTTGCAATATATTGAACAGGAGAATTAATTAAAGCCCCAGGATTTGAAAATGATGTGCCTCTAAAAATTTTAGCAACTCGGACAAAACCTGAATTATCTCCGTTTATATCATTTCCAGGAGCACCAACGGCTATAACGTCTCCATCACCACTAATCGAAACAGAAGAGCCATAAAAATCCTCCGAAGCATAACCGTGAAGATCCACTCCTACTTGCACCCAAGCTGAGCCATTGTACTGATAAACTCGAGCATGGCCTATATTACCTGGACTCGGCATATTCTCATAATCATTATATGGGCTGCCGATTATAATTATATTACTATCTTCACTTATAGCAACGGAAGTACCTGAATAATCATCTGCGAATTCTCCATCCACATCTTGACCTCTTTGTTGCCAAGCAGCATGGGAAATCGTCGTAACAAAAATTAAAATGAAGATGGCGATTCTAAACACACTATTACCTATTTTCTAAATCAACATAATCACGCAATGCAGAACCAGTGTAAATCTGACGAGGTCGTCCAATACGTTGTCCCTGCGTATGAAGTTCTCTGTAGTTAGCAATCCATCCGGGGATACGTCCAATTGCAAATAGTACTGTGAACATATCAATTGGAATATTCAATGCTTTAAGAAGAATTCCACTGTAAAAGTCTACGTTTGGATACAGATTACGATCTACAAAATAACTATCACTACGAGCCATTTCTTCGAGTTCCTTTGCAATACCCATCAGGGGATCATCTATATTTAACGCTTCTAAAACATTATCCACCTGTACCTTCAATACTTTGGCTCGTGGATCAAAGTTTTTATATACACGGTGTCCAAACCCCATAAGCTTAACACCCGTAGATTTATCCTTCGCTTTGGCTACAAAATCACTTGGAGCAATTCCATCATTATAAATGCTGTTAAGCATTTTGATGACCTCACAGTTAGCTCCTCCATGAAGAGGCCCCCACAAGGCACCAATTCCTGCTGATACTGAGCTAAATAAATTAGACTGCGAGCTTCCTACAATTCTCACTGTTGATGTAGAACAGTTTTGTTCGTGATCTGCATGAAGAATTAAAAATAGATCCATTGCCTTTTCAACAGCGGGGAGAACTTCATAAGGTTGACCTGGTTCAGAAAACATAAGATGCATAAAATTAGCAGCATAACTTAACTCTGGATTGTAGGTGTTAGGTGTTTTACCAATATTCACTCGGTACTGACCTGCAGCAAGCTCTAATACTTGTGCCATAATGGTATACAAAGGTTTTGTAAAACTTTCTCCTTCGTAAGCAACACCTAAATCGTCCGTATTATGGGCAGCAAGAACACTAATCAAAGAAGATAGTGTGGCCATAGGGGGAGCATCTTTAGGAAATGCATTTAAATGACCAATAATATCTGAGGGCATTCCTGCTGCATCATTGACTCCTGTTTTAAATGTCTCCTTCTCTTCTGAATTTGGAAGATGCCCATATAAAACCAAAAAAGCAGTCTCTAAAAAGTCTGATTTTTCACATAGTTCTTCAATTGCATAACCACGATATCTTAATATTCCTTTTCCACCATCAATAAACGTGATATCAGATGTACATGATCCTGTATTTCCGTAGGCAGGATCTAACGTGATCAATCCAGTTTCGGCACGTAATTTAGTAATGTCTAATCCAGTTTCGTTTTCCGTACCTGTCAATGAATCTAATTCAATGGTTTTTCCATCGTAAGTTAAGGTTGCTTTTTTATCGCTCATATTATTACTCCAAAAGTTTTATTTTAAAATCGTAGCTACAGTTTTACCAATATTTGCGGGAGATTCAACAACAACTAGTCCACATTCTTTCATAAAAGCTTTTTTTGCTGCGGCTGATTCATCTGCTCCTGAAACAATTGCGCCTGCATGTCCCATCCGTCGCCCAGGAGGAGCTGTTTGTCCAGCAATAAATCCAACTACAGGTTTGTTCATATGCTCACGCACATATTCCGCTGCTTCTAGCTCCATGGAACCGCCTATCTCGCCGATTAGCACCACTGCTTCTGTGTTATCATCCTTCTCAAACATCTCAAGTAAATCTTTCATTGAAGTTCCAATTATTGGATCTCCTCCAATACCCACACACGTTGATTGGCCTAATCCAGCCTGTACTAATTGATCAACCGCTTCGTATGTTAAAGTTCCAGATTTTGATATAACGCCTACATGTCCTTTTTTTGCAATAAATCCAGGCATAATTCCTACCTTGGCTTCTTCAGGAGTTAGAATGCCCGGACAATTAGGTCCAATAAATCGAGAATCGGTATGTTCAACAAATGATTTAACCTCAACCATTTGTGCAACTGGAATACCTTCAGTTATACAAACAATTAGCTCTATTCCTGCTGCTGCGGCCTCCATAATTGCGTCGGCTGCAAAAGGTGGAGGAACAAAAATCAATGAAACATTAGCGTGCACTTCATTGCGTGCTTCAAAACAAGAATCAAAAACAGGAACCTTACCGTCCAATGCCATCTGCCCGCCTTTTCCAGGTGTCACTCCGCCCACCACGTTTCCACCATAAACAAGACATTGCTCTGCATGAAAGCTACCTTCAGAACCAGTTATACCTTGGACAATAATACGAGAATCTTTATTCACTAGAATAGACATTATTTACCCTCCGCAGCGTTAATGGATTTTACGGCGGCATCTTCAAAGCTATCGGCAGAAATAATAGAAACACCAGAATTTGCTAACAACTCTTTGGCTACGTCAGCATTTGTTCCTGCCAAACGAACAACTACAGGAACAGTTAAATCAAGTTCTTTTACTGCTTCGATTATTCCATTAGCAATTCTGTCGCAACGAACAATTCCTCCAAATATGTTTATCAATACGGCTTTTACATTTTCGTCTGATAAAATAATACGAAATCCATTTTTTACCGTTTCCACATTAGCTCCTCCGCCTACATCTAAAAAATTTGCTGGAGAACCACCCACTTGTTTAATAATGTCCATTGTAGCCATTGCAAGCCCAGCTCCATTGACCATACATCCAACGTTTCCTTCAAGTTTAATATAATTTAGATGATATTTGTCCGCTTCAACTTCCGCAGGGTCTTCTTCGTTTAAATCTCTCATTTCTACAATTTCAGGATGCATATAAAGCGCATTACTATCGAAATTAACCTTTGCGTCTAAGGCTAGAATGTCACCTTGTTCTGTTAATACTAGTGGATTAATTTCGACTATTGAACAATTAAGCTCTCTATACATTGTATATAAATTTTGAAAGAGTACTCCTGCTTGTCTTCCAATCTTGCCTTCAAGCCCTAATGATTTGGAAAGATTTCTNGCTTGAAATCCTAATAATCCNAGNCCNGGAGTAATAGCCTCTCTTACAATTTTCTCGGGATTCNTTTTAGCNACTTCTTCAATTTCAACACCACCCTCNGAGGAAACCATAAAGACNTCTTTTCCAGATGATCTATCAAGGGTTATTGCNACATAATATTCTTTCTTGATATCAATAGCNTCACCAACCATTACTTTTTTTACTAATCGACCTTCAGGTCCAGTTTGATGAGTAATCAAGGTCATNCCNAAGATNTCATTAATTTTATCTAAGGCATCCTCTTTCGTTGGTGTAAATTTTACTCCACCCCCTTTACCCCTTCCGCCGGCATGTATCTGAGCNTTGATTACAAATTGATCAGTANTGTAATCTTCTGAAACTTNNTTTATAGCTCCTTCGGCTTCACTANGGCNATCAATNGTAACNCCATCTTGNATAGGAATGTTATATTTCTTTAAAAGNCTTTTNGCTTGGTANTCATGAATTTTCATTTTTTCTTTCGGGTTGATGCTTTAATAAATTCTCTGTTGAGCTTAGCTATATTTTTCACATTTATGCCTTTAGGGCAAGCAACAGCGCACTCATATTCATTAGAGCAATTACCGAAACCTGATTCATCCATTACTTCTACCATATTGTTTACACGCTTTGCTCTTTCAGGTTCACCTTGAGGAAGCATAGCATANTGTGCAATTTTTGCGGAAGTAAATAACATTGCGGCGCCATTAGGACAAGCGGCCACACATGCACCACATCCNATACATGCAGCGGCGTCCATCGCTGCATCAGCAAATTCTTTCTTAATTGGTATTGTAGATGCTTCGGGAGCGCTTCCAGTTTTTACAGATACATATCCGCCTGCAGAAACAATTTTGTCAAGCGCACTTCTATCTACAATTAAATCTTTAATAACAGGGAATGCATCCGCACGAAATGGTTCAATTGTTAATTCTTCGCCATCTTCAAAACTTCTCATATGCAACTGACAAAGAGTTGTCCGTTTGTGAGAACCATGGGTTTTTCCTGCAACTAATGCACCACAAGAACCACAAATACCTTCTCTACAATCATGCTCAAAAGCAATTGGCTCTTTGCCTTTTCTAGTAAGGTCATCATTAACCACATCAAGCATTTCTAAAAAAGAAGCATTAGTATCGATGTTATTTGCTTCATATTTTTCAAAATGACCTTCTTCACCTTGATTTTGGCGCCATACATTTAGCTTTAGTGATATTCTTTTATCAGACATTATTTATACGACCTTTGGCTTAATTTTACTTCCTTAAAAATTAACGGCTCTTTGTGTAACGTTGGATCTTGACCTTTTCCATTATATTCCCATGCAGCCACATACGCAAATTCATCATCATTTCTTAAAGCTTCTCCTTCTTCTGTTTGACTTTCAACTCTAAAATGTCCTCCACATGACTCTTCTCTGTCTAAAGCATCTATAAGCATAAATTCAGCAAACTCTAAAAAATCTGCAACTCTATTTGCTTTCTCAAGAGCTTGGTTTAAATCTCCAGATGTCCCTGGAACGTTTACATTACTCCAAAACTCTTTTCTAATCTTTGGCAGTATTTTTAATGCCTCTTTTAATCCCTCTTCGCTTCTAGCCATTCCACATTGTTCCCACATTAACTTACCTAGTTCTCTATGAAAGTCATCAACAGTTTTTGTTCCGTTGATAGAAAGAAGTTTTTCTAATTTGTCAAATGCCTCTTTTTCTGAGCAAACAAACGCATCATCATTTTCACTTAAATCATCTAGCT
Organism: Kiritimatiellaceae bacterium; assembly: GCA_002712105.1. GTDB lineage: Bacteria > Verrucomicrobiota > Kiritimatiellia > Kiritimatiellales > Pontiellaceae > Pontiella. The sequence continues at coordinate 14,534 of PASA01000005.1, forward strand.
TATGCTCTGCCAAATAATTATTGATGGTGCTTGGTAAAACAAAATAGCCATCTGCTAATCCTTGCATTAATGCTGAAGCTCCCAATCGATTAGCACCATGATCTGAAAAGTTGGCTTCACCAATTGCATATAATCCTGGAATTGTTGTCATTAAATTGTAATCAACCCATAGCCCGCCCATGGTGTAATGGACAGCTGGATATATCATCATTGGTGTTTCGTAGGGATCGTCGTCAGTAATTCTGTTATACATTTCAAACAAATTTCCATATTTTGCTTTAATTGCATCTTTACCAAGACGATTTATAGCGTCTGAAAAATCTAAATATACAGCATCTCCAGTCGATCCAACGCCATACCCTTCATCACACACTTCTTTAGCATTTCTCGAGGCTAGATCTCTAGGCACTAAATTTCCAAAACTTGGGTATTTTCTCTCTAAATAATAATCTCGTTCATTTTCGGGAATATCTTTTGGTTTTCTTTGATCTCCTTTGTTTTTAGGAACCCAAATTCTTCCATCATTTCTTAAACTCTCTGACATGAGTGTTAGTTTCGACTGATAATCACCATGAACAGGAATACATGTTGGATGAATTTGTGTAAAACAAGGATTTGCAAATAAAGCGCCTCTCTTACATGCTCTCCATGCGGCACTTGCATTACAATTCATAGCATTTGTAGAAAGATAAAAAACATTTCCATATCCTCCTGTAGCTAATACAACCGCATCCCCTACGTGTCTATTGATGCTTCCATCAACTAGATTTCGTGTTATAATTCCTCTAGCTTTATTATTAACCACAACAACATCAATGAGTTCGCATCTGGTATGCATTTTTACACTTCCTTTGGCGATTTCTTTTTGTAAAGCTCCATAAGCACCAAGTAATAGTTGTTGTCCAGTTTGTCCACGGGCATAAAAGGTTCTTGAAACTTGTGCACCTCCAAATGATCTATTATCTAGATTACCTCCGTACTCTCTTGCAAAAGGAATGCCTTGCGCAACACAATGATCAATTATTTGATTACTTACCTCTGCTAGTCGATGAACATTTGCTTCTCTTGACCTATAATCTCCGCCTTTAACTGTGTCATAAAAAAGACGATGAACAGAATCACCATCATTCGGATAATTTTTTGCAGCATTTATTCCACCTTGNGCGGCNATAGAGTGNGCTCTTCTAGGAGANTCGGAATAAGTGAAACTTTCTACTTGGTATCCNAATTCAGCTAATGTTGCTGCNGCAGANGCACCNGCTAATCCTGTNCCAACCACTANAATTTTATATTTTCTCTTATTTGCAGGATTTACGAGNTTGACNTTAAATTTATGATTTGACCATTTTTCATGCATNTTACCTTCNGGTATNNGTGAATTAAGCATNTCACTTTTGTCATTTTTAANTAANTCNNCTNCANTANTTTTTATAAATTNCGANANNTCGCTTAANTNAATACCAGACTCTTGAATAATATTGAAAATTTCTTCTTTNCTAAAATTTTTGANANTNTTTTCANNTTCTTGATTTTCAGNAAGTATTTTATCAGCCTCATCNTTNGCATNTTGCAAATNAGCGAANTTTCTTCTTACTCNTTTNCCATCAATCGTCATATCAAGCTGATAAACAANACCCTTGATNTTTTCNATTTCTAANATGTTAAATCCCTTATATTTCATAAAAATCTATCGTTTAAAGTCATTTAATCTTACTTAACANTATAAATAAAGCANAATGTCACTGATTTGTCACTGAAAAATAAATCTAAATATGTAAATTATTTTGTCACTNATTTGTCACTATTTTATAAATTCANTTCATTTAATTGAATTTTTAAAGNAAAAAAGCCTTAATAGGAATGACAGAGAACGTCAACGCCATTAAAATAGCTATAACTTTACTAGCTAANTTGATTTTACTATTTTTTCTAGGCACATGAACTCCATANGTTTGNAGNGAGCTTTGTAGGGCATGGCTTAAATGCATTCCAACTGCAACCATAAATANNAGGTATACTCCCACATANAATANATCTCCTTGGAATCTTCCTAANACCATTCCGTAAACATCNTAAACTTGGTGNTCATTCAACATNANCTTNTCTTTTTCNTAAAANTTAAANTTNGCTAGGTGTATAATAATAAAAATAAATATCATAATNCCAGATAAAGGCATTAATCGTGCGGCAAGTGAACGTTCTNCAGANGCTTTTTGNGAANATCTTTTTTTTGCAGCTCTTCTGTTTGCTAGCATTGTNCTAAATGCCATTATCATATGAATTGANATNGAAATAAGCATTATTANCTCAACGGCTATNACAATTGGGATTAATTCNTGTAAATGATATGCATATGAATTAAAAATATCTTNTCCAAATAAAAACAAAACATTNCCGCCCATGTGCGGAACCAANAAAAGCAAAAACATAGTAAGGCCTGAAGTTGCNAAAAGTAANTTTTGNCCAATAGAACTTAAAAGTAATTTTCTNGTACTCATAATNAATTAAATTATTTNATANTTTTAAAAAAAACAAAATAAAAATCAACTATCTAATTATTTTCAAAAAAAATATCTAAACAAATTGATGCTAAATCTATACATTGGTAGTTTCGTTCAATAATTTTAAATATTACAACGAATATTAGGGAGAAATATGTCTAGAAAAAAAATTGCTCTTATTGGAGCTGGTCAAATTGGTGGCACAATGGCACTCATTGCTGCACAAAAAGAATTAGGTGATGTAGTTACAGTTGATATCACAGAAGGTGTACCTCAAGGAAAAAGTCTTGATATTATCCATGGGTCAACTGTAATGCCTACAAGTGTTGAACTTACTGGTTCCAATCAATATGAAGTAATTAAAAATGCTGATGTTGTAATTGTTACCGCTGGACTTCCGCGAAAACCTGGAATGAGTAGAGATGATTTATTGGAAGTAAATTGCGGTATTATAAAAAATGTTGGAGAAAATATTAAAGAATTTGCTCCCAATGCATTCGTAATCGTTGTGACAAATCCTCTTGATGCAATGGTTTATACAATGCAGAAAGTTACTGGATTTTCTCCCCATAAGGTTTGTGGAATGGCTGGTGTTTTAGATAGTTCTAGATTTTCTTCTTTAATAGCTGTTGAATTAGGGGTAGCTCCTGAGGATGTTACGGCTATGGTAATGGGCGGTCATGGTGATACCATGGTTCCATTAATTCGTTATGCAACTGTCGGAGGAGTTCCGGTAACNCAATTNTTATCAATGGATAAACTTGAACAAATTGCAGCNAGAACNGCAAAATCNGGTGGAGAAATTGTCGGACTTTTAAAAACTGGTTCTGCATATTACAGNCCAGCGNTTTCAGCTATNAAAATGGCTGAAGCTTATTTGAAAGACAAAAAAAGTGTTTTAACNTGCGCNGCATTACTGAATGGCGAATNNGGTATTAATGGNCTCTATGCTGGTGTTCCAGTTGTTATGGGNGCAAATGGTGTTGAAAAAATTATNGAGGTTGATTTAGATGGAACTGAACNAGCAGCNTTCGATGTTTCNATAAACGCTGTTCGAGAACTNACTGAATGGGTTGATAANAATCTAAANTAATNANCTGAAAAAATNTTNCTAAATATTCTTTAAAANTTGGTCAACAGAATNTGANACNGNTTCATCTTCAAGAAGNGGCGGAGCATTATGGNGNTTAAATCGNGCNTCAATAANNAGCGATCCTGAACATCCCCAATGCTTAAATTCAGTTTTTNCTCCAATACCATATATATCATGGGAAGGATTAGATCTTGTAAATGTTGCCCAAAGAAAATTATTAAAATCCGCAGCTAAAAATTTGGGATCATCGCAAACAANTACTAATGGATATAAATCAGAATCAAAACTTACTCCCAATNTTTCAATTATTTTATCAATTTCAATTGGAGCATNNTTATAATTTTCAGANTTTTCTCCNTTAATTGCTAAAATACCCTTGGATACAACCGCAGCNTCTAAAGATGGNTCTANTTCTNGAAGNATATCTGATAATTTTCTTATTGGNTCACCTGTACATGCCCAAATAACTTTTGATCCAATATTTATCTCTTTACTTGAGTAATCTAATGTATCAATNGAGGTTTCAGTTTGAAAATGAACATCTCTATTCCAATTAATTCNTTCNAATAAATGTATAAAAAATGATTGTATATCATGAATATTTGGTTGGTCAGCTTCATTTGCNATAAGNAAGTATTTCGCNAAGGAAAGTTGTCCTTTNCCTAATATAGCGTTTGCAATTGTAAGAAGTTCAGATGGTCTTTTTGTTTTTTCAAATGGTGTATATCTTTCTTCACCAACTGCTAAAAGAAGGGGNTGAACTCCNGCNGCATCAACAGCATTTACAGAATGTANTCCTGGAAGTTCAGTTGAAATTACTGATCCNGTTAAATCATGAATTACTTCTCCAAAAGTCGTATCCTCNTGTGGTGGTCTNCCTACAACAGTAAAAGGCCAAATAGCATTTTTTCGATGAAATACTTCTTCCACCTCCATACATGGAAAATCATGNGTAAGACTATAATATCCTAAATGATCACCGAAGGGACCTTCTGGCTTCATAGATGGCTGGATGGTACCAATTATGGCAAAATCTGCATCTGCAGCTATTGTCCAACCTTGATATGTAGTATATCTAAAATTGCGCCCAGCCATTAAGCCAGAAAAAGCTACTTCGGGCATACCTTCAGGNAAAGGCATNACTGCCGAAAATGCCATAGAAGGAGNNCCTCCNATAAANATAGCTACTTTAAAGGGTTTTTTTCTATCATTNTNAAGTTTTTGATGAACGCCTATACCTCTGTGAATTTGATAATGCAGNCCGATCTCTTTATTTTTAATATATTCATTNCCAGACATTTGAATCCTATACATNCCCAAGTTACTTTTAAAAGGNTTTCCGATATGATCTGGATGCTCAGAATATACTTGGGGNAATGTGATNTAGGCNCCGCCATCCATTGGCCAACTTACAATCTGAGGTAAATCTTCTAGCTTTGCTCTGCATTGCATAACAGGGGCAACTGAATTTGGAACTTTTAGCGGGAGACCNTAACCNGCGGTGACAAGCGCTTGCATAGCACCAAAAGGATGTTTTAGTAAGCCTACAGGATCGCCTTTTGCACTAATAATTGAACGAACAGCTTTATACGTTTTTTTAAATAATAATTTTGCTCTTTTAGTGGTTCCGTAGATATTGGATATACATTGAAATTGACAATCTTTTACGTTTTCAAAAAGTATAGCAGGTCCATTATCACGATAAATTCTTCTTTGAATTTCTGCCATTTCAAGATGTGGGTCAACCTGATNTTTGATTCTCAAAAGNTCATTGTTTTTTTCAAGAACTTTNACAATATCNGCTGTTGAANTTGTTTTCATAAAAGAAAATTATCAGAAAAATTTAAAATCTACAAAAAATATAGAAGAATTTAAAAATTACATGGAAGCAANGCCGCTCCTACCNCCNTCTAAGCCAAAAATTTGACCNGTAACCCANGAGGCTTCNTTCGATAACAGGTATGCAGATAAATTNGCAATNTCTTCAGGNGNACCAAGNCTTTTNAGCGGATGCATTTTTCCGATCGTTTCTTTTACGGTATCATTTGCTAAAACTNTGGATGCNAAGGGAGTATCGGTTAATGAAGGAGCAATAGCATTAACTCTGACAAACGGCGAAAGCTCAGCAGCAAGTGATAACGTTAAACCATCAATAGCTCCTTTAGCCCCTCCAATAGATGCATGCATTGGAAAACCAATTTGTGCAGCTACGCTTGAGTAGAATAAAACCGACCCCTTATTTGCTTTAAGAGAGTTGATAGATGCCTTAACAGAATGAAAGGCACCGATAACGTTTACAGAATAATCATTTAAAAAATCATCTGTAGTTAATCGTGAGATACTTTTCAAATTGATTGTACCTATAGCATAAACAACTGAAGATACATTGTCACCTGCTTCGGCGGCTGCTGTAGTAAAGAAATTTTCATCACTAACATTCCCAATAGTGAAACCACAACTAAGTTCTTCGGCAAGTGCCGTTAAAGTCTCTTCATTTTTTCCAGCAAGGTGTACGTCATTTCCGTTAGTCACGAGCTTTTTAGCCAATGCAGAACCAACTCCGCCAGAACCTCCATAAATTAAAATTTTATTATTCATAANTGTAATTCATTTTTTTTTAAAAAAACTTACTAAATCAATCCTTCTGTTATTAATGATGTTGACGAAGCCCAATATATAAAGCATTATGTAACTCGATTTATTAATAATTTAGAAACGAGGTTTTGCATGATCAATCGTGCAATGGGATTTTTTTCAAGTGATATAGGTATTGACCTAGGAACAGCTAATACTCTGGTGTATGCAAGAGATAGAGGCATTGTTATACGTGAACCATCAGTAGTTGCCGTTCAAGCAGGTACAAATAAAGTACTAGCTGTAGGTGATGAAGCAAAGCGTATGCTCGGAAGAACACCTGGAAATATTGTTGCGATTAGACCTCTAAAAAGTGGTGTTATTGCTGACTTTGAAGTTACTGAGGCAATGCTTCGATACTTTATTCAAAAAGTTCATAACAGAAGAATGATGGTACGTCCAAGAGTAGTTATAGCTGTTCCAAGTGGAATTACTGAAGTAGAAAAACGTGCTGTTAAGGACTCGGCGTTGCATGCAGGCGCTAGAGATGTATTTTTAATTGAAGAGCCAATGGCGGCTGCAATAGGTGTAGGCTTACCTGTTCAAGAACCAGCAGGTAATATGATTGTAGATATAGGTGGAGGAACAACTGAAGTTGCAGTAATTTCTCTTGCGGGTATTGTTTATAGTCGTAGTGTTCGCGTTGGCGGGGATGAAATGGATGAAGCGATTATTCAACATATCAAAAGAGAATATAATCTTTTGGTTGGTGAACGAACGGCTGAGGAAATTAAAATTACCATGGGATCAGCAGTAAAATCTACTGAAGAAAGTACCATGGAAGTTAAAGGACGCGATTTAGTTGCAGGACTACCAAGAACACTAACAATTAGTTCAGAAGAAATTCGTCAAGCTCTATTAGAGCCAATGAATGCCATTGTTGAAGCTGTTAGAGTTACTCTTGAAAGATGTTTACCAGAACTTGCTGCAGATTTAGTTGATAGAGGAATGGTCATTGCCGGCGGTGGTGCTCTCCTCAAAGGATTAGATGAACTGATCTCAGAAAAAACTGGACTACCAGTACATTTAGCGGAAGACCCGTTAAGTGCTGTTGCTGAAGGAACTGGAATCGTCCTGCATGAAATAAATTTCCTAAAAAAAATGGCTAATCAGTAGTTTGAATTAAACTTCTTCTATTTACCCTAAATTTAAGGGTGAAAAATTTTGAATAAAAAGAATTACCGAAAAGGTTTTTTTATTATAATAGCTACTGCTGTTATTTTATTAGGATGGCCAAAAATTACTGATATTGGAAAGTCCTTAATAAGAAGTATATCTTTTCCAGCTGAACGTATGGGAGCAAATATTAATCTTCGAGCTTCCGATACAGCTAGTATTATAAGCGGGATAGGTTCAGGACCTGAAAGAGAGAAACAACTTTCTCTTCAACTAGTTCAAGCTCAGTCAGAACTTAACAGATTAAGGAATATTGAGTCTGAAAATGTAAGATTAAGGAAGGCATTAGGCTTTAAAAAAACTACTCCTTATAATCTAATTCCTGCCAATGTTATAAATAGAAATATCAGTGGTTGGTGGAATACAATTCGTTTAGAACCAGGTGCAAATAAAAAAATTAAAGCAAACCATGCAGTCCTTAGCCCTGATGGATTAGTCGGCAAAACTTTTCAAATTAATCGCTATTCTTGTGAAGTGTTATTGTTATCTGATCCTGCATTTAGAGTGGCTGCAAAACTCAGTGATTATGACGTTTTTGGAATTGTTAAAGGTATGGGAAAAACACTTACAGGGCAGCCGCTTGTAAGAATGGAATTTATTAACAAAAACATAAAAATTGAAATCGGAGATGAAGTTGTTACATCTGGTTTTAATCACAATAACAATTTTTTCCCATCAGGAATTCATATTGGGTANATTGAAAAAATTTACATCGACGACTCTGGTTTATTTCAACATGCAGAAATAATACCCAGAGCTACTGGCGGACTACTTGATTTTTTATTTATTGCAGATGAAGGGAAAAATTAATAATGAAAACATCATTGTTATTNTTATNCTTTTTCNTATNAGCTGCAATTATTCANCAGCTTTCNCCTAATATCACTTTTTTTGGAAACATAAAATTTCCATTTTTTTCATCTATAATGGTTTATGCATGTTTTCGTTTATCTAAAAGAAATGCATGGATATGCTCACTCTTNTCGGCAATCATTTTTGATAGCTTAGANCCAGGNCCNTATGGTCCAGCTCTACTNACCTATCCTGTTATTACTTTTCTAATTTTAAAATTCAGAAATAATCTTTTTCATGAAGGGCTTGTTACACAAATTATTTGNGGAGGNATGTGTTATTTNTTTATAACTTTAACTTCTGGTTTTTTCTTTCTTATAACAAANGTNAGAGAAATTGATTTNTTNCTACTNAAGCTAATTGGTAGTTTATTTCTTGGNTCNATCACTCTTCCGATTTGNTCNTATTTGTTATCAAATTCAATACCTTCAGAGGAAAGAGGGGGAATAAGATGAAAGTTCGCCATCATAANCCTTCTGGAAAAATTGTAATAATTAGCACTACTGTAACTGTATTACTTGGATTTTTTATTCTTCTTTTAGAAATTTCGGAACTTCAAGTTCAGAAACAAGATGGATTTGAAAAGATGTTTAAAAACCAAAGTGTTAGAAGAGTTCGAATACCCGCAGTTCGAGGAAAAATATTTGATACTCAAAATAGATGTTTGGCTGATAGCGTTCCAAATTATTGTATTGCGATTTACACTCACGAACTTAGATCTCCTAGATCTGCAATCGCCAATTCACTTGAATTAATTCATGAAATTTGGAGTCGTATTGGAATTAATCCAAACATAGATTACATAAATTTAAAACGTCATCTTAGTCTTACACCTAATAAACCGTTTCAAATTTACCATGATTTAAATGATGAGCAAATTATACATTGGAGACAACAATTTGAAAAATGGACTGCTCCGCCAAAAAATTCTTTTAGAAGACAGCGAATTCCTGGATTAAAGCTTAGTTATCCTGTTGAAGATAGATCTATTTTTATACAAACCTCCGAACTTCTATCCAAAAGAACTTCCACAGCTGCAAACACACTCGAATTAATTTACGAAATATCTTCACGAACAAATTTAAAAAGAACTACAACGCTTCAAGAAATCAAAAATCATATATATGCACGAAGACCGCTGCCTTTAATTGCTTGGAATAATCTTAAAATGGATTCTATTTTGCAGTGGGCTGATTCTTGTTCATCACTTCGTGGAACAGATATTATCTGCTACCCTGATCGAAATTATACTGATGGGAAACACATTGCACATTTATTAGGCTATACATTAAAAAATCAAAATATCGAAGATTTTTCAGATATTGGGAAAATTCACTATGATGTATCTGGTTTAAGTGGAGAAAAAGGATTAGAAGGCATTTATAATGATATTTTATCTGGGACACCAGGTTATCAAATTCTNCANGTTGATGCAGCAGGNTTCCATAATAGAGAGCTTCAAATAACAAAACCTATTGCTGGNGGGGATATAAAACTTACGATTGATTCNGAGATTCAAAAAATATGNAATGATGCTTTAAACTTTCAGCAGCCGGGTGAAAAAAATAAAATTGTTAAAGGTGCAGTTGTTATTTTGGATCCTAATAATGGAGATGTGCTAGCACTTGCAAGTTCGCCAACATTTGATCCAAACAAATACATGAAATCATCTAAATATAGACAAGAAATGATGGTGGATCCTCATTCATCCACTTTTCAAAGAGCAGTTTTTGGACAATATCCACCTGGAAGTACCTTTAAAACAATTACATCACTAGCTGCATTGAAGGAAGATAAAGGTTTTTATGATTATCAATATAATTGTTTAATGGGATATAAAGTTTCAGGTAGAANAATGCGTTGTTGGATACACTCACAAGGCGCTACTCATGGTTTGTTAAATCTTGAAAATGCATTAATGNGTTCATGTAATATTTATATGTACGAAACTGCTCAAAAAATTGGCTACGAACCTATTTATTCAATGGCAAGACAATTTGGGATNGGTCAATATGCAGGACTATTTCCTAAACTTAACGAACAATATATCCATAAAAAATTAAAATATGGAAATCTTCCTGAATCAGCTAATAACGCTATTGATCTGTGTAATCTTTCAATCGGTCAGGGGCAAATACTAACAAGTCCGTTGCAAATGGCAATGGTNACTGCTGCAATAGCTAATGATGGTAAATTATTTAGACCNAGGTTAATAAAAGAATTTAGAAATCTTCCTAATGAAAAATTCATTAAAAATCCAACGTATCTTATAAGAGATATTGATATTGATTTAAAATCATTAGAATTAGTTAAGAGTGCAATGAAAAAAGTTGTCATGAATCAAAACGGTACAGCAACGAGAGCTAACATCAAAAAAATTGAAATTGCTGGAAAGACGGGTTCNGCGCAATATAAGAAAAAAATTGATGACAAAATTACNAACCATGTATATGCATGGATGATTTCATTTGCGCCTTATGAAAATCCCAAATATGCAATAGCAATGATTATTGAGGATGGTGTTTCAGGNGGTCAAACAATAGCTCCACGTCTTTCNAAGTTATACAAAGATCTTTTTAAATACGATGGGTCTCTTGGAGGAAGAAAATGAAAAATTCAGGTAAAAATAATATGGACTGGATTCTTCATTTAACAATTTTGTTTCTACTNATAACTAGTGTAGTTTTTGTTTANAGNGCTCAATTCCAATCAATAAATGAAACGGGTTCAATATGGCTTAAACAACTCATTTACGCAGGNATTGGAATTATATTTTATTTTNTAACAGCGCTATTCAATTATAGAAAACTAATCAGATGGTCTGGATGGATTTATTCACTAGCAATTTTTTTATTAATNTTAGTTTTCTTATTTCCNGAAGTAAATGGTGCGCATAGNTGGATTTCTNTTTANGGATTAACCATTCANCCATCGGAATTTAGNAAGCTAGCAGTNATTATAATGCTCTCTGCTTTTGCTTCAGCNCCTGACAGAGATCNNGATGCTAAGAAAACTTTNTTCANCAGNTTATTAATAATTATTTTTCCATTAGTTTTAATAATNNTTGAACCTGATCTAAGTTCTGCNTTAATCCTTTTACCTGCAACATTAACAATTCTTTTATACGCAGGAATTCAAAGAAAATTATTAACNATAACATCCGGATTATTATTAGTATTCACCGTTTTGATATGTNTNTGGATNAAATANGAAANACCNAATCAAAAAAGNATATCTACTTCTCAAACAATTTTTTTACCTGAATTTCCGCTNATGGAATCATATCAAAAAGAACGTATTAAAGTTTTTTTATCTGACGAATATGCAAGCTCAGATTCTGGATGGAACAAATTGCAAGCACAAGTTGCTGTTGGATCAGGAGGCTTGAGAGGAAAAGGTTATCTTGAAGGGACTCAGAATATGCTTGGATTNTTGCCAAGAACAGTAGCTCCGACTGATTTTATTTTTTGTGTNATAGCTGAAGAAACAGGATTTATTGGNAGTTTAATTATTCTTTTTCTTTATACAATTTTAATTGCAAGATGTCTNAGAACATCATGGAGAGCCATTGATGANTTTGGTCGAACGATGGCATTAGGATTAAGTGTTCTTTTTTTCAGTCATATCTTTGTAAACATAGCAATGACTATAGGATTATTGCCCATTACGGGACTTCCGTTACCACTTATGAGTTATGGTGGATCATTTATTATAAGCACTTTATTAGGATTAGGTTTAATCCAAAGTATTTACCAACGCAGAGAACTGCGATNAAGGAGAAATTATGTTAAAAAAAATAAAACCATTTAAAGCNCCANATAAGTCTAACAAAGAAATTGTCATAAATATNGAGCCACTTGAAACTNGAGTTGCGNTACTTGAAAATAAAAATTTAGATAATTTTTTANTAGAAAGNAAAGAAGANAANAGAATTGTTGGNAGTGTATTTAAAGGAAAAATTCAAAANCTTGANGANGGNTTNCAAGCAGCATTTGTTGATATAGGTCTTAAGAAAAATGCTTTTATTCATTATTGGGATATGATTGTGGATGATGCTTCTAGACTTGAAAGAGANGAAGGAATCAAAGCAAGAAAAGGTAATNATAAAAGAAAAAAATATAAGCCGGGAGATATGGCTAAAATTTTTCCNNTAGGTTCAGAAATNATTGTCCAAGTAACCAAAGATGCAATTGGGACAAAAGGNCCTCGTGTGACTGCNAATATCAGTATTCCNGGAAGATTTCTAGTTATGATGCCTGGACTAAATATGACTGGAATATCAAGAAAAATTGANGATGCAAAAGAAAGAGGAAGATTAAAAAAGATATTAGTTCGATTGCCTGTTCCAAAAGGCCTAGGTTTNATTGTAAGNACTGCCGGTTCTGGAGCTAGNAAAACAAGTTTTACAAATGATGCAAGAACGTTATTTGANATTTGGAANTCTATTGAAGAAAAAACTAAAAATGATGTGGCTCCATGCACATTGTATAAAGAACCTGATTTGGCAGAAAGNGTTGTAAGAGATTATTTAACAGAAGACATCGANAGAATNNATATNGATAATCANGAATTATATGAAAATACCAGAGAAGTAATTCAGANATTTTCGAGGAGATCAAAAAATTGGATTCAATTTTATGACGGAGACANTCCTATTTTTGATCATTTTAATGTTGAAAAACAAATTGAATCAGCTTACCGCCGAAAAGTTTGGATGAAATCAGGTGCATACCTTATTTTTGACGAAACAGAGGCATTAGTAGCGATAGATATTAATACTGGTAGGCATAAAGGAGCAAGTACACAGGAAGAATCAATACTGCAAGTAAATCTCGAAGCTGCTAAAGAAGTTGCTAGACAATTAAGACTTAGAAATGTTGGGGGTCTTGTAGTCATTGACTTTATCGATATGAAATCTAGAAAAGATCAATTCACTGTTTNTAAAACTTTAAAAGAATCNNTNAAACAAGATAGAGCGAGAACAAATGTATTACAAATNTCTCAACTTGGANTNCTTGAAATGACACGNCAGCGNATGGAGGANAGTATATATACNTCCGGNTATATTGATTGCCCCNACTGCAANGGNAGAGGTAAGGTTAAATCNTCTCTCTCAATGAGCGTTGAGATTCAACGAAGATTAANTGAATGTATGAGAAAAAATGTTGGNACNAAGTCTCTCAGAGTAACTATTAATCATCAAGTTCTTGATCGATTAAGAAGTGAAGACGAACAAACTCTTATTGATCTTGAAAAACAATNGCAAGGTCATTTAACATTTGTTGCTGACAATGATTATCATATTGANGAATTTACAATAATTAATACGNATGATGATTCTATTTTATTNAGCACAGNAGAAAGTCGTGAATAGAATGAAAATAAGTAAAGAANCNTATGGAAAGACTCATGATGGGGTTGATTTNTACTTATACANNATTANAAATTCAAATGGTTTGGAAGTTCATATTTCTAACTATGGAGCTACTATATTATCNATTTTTACTCCCGATAAAAATGATAATTTAAATGATATNGTTTTAGGATTTGATTCATTAGATGATTATCAANNTGATANAAATCCTTATTTTGGAGCCACTTGTGGAAGATATGCTAACAGAATAAAGGATGGAAAATTTTCTATTGGAAATAATGTGTTCTATTTACCNAAAAACGATAACTGCAACTCTTTACATGGGGGCATTGATGGTTTTGATAAAAAAATTTGGAACCATGAAATAAATGATAACATAGTTATAATGACTAGAGTTAGTCCTGATGAAGAAGAAGGGTATCCTGGAAATCTTACGGTCAAAGTTTATTTTTCTTTAACTGAATTAAATGAGTTAGTAATTAAGTACAAAGCTAGTACAGATAAATCTACAGTTGTTAACTTAACCAATCATAGTTATTTTAATTTATCCGGAAAAGATAATATATTGGATCATTTACTAAAAATAAATGCTGATCAATACACAGATGTTGACGATCTGGCGATACCAACAGGTAAGCTTAAAAATGTTAAAGGTACGGAAATGGATTTTTTAACTGAAAAAAGAATTGGAAAAGATATAAATCTTGTTCAAGGGCTTGGTTATGACCATAACTATTGTATCAATAAAAATAATGAATCAATTGTTTTAGCAGCGGAAGTATTCGATCCTTTCAGTGGCAGAACATTACACTGCTTAACAAATGAACCAGGAATACAGTTTTATACTGGTAATTTTCTTAATGGATTAGTAGGAAAAAAAGGTAATCGTTATCATAAACATAGCGGTTTTTGCTTAGAAACGCAGCATTTTCCTGATAGTCCAAACAATAACCATTTTCCTTCAACAGTTTTAAATCCTAATGAAAATTATTTTTCTNTTTGTATTTATAAATTTGGAGTAAGATANNAATGAAAANAAATATATGNATGNTTGNCATTTTTCTTTTATTACAATNTTTTGCCGAAATAAATTTTAATGAATCGACNAGTAATTTTGAATTAAAATTTTCATGTGAAAATAATACTAGATATAGATTTTGGGATAGTGATGATTTAANTCTTTGGAATTATAATTATTCNTTTACATCCNGCGTTAATTCATCATTTCATAATATTGAGTTTAGTATTCAAACTAATAATTTTAAATTCTTTAAAATTGACTTAACTCCNCCTCCTCCTGAAAGGGAGTGGTTTNNAAACTATAATGGTATTCGTGAAAATAAAGAGTCTCATGGTCATTTTATTTTAACTTGTAATGATGGAGGATTTATTCAAATCGGAGAAAGTGGATCACCTTACGATTCCGGAAGGATACTTGTAATAAAAACTGATTCTTTTGGAAATCTTATTTGGAAACAAGAAACAGATTTATATATTAGCGGGAGATATAATCTAGGAAATAGCGTAATCGAAACTGATGATGGATATGTGATATTTGGAGCGCAATCTAGCGGAGGNAGTAGTACACAAAATAGTCTAATTGCTAAATTAAATAAATCTGATGGATCTATAATATTTATAAATTCTATAAATAACGGNCAATCTGACGCTTTTGAACATGGCNTTCAAACTGAAAATGGATTTATTGCCGTTGGATATAAAAATGCTGAAGATCCCCAAAATACATTTCATACAGAAGGACAAGGATTAATAACATTTTTAGATATTTATGGACAAAAAACTGGAGAATTAGATGTAAATAATTATCTTGCTCAGGCATACCGAATATTTACCTTAAGTGATGGATACGTCATAAGTGGGCAAACCGCTGAAACACTTCAATTTGGAGTTATAAAACTTTCTTTAAATGGAAATATAGAATGGTTCAATGATTATGGATTTGAGTCAAATAATGGGTCGTCTGAATATGATCATTGTTTCGGAATGGCAATCGGAAATAATGATACCATCTATTTGACTGGTCATACTCAATATTTATATGAAGAAAACGGAGCTGGTCAAAGCAATAACTGGGATACATTAACAATAAAACTCGACAAAAATGGGAATGAACTTTGGAAGAAAAGAAAAGGTAATCCAAGAGGATTCGACCCAAGATATATTCATGACGAAGCTTGGGGAATATGCGCTACTCCAGACGGCGGATGTATAATTGTTGCAGGTTCAGGAGATGAATATTCTTATTCAGATATTAACGAGGATGATAATTCAAATCAATGGGTAGTTTATGTAATTAAATACTCATCGAACGGAACAGTTGAATGGGAAAAAACATTTAAAGCAGAGAATGAAGATGAAGGTTTTGATTGGGCAGGCGAAGATATTGCATTAACATCTGATGGAAATGCTATTATAGCAGTTGATAATGGTACATTTGGATTTTTAAAAATTTCATTGTTTTAATTATATATTAACCAGATAGGAGATAGATATGACTCATCTAGAGGGAAAAAAGGCACCAAACTTCAATTTAAAAGGAAGTGATGGAAAAAATCATACAATTAATGACTACCTTGGAAAAAATGTAGTGATTTATTTCTACCCTAAAGATAACACTCCGGGCTGTACAAAGGAATCCTGTGGATTTAGAGATCTTAATGATGCTTTTGACAATCATGATACTATAATCTTAGGAGTCAGTAAGGATGGATTAGAATCTCATGATAAATTTATAAACGACTTTAGCTTACCGTTTGTATTATTGTCTGATCCAGACACAAAAATGATGGAAAAATATGGTGCTTGGGGTGAAAAAATCCTTTACGGAAAGACCTCAATTGGATGTATTAGATCTACAGTAATTGTCGATAAAAACGGAATAATTGTTAAGCATTGGAAAAAGGTACCGAAGGCGGAGGCTCACCCCCAAAAGGTTTTTGAATTTGTTCAAACTTTATAATTTGTTGTCGGTCTAGAAATTCTTTTGCTAATGATCTGTAAGCTGATGCTCCAAGGCAATGAGGATCATATTTGTTAATTGGAAGTCCATAACTTGGCGCTTCACTTAGCCGAACATTTCTCGGGATTAAAGTTTCAAAAACAATATCCCCAAAATGCTTTATTACTTCTTGCACCACTTGTTGGGATAAATTGGTTGATGGGTTATACATAGTCATTAAAATTCCGCTAATTTTAAGATTACTATTTCCAGCATCAACCACCTGCTGAACAATATTTTTCATCACGCCTAATCCTTCCAATGCAAGATATTCACATTGCATTGGAATAATTACCTCATCAGCAAAATTTAAAGCATTCATAAATAAGATACCTAATGATGGCGGACAATCTAAAATAATGATGTCGTACACATTTCTAGACAGTAAAGGATTGAGTGCATTTTTAAGCTTATGTAAATAATCATCGTGGCGAGCAATTGCAATTTCAGCTCCTGCAAGATCTAGTTCTGAAGGGATAATATCTAAATTTTTAAAATCCGTAGATTTTATTTTTGAATCTATATTTTGTTCCCCAAGTAGCACTTGAAAAAGACTTGAATTTGGCTCCTTGCTCAACCCTAATCCACTTGTTGCATTTGCTTGAGGGTCTAAATCAATTAAAAGAACTTTTTTGTTCTTCTCAGCAAGACAAGAAGAAAAATTGATTGCCGTGGTAGTTTTCCCAACACCCCCTTTTTGATTTGCCAATGCTACAACTAATGTTTTCATAATCGACAGCTTAACTCATAAACAATTATGCTTAAACCAAAAATTGCTGCTGTTTCTGTTCTTAAAATTTGTGTTCCAAATGTAATTGGCATAATACCACTTGAAACCATTAGTTCTTCTTCATCTTTGCAAAAATCACCTTCAGGACCTATAAAAAGGGCTATCTTATTAATTTTATTCCAATTAACATGTTTAAATGTTTGTGTGTTTGAAAAAAGAGATCCCATCAACGAACAATCATAATTTTTGATATTTTTTAGAGCATTTTCAAGAGTTAATGTTTGGTGCAATAAAGGCATCCATCTTGCTTCAGACTGTTCTGCAGCAGATGAAATAATATGATCAAATCTTCTATATTTTTTTTTATCAACTTTTGTTTCAGTAAATTTTGTATTTAACGGAAAAATATTTGTTACTCCAAGCTCTACAGATTTTTGTAATACTAATTCCCATCTATTTATTTTTGGGAGAGACTGATATAAATCGATTGTAAAAGGAGGTTTTGGGATTTTTTGATGCCTTATTGATTCAACAACAACTTCATTATTTTTAATGCTCTTAATTATCGATTCAAAAACATCACCTTTACCATTAAAAACTATTATCTTTTGACCAATTTTTGCCCTTAAAACAGTTTTTAGATGATGAGAATTTTTTTTATCTAAAACTATATCATTTCTATTATCAATATTTTCAACAAAACAATTAATTCTCATTCATTATCTTTTATTTTTTGTTTTCGTTTATTAAATGATTCTACTTCTTTTTTAAACTTGTTCGATTCATCAAAAATGTCATCGCTTAAGCCAGAACATATTTTTTCAAATGCTTTTTTGTCTTTTCTTCCAAGCTTTGATGGCACTTCGATATTTACAATTACATGTTGGTCTCCTTTTCCATATCCATGAGCCTCGTCATTAATCCCTTGACCACGTAAAGAAAAAGTTTTTCCGTTTTTTGTTCCAGCTGGAATTTTTAATGATACTTCTCCATGTAATGTTGGTATTGTTATTTGTCCTCCCAATAANGCAATNTGAAATGGTATAGGAGCTTCTAAAATAATTTCTAATTCGCTTCGTTTAAATATAGCATGTTCGCGTACATGAAAAACAATAATTAAATCTCCGGGTGGTCCTCCCTGAAATCCCTCCTCACCTTTTCCGGCAATCCGCTGTCTTGATCCTGTTTCTATGCCTGCTGGAATCTTGAGTTTAATTTTCTCTTTTCCATCTTTATCGTTTCGATTAAATGTCAATGTTCGAGTAGATCCTAATGCAGCTTCTTCAAACTCAACTTGCAAGTCATATCTTAGGTCTGATCCTTTTCTAGGACCATTTCTTCTCCTTCCTCCACCCATCATCTCAGAAAGAATATCACCAAGCCCACCAGAGAATGAAAACTCTTCAAAGATATCGCTTGCATTTCTAAAACCACCTCCGAAACCACCTCCGAAACCACCTGCTCCAAATGCTTGATGGCCAAATTGATCGTATTGTGTTTTTTTCTGTGTATCAGAAAGAATCTCATATGCCTCTGCAGCTTCTTTAAATTTTTCTTCTGCAACTGCATCTCCAGGATTTTGATCAGGATGATACTTCATTGCAATTTTTCGATATGCTTTTTTAATTTCATCTGATGAGGCTGAGCGATTCACACCTAAAACTTCATAATAATCTCGTTTAGTAGCCATTTTTTATGAATTCTCCTTAGTATCTTTTCCAGAGGAAACTACAACTTGTGCTGCTCGTAATAATTTATCTCCGAATTGATAGCCTTTTCTAACTTGCTCCGTACAAATTCCTTCTTCAAATTCATCTGATGAAATGTATGTTAATGCTTCATGTAAGTGGGGGTCAAACTGTTNACCAATAACATCAATTTGTTTTAAATTAAATTTATCTAAAACTTTAGAGAATTGGTCTAAAATCATTTGAAATCCATCGAGAACAGTTTCATTTGAATTNTTTTTTTTCGCAGTTTCTAGGCCNATTTCAAAATGATCTAAAACNGGTAGTAATTCTAATAATAAATCCTCATTAGCTCTTTGATATANAGTNATTNTTTCTCTTTGGGTTCTGTTTCTNAAGTTTGTAAAATCAGCTTGNAATCTTATTAATTGATCCGNTAAAGATTCCTCTTCTTTAGGNTCTTCTTCAATGATTTCTGTTTCAGGAATATTTTCCTCTTCATCTCCAANATTTTCTTCANCAATTTCTGTTTCAGGAATATTTTCCTCTTCATTAGATTTATCTTTTTTTGTCATAACTTCTCCAAAAATATAAGTATTAAAAAATACGTAAATAAAACTATGTGTCAACACACTCTATCAAACTAATTTTTCTCACTAAAAATTAAATACAATAACCAAGCGGTTATAACAATTATTGTAATNATAAATACTTGCCATCCACCATAAATAACGAGCATTGGTATAGCCATTCCTGTCCACAAGCCACCTCCCATAAATGGTTCATGTAATAACTGCTTTGATGCAAAAGCACTTGCAGCTTTAGTTTTACAATTTGGATCAACAGTTCTCAACAACAACAAACCNGTTGCCGTTACTCCCATTGATTGNCCCATTTCNGCAATAGATCTTTCAAACCATGCATCATTAAAAANNCGTCGTGCAAGAACTAATACACAGAAGATATTCCAAACTACTCCGCCTAAAACAAGAATACAAAAAGCTAGTAAATTAGAATTTACNACATCTAAGCTGATCGTTGAAATAGCCGCTAAAATAAGGANATCTAGNGCAANATTTTGAATTCTTTGAATCTGNTTATATTCAATTAATTTTNAAGTTTTCATTTTTTCAGAAANTTTTTGAACAATAAATCCTCCTATCATACAAAGAGGAAATGTGGGAAAACTTTTCAAGAGTATCGANACATCTTTCGAAAATAAATCTGCNGCNGTTAATAAGACATTTTTTATTAAAAAACCAATAAGAACCGCAATTCCNATAANAATTAGATTAATAACCAGTGAATTAAAGTTAAAAGTTTTAATTTCGTTAGTTAAATNNTTGTTATTATTATATTCTGNTTGGTTATCAACATATNTTTTCTTAATTGCCCAATTTATTAAAATCATTCCAATTATAATTGAAAACAATATGCCAACGGTTGCCGACGCAAGTGTTAAATCTGTTAATTCAGAAAAACCAAGNGAATNAAAAACATCTNTCATTCCAGCAGCTGTTCCATGACCGCCCTCAAAACCAACTGGCATCACTCCAGCAAAAACATCTGGAATNNCAAACAATGGTTTTAATAANAAAAGCACTATAAAACATCCGACGAAATACTGTCCCCATGCAACAATTTGTCCATATGCCAACTGCCTGCTACAATTTTTCCAAATATCACTAAAGCTTGGTAAGCTTTTTCCAATAAATAATGCACCAAATACNATNTTAATTANTATACTAGGTAATTTTTTCCATCCATATGTAAAAGAATGNGGTATAGNCTGGGTATAATATTGGTCTAAAGAAATTATTAACAGACCTAATATACCTGCGATTATACTTGCCGGAATATAAAATCTTTCAAAAAAGNAAAATTGTTTNCGTAAATAAATGCCAGANATAAANAACAAACATAAAAAACAAAAGGATACCATNATCTCTCCATATTTTAAAACCATNCGATTAGTTATCTTGACGAACTAAAATACTTATTAGTAAATACATAGCATGAAANTAATTAATAGTGAACAATTATTAAANATTGCNGTTGAAGCAACNAAAAATGCNGGAATGCATGCCTTGAATGAAAAGGCTAGATGTAACGAAACAGCTGAAATTTCTCCNCATGATGTNAAGCTTATATTAGACATAGAGTGTCAAAAAATTGCTGAGAAAACTATTCTCGATTATTTTCCTGATCATACAATAATTGGAGAAGAAGGAAATTTAGATGGNGCGGAATCTAATTATGANTGGATNATNGATCCAATTGATGGAACAGTAAACTATTCTCATCNATTTCCTCATTGGTGTTGNTCAATTGCAGTTCAGTACAANGAAAAAGTTTTAGCTGGAGCCGTATTTGCTCCGGAATTAAATTATATGTTTACTGCTACACTTGATGGTCCTGCAAAATTAAATAATGATATCATTTNTACATCTAAAACNGACGACTTATCAAAATCTCTTGTATTTACAGGGTTAAATCAAAAAAATAAAAATATAATAAGCCCAACATTTGATGCGCTTAAAGAACTNGCACTTAGCACTCAAAAAGTAAGAATTACNGGATCCTGTGCCTTGGATTTATGTTATGTTGCTTCNGCTAAAACAGATGCATATGTNGAATACGGAGTTTATTTGTGGGATTATGCAGCAGGTGCTTTGATCGCANAAAGAGCNGGGGCTTCTCTTTTATTTCATTCAAATAAAGANACNCCTCCNAAAGTTGGAATTATGTGTTCAACTCCCNGTATTTCTNCCGCTCTTGAAAAGATTTGGAGATCAGGTCTTGCAAGCTTATAAAANTANTGAGGGTGGNTAACTTATNTTATTGGAAGNAATCAATGAATAAAATTGAGCGATCAAAAGTTATTAAANAGATTTTGGATGAGCTTTATCCATCTGTTCCNATTCCTTTGAATCATACNGACCCGTTCACTCTATTAGTTGCTGTATTATTATCTGCTCAGTGTACNGATGAAAGAGTGAATTTAGTTACTCCTGCATTATTTAAAATTGGACCTACACCTAAAGAAATGGCNAAAAAAAGTATTTCAGAAATACACCATTGCATCAGAACTTGTGGTTTGGCAAATACGAAAGCAAAAAACGTAAAAAAATTAGCTGAATTACTTGTTTCACGTCATAATTCTATTGTTCCAAATGATTTTTCTGCATTGGAAGCGCTTCCAGGAGTTGGTCATAAAACAGCAAGCGTTGTAATGAGTCATGCATTTCATATTCCAGCATTTCCTGTTGACACCCATATTCATCGATTAGCTCAACGATGGAAATTAACTAATGGAAAAAATGTTAAACAAACAGAAGTAGATTTAAAAAAATTATTTCATTCCAAAGATTGGGAAAATTTACATCTTCAAATTATTACTTATGGTCGAGAATATTGTACAGCTAGAAGCTGCTTCGGTGTTGAGTGCAGAATTTGTAAAACATGTTTTCCAAATAGAAAAAATCCAATTTATGTAAAAAAAGCCTAGTCAAAGCTTCTATTTTATAATTTTCAATACTATCTTTAAAAAATGCAGAATATTTATATAGCTTTAGGACTAACATTATTTGCCGGCTTAGCTACTGGTATTGGTAGTATGATTGCATTTATGGCCAAAAGAACTAATTATCGTTTTTTAGCTATTGCTACAGGATTTTCAGCTGGAGTTATGCTTTATGTTTCATTTGTTGAAATACTATTTAAGGGAAATGAAGCTTTGGTAAATCATTATGGAGATTTTGGGAATTGGATTAATGCACTTTCCTTTTTTTCTGGTATTGCATTAATTGGATTAATTGATGCTTTAATCCCTCATGCAGAAAATCCTCATGAAGCTCATACAGAATTTGAAAGAGCTCCATTAAGAGAGCCTGATGCTCCTATTCCTTCGGCAAAAGATTTAGAAATGAAATTTACAGCTATTGACAAAGATGTGAATTCTAAAAAACTGTTACGCATGGGTTTATTTACTGCACTGGCTATAGCGATTCACAATTTTCCAGAGGGTTTGGCTACATTTCTTGCAGCTTTAGAAGACCCGTCATTAGGCGTTGCTATCGCTGTAGCAATAGCATTACATAATATTCCAGAAGGAATTAGCGTATCGGTTCCAATCTTCTATGCTACTGGAAATAGAAAAAAAGCATTTTTTTGGTCATTTCTAAGCGGCTTAGCCGAACCTGTAGGTGCTATTATAGGATACACTGCGATTAAATTTTTCGTTGGAGATGATAGCGGAATAATTCCTCAAAACATCATGGGTATTCTTTTTGGCGCAGTAGCAGGGATTATGGTATACATAAGCCTAGATGAGCTCTTACCAACAAGTAGAGCATATGGAAAAGGGCATGATAGTATAATTGGATTAGTAGTAGGGATGTTTGTAATGTCTTTAAGTTTACTGCTAATGTAATAGAAATAAGGAGAAAAAATGTTTCCTGAAACAAGACTACGCCGTTTGCGAAATAATAAACAAATAAGAGAAATGCTTGATATTTCTCCTCCGTACCCAAATAAATTTATTTGGCCAACCTTTGTTGTGCCGGGAAAAAACATTAAAGAACCTATTAAATCAATGCCNGGGCAGTATAGATATAGCGTAGACATGTTGGTAAACGATCTAGGAAAAATTGTTGAATCAGGTATTGGAGGAGTTCTTCTTTTTGGGTCAACAGAAGAAGAAAATAAAAATGCGCATGGTCATGCTTCGTTTGATCAAGATGGNGTTGTTCAACAAGCNATTCATAAAATTAAAGAAAAATATTCATCTTTCACAGTTATTGCTGATATATGTGTCTGTGCTTTCACAGACCATGGTCATTGTGGAACTCTCGACAAAGATAAGTTAGTAAATAATGACGAAACTCTAGTTACACTATCATCAATGGCTAAATCTATGTGTGATGCTGGGGTTGATATTGTAGCCCCTTCATCAATGATGGATGGGCAAGTCCACGCGATTAGAGAAAAACTAGATAGCAACAATTATGAAAATAAAATTATCATGAGTTATTCTACTAAATTTGCTTCTTCATTATATGATCCTTTTAGGGATGCTGAAAATTCTCAGCCATCATCAGGAGATAGAAAGGCTTACCAGGCATCCTATGCAAATTTAGATTTAGCACTAAGAGAATCAGAATTTGATGAAGACGAAGGAGCCGATATTTTAATGGTCAAACCCGCATTATTTTACCTTGACGTATTATCCAAAATTAAAGCTTCTACTGATCTTCCTGTTGCTGCATACAATGTCAGTGGAGAATATTCAATGATTCATGCNACACATATGCAAGGTTGGGGGTCTCTTAAAGAAATGGTTCATGAATCATTAATATCAACTGTTAGAGCNGGAGCAGACATATTAATTACTTATTGGGCAAATCAATATAAAGAAATATTCAATGACTAATTTGAATTCAAAGCAATGGTTTGATAAAGCAAAAAATTTCATTCCCGGGGGAGTTAATAGTCCTGTACGAGCATTTAACGATGTAGGAGGAACTCCAGTATATTTTAAAAAAGCAGTGGGTTCTGTTATTACAACTGAAGATGGAAATGAGCTTGTTGATTTTTGTAATTCTTTTGGTCCAATGATATTAGGTCATGCGCATCCTGAAATTGTAGAAGAAATAAAAAAAATAGCGGCTAATGGAACTTCATATGGAGCAAACCATGCAACTGAAGCAGAGTATGCTGAACTTATATGTAATCAAATTCCTGAAATGGATATGATCAGATTTGTTAACTCTGGAACGGAAGCTGTTATGACTGCTTTACGTTTATCAAGAGGATATACCGGAAAAGACAAAATCATAAAATTTGCTGGAGGGTTTCATGGCCATCCCGACTCAACATTAATTAAATCCGGTAGCAGTTTATTATCTAGCGGACAAGCTTCTTCCGCCGGCATCTCTCAAAAAGTTGCGTCTGATGTTTTTATTGCTAATTATAATGATATTGATTCCGTTGAACGGATCTTAAATGAATATGCAGAGGAAATAGCTTCTATAATAATTGAACCCTTAGCAGGAAATATGGGATTAATAAAACCAAACGAAGGCTTTTTAGAAAATATAAGGAGGCTAGCTGATAAATACTCTGTGCTTCTCATTTTTGATGAAGTTATAAATGGGTTTAGAGTTCATGCTGGGACATATGGTTCATTATGTGGAGTTACGCCTGATATTACCACATTTGGAAAAATCATTGGCGGAGGTCTTCCAATTGGAGCAATTGGTGGAAAAAAAGCAATCATGGAATATTTAGCTCCAGTAGGTCCAGTATATCAATCTGGAACACTTTGTGGAAATCCTCTAGCATTATCAGTAGGAAAGAAAACTGTAGAAATTCTTATTGATCAGTCTCCTTATGAAAAAATGGAAGCATTAGGAAAAAAAATTGCAAATGAAATTAATCAAATAGCTAAAGAAAAAGAACTAGCTCTTCATTGCCCTCAAATTGGAAGCATGTTTACCCCCTTCTTTAGAAGCGAGCCTGTTAATAACTTAGAAGATGCAAAAAATTGTGATCATAAAGAATATGCCCGCTTTTTTCATTATATGCTAGATAATGGATTTTATATGCCGCCAAGTGGCTATGAAGTTTCTTTTCTATCTGCTGCACACACAGATGATCAAATAGACAAATTTTTATCAGATTTATCATCTTTTTAATACCTTCTTGTATGAGTTATGTTAATAAGTTAGTTTATCAATTCTACATGACTAAAAAATAATTAATATGAAGTGGATTCTAAAAAAAATAGTTGGCTCAAAAAATGATCGCGACATAAAGAAAATGCGACCGTTAGTTGAAAAAATTAATGAACTTGATGAGTCTTTTAAATCTTTAAGCGATGATGAGCTAAAGAATAAAACAGAAGAATTTAAAAAAAGAATCAAATCAGGAACATTATTAGCAGATATTGAACTTGAGGCATTTGCTGTAGTAAAAAATGCGGCTAGAAGATTATGTGGCACAAAGGTTGATGTATGTGGACATGATTTATCATGGGAAATGGTTCATTTTGACGTTCAGTTAATTGGGGGTATGGCTATTCACAATGGTATGATTGCTGAAATGGCAACCGGAGAAGGNAAAACACTTGTAGCTACATTACCTGTTTATTTAAATGCTCTTACTGAGAAAGGAGTGCATGTNGTTACNACTTCAGATTATCATTCTCAAAGAGACTCAGAATGGATGGGCCATCTTTACAAGTGGCTTGGGTTAANTGTTGGNTGTTTAAAAAATATGATGCCTCCTAGNGAAAGACGTCAAATGTATTCATGTGATATAACCTATGGAACTAATTCNGAATTTGGATTCGANTATTTNAGAGANAATATGGCNTATGATGTTGACGATATGGTTCANCAAAAAGGACATAATTTTGCAATTGTCGATGAAATTGATTCTATACTAATTGATGAAGCAAGAACCCCATTNATAATTTCTGGTCCTGCTCCTTACTCATCNAAACAATATAGNGAACTTCAACCNGCTACATCGAGGCTCGTTAAAAGGCAAAGAATNCTTTGCGAAAANCTTCTTAATGATGCAATTAAGCTTTTAAAAGAAGAAGATTATGAAAATGCATCCTACAAGCTTTATCAAGTATTTGAGGGAATGCCAAAAAATAAACAACTTATGAAATTAGTTGAGGATATTGAGACCAGAAAACTTCTTGAGAAGACAAAACTAAAAATGCTTGCTGATACTCAGAAAGAAATTTCTAGAGAATTAAGACANGAATTATTTTTTACGATTGATGAAAAAGGTCATGATGCAAGNCTAACAGAAAAAGGGTGTGCTGAATTAAATCCCCAAGACCCTGAAATGTATGTTTTACCAGATATGCTTTCAGCCATGTCAGAACTTGATGCTAACAAAACATTAAATTCAGAAGAATTAATGAATAAAAGAAGAGAAATCCAAGATGATTTTGCGGTAAGAAATGAAAGAATTCATGCTGTTGATCAATTAATCCGAGCATATACAATTTTTGAGAAAGATGTTGATTATGTAGTTCAGGATAATCAAGTAATTATAGTAGATGAACATACTGGACGACTTATGACAGGAAGAAGATGGGGAGATGGTCTTCATCAAGCTGTAGAAGCAAAAGAGAATGTTAAAATTGAAAAAGAAACTCAAACATTAGCAACTGTTACTATTCAAAATTATTTTAGAATGTATGAGAAGCTTTCAGGGATGACTGGAACAGCTGAAACAGAAGCCGATGAATTTCACCAAATTTATGGTCTTGATGTAATGGTAATTCCAACAAATAGACCTGTGAGAAGAGTAGATTTAAANGACCAAGTCTATAAAACTCAGCGTGAAAAATTTAGAGCTGTAATTAACGAAATCAAAGCAGCTCATTTAAGAAAACAACCTGTTTTAGTAGGAACCGTTGCTGTAGANACATCAGAGGTNTTGAGTAAATTACTNAANCGTGAAAATATTATCCATAATGTTTTGAANGCTAAAAATCATGCAAGAGAAGCAGAAATTGTTGCAAACGCAGGTCAGCCAGGAGCTGTAACTATTGCAACTAATATGGCCGGAAGAGGCACTGATATAAAGCTAGGCTCCTCCGTTGTTTATATAGATCANGAAAATTTAAATTCAAAAGATTTTTCATTANCCTCAAAAGTTGAAGGAAGATCNTTAAANAAGTTATTAACTGANAAGCCTTGTGGATTATATGTTATCGCCTCNGAANGACANGAATCAAGACGNATAGATAGACAGTTAAGAGGTCGTTCAGCTAGACAAGGAGATCCTGGAATAACAAGATTCTATGTTTCTTTAGAAGATAACTTAATGAGGCTTTTTGGTTCTGATAGAATTTCTGGAGTAATGGAGAANCTTGGAATTAAAGAAGATGAAGTATTGGAGCACCCAATGCTAAATAATTCAATCGAAAAAGCTCANCGAAGAGTTGAACAACAAAATTTTATGATGAGAAAAAGAACATTAGAATACGATGATGTNATGAATGCTCAGCGTGAAGAAATTTATGATTTTAGATCTGAAGTTTTAAAAACNGAAAATCCAAGAATATTATTGATGGACTCAATACAAAACTGTGTTTCATCTCATGTGGTAGAAATTCAAAAAGATTCTTCCTCNAAAGATGAATTTATNGCNTGGCTTAATTCGTGTTTTCCACTTGGTCTAACCATTAANGAAATTCCATTTGATCAATCTACAGANGATATTGAAGAATATATTCTGAAAAAAATTCAAGATGCATATTCAATNAAAGCAAAACATGAAGATGAAGCNTCTTTAAAAAGACTTGAAAAACACNTAATTCTTCAATCTATTGATAAACATTGGCAAGANTATCTGAGAAATATGGATAGTTTAAGAGAAAGCATCGGNCTTCAAGCCTANGGACAACGTGATCCACTTGTNGAATACAAACGAGAAGCNTATAATCTATTTATGGATTTAATGCAAAAAATTTANGATGAAATTGCATCAAGTTTATTTAGATCTGCTACATCCTTACAAGCTATGGAAGAATTTTTTAAATCTCTTTCTGATATAANAAGACCTGCTCAACAATCTGCCATAAATGCAGTTCCAGCAGGAATNAATATTGACTCNCCTACTTTAGGTCAAAACAAACAAATTCCAAATAGTGGACCTAATCGTAAAGCAAGAAGAAATAAAAAATTTAAGAGAAGGTAAAATTTAATTAAAAATTTTTTATAAAAATTATCATTAAAAAAAATCATGAACTTTTTACATTCAGTGGAAAAAATAATTAAGAATAGCGGTGTTAAACATAATGAAAATATTAATGTTGCTATATCTGGCGGCGCTGATTCAGTTGCACTTCTNAGGGCTCTTCATTTATTAAATTATAATTGTACCGCTATTCATATTAATCATCAATTAAGAGGTGAAGACTCTAATAATGATCAAAGNTTTGTGGCTAATCTTACTAATGAACTTAATATTCCAACTGTATTTCATTCGGAAAATACTGCACTTGTAGCAAAAGAAAAATCAATTTCAATCGAAATGGCTGGTAGGCACATAAGACATAAGGTATTTGGAAGNTTANATTCTAAATGGATCGCCTTAGGTCACCACTCAAATGATCAAGCAGAAAACTTTCTTATAAGAATGATAAATGGAACTAGTCTTGATGGATTAAGTGGAATGTCNCAAATTCAATCGTTTAAACGATTTACTATCATTCGGCCGTTACTTGATAAAACACACATGGAAATTTGTGAATGGCTTCAAGACAACAATTGGACATGGCGTGAAGATCAAAGCAACTTTGATACATTTTGTCTTAGAAATCGTATCCGAAATAATTTACTACCCGCTATCGAGAAAGATTTTAATCCGGATTTCATCAAAACAATCAATAAATCAATGAANATTTTAAAGGATGAAAATCATTTTCTTGATCAAATTACAAAAGAATTTAACGAAAGTACAATTTTCACAGCGCCATTAAACATAAGACGAAGATATATAAGATCATGGCTTCATAATTTTAATATTGATCGAATTTGTTCAGACTTAACAAATAGAATTGCAGAATCAATAAATGAAAAAGAAGGAACACAAATATTTGAATTAAACAGTGATTTTAGTTTGGCTGTAGAATATGGGAAATTAAGATTATTGGATAAATTTGATAGTCAAAAAGAAAAAAAATGGAATTTAGAAATTAATCATGACTTCGGATGGAAAAAAGACGAATCTTTATTTATCGGAAAATTACCTGCAACTGCTTCTGTTTGTGCAAAAAAAGTAAACTCTAAAGATTTGAAAGTTAGAAATATTTTACCAGGAGATAAATTTAATCCTCTGGGAATGAAAGGTTACAAAAAAATTCAGGATATATTAGTAGATAAAAAAGTTCCAAAACTAAAAAGATCTTCTATTCCAGTTGTGACTAATAATGATAAAATAATTTGGATTCCTGGATACTGTATAGCAAATGGTTTCGCTGTTAATAATAATGAACCATCTTTAAATTTAAAAATAACTGAAGTAAAAATATAGTGTTTAATTTTGTTTTTTTTCAGTAATTGTGATGTTACGTTTTCCGACACTCTAGAGGGAGATATATGAGTAAGAAAAAAAAGAATATAAAAAGCGTAAAAAAAGAGCCGTCGCCAGTTCCAAAAAAAAGTATGGCTATTTCTCTAATGTTTATAGCATTATTTATGAGTCTTGTTTATGTTTTTTCAGGACCCAATAAATATACACAAACTTCCTATTCTGAATTTATAAGCGCATTAAATGAGGGACAAGTCACCGAAGTTACCATTTCTCACGATGGTACTGGTAATCATAACATTAATGGAATGAAAGATGGCTTGCCATTTCAGGCTGAAATCATTCTTACTGACGAGCTTATGTCCCTCCTACAAGATAAAGGAGTCAAGGTTGAAGTAAAAAAACCAAATGTTCTTCTTTCATCAATATTAATTAATTTGCTCGGATTTGTTTTAATCTTTGGTCTAATTTATTTTGTTTTTATTAGGCAGATGAGAAACGCCGGAAAAGGAGCTATGAGTTTTGGTAAGAGCCGNGCAAAACTTCTTAATAAAGATAAAAATAAAATTACTTTTGCTCAAGTTGCTGGTGTTGATGAGGCAAAAGAAGAATTGTCTGAAGTTGTTGAATTTTTAAAAGATCCCAAACAATTTCAAAAANTAGGTGGAAAAATGCCTAAAGGAGTNCTTTTNTGNGGGTCNCCNGGCACAGGTAAAACACTACTAGCAAAAGCTGTAGCAGGTGAAGCAGACGTTCCTTTCTTTACTATTAGCGGNTCGGATTTTGTTGAAATGTTTGTTGGGATTGGNGCTTCAAGAGTACGAGANATGTTTGAGCAAGGTAAAAAAAATGCTCCTTGTATAATTTTTATTGATGAAATTGATGCGGTTGGAAGAAGTAGATTCAGTGGTATTGGTGGCGGTCATGACGAAAGNGAGCAAACGCTTAATGCATTACTTGTTGAAATGGATGGATTCGATACTACCGAGGGTATAATAATTGTTGCCGCAACNAACCGACCTGATGTTTTAGATCAAGCTNTATTGAGACCTGGTCGATTCGATAGACAAGTCGTTGTAGACTTACCAAGTCTTAATGGCCGTGAGCAAATTTTAAAAATCCATGTTAAAAATATCAAATTATCTAAGGATGTTGACTTGAAAAAAGCAGCAAGAGGAACGCCGGGTTTCTCCGGTGCNGATCTTGCAAATCTTGTAAATGAAGCAGCCTTATTAGCATCAAGAAGAAAAGCAAAATCAGTTGAACAGCAAGATCTTGAAGAAGCAAGAGACAAAGTAATTATGGGTCCTGAAAGAAGGAGTCATGCTTTAGATGCAGAGGCAAAAAAATTAACTGCTTACCACGAAGCAGGGCACACTATTGCAATGTATTATACTGAAGAATGTGATCCACTTCATAAAGTAACAATTATTCCAAGAGGNCGTGCATTGGGCGTGACAATGCAACTTCCTAAGAAGGACAGGTATACTCAGTCTCAAAAAAAATTAGAAGCTGATCTCATTGCATTTATGGGCGGAAGAGCAGCGGAAGAATTAATTTTTGGAGATATTACAACAGGTGCACATAATGATATNGAACGCTCCACTGCTATAGCAAGAGCAATGGTGTGCGAATACGGAATGAGTAAAAAAGTCGGGCCACAAAATTTTGGTAATAGTAGTCAGCCCGTTTTTCTTGGGCAGGGAATGACTGGTTCTCAAGAGTATAGTGAAAAAACTGCTAATGTTATAGATGAAGAAGTCCAAAGAATCTTAACTACAGCTTATNATTCATGTATGAAACTATTAGTTAAAAATAAAGATAAGCTAATTAATCTCTCTGAAATATTAATTGAAAAAGAGATTTTGGATGCAGAAGAAGTTGAGTCTATTCTTGAAACTGGAAGTTTGCCAAAAGTAGGAAATGATTCAGAAGAAGATGTTGAAGTAAAACAAGAAAGTGATACATAAAGTTTTATTGATACAAAATCATTTAATTTTATACATATCCCTAAATTCNTCGAAACCNGTATTTGGCTGGGCTGGATCAACTCGTCTAAACTTATTATTAGTAACCGGTTTATTTTTTCTTATAAATTCTTCAGNATCATCATCAAAAGATGAATAGGAATTAAACGATTTATTTTTTTGATTCACATTATTTTTAATTGAATCATCAATACCAGCTTTTTCCTTTTGATTTAAAAAAGAATTATTTCTTGGCAAAACAAGCTCATTATTTTTACTTTCAAAAGAATAATTAATTATTGAATTGTAGGCATTATATTTATCTTCTTTTATTTCTTCAGCTTCATCGTATTCATATTTTGATGATTCTTCTATACCCTCTTTTGTACTATTAAAATCATCATCATTTAAATTCCATTGGTCATACATTTTTTTTGTAATCCGTGGAGAAGTCATTTTTGGAACTACTGCTTTATCATGCTTTAAAAATTCTTGGTCCTCTATCATCATTTTCTCAGAGTCTTTNATTGCCATTTTTTCAGATGGATTTTCCATAACAATGTCACTGTTATATACNATGACTTGCTCACGAAGATATTTTCTCATAATTCTTTTTTTTCTTTCNTCTAGTGATTCATCTGCATGTGAAAAAGACGAAAATAAAAATATATATATNATTATGAATTTTTTCATTTTTAATCGTATTTATTGTTATTGTACTTATAGAATTCATTAAATTCAGAGACGCCTACAGTTAATGAATAAGTATTAGAAAATCCATTTGAACGATAAATCTCTGCTATATACTTTGAACGAATTCCTGCAGCACAAACAAAAACAATATTTTGCTCAGGATCAATTANATTTGANCTAGCAAGTAATTTATCCATTATTATGTGTTTACATTNCCCTAATAATGGTTGTTTGATTACTTCTTCATCTTGACGAACATCAACAATTACAAATGGTGTGATTGATGATAGTTCTTCTGGAGTTATATTAATACTNTTACTCATTTTAATTATCTAACACTAATAAATCACATCTAAATATATCCAAAATTTTATCTTAAAGTAAGCTTTTTTTATGTTCCACAAAATGTTTGATAAACTCTTTGATCTTTTGGCGGAGGGTCAAGAAAACGATTTGGGATATCTTTAATATTGTAAGGCGATCTTAATGCGTCTAAAAATTCTGTAAATAACGATAAGTCACCTTCCTGAGCTAAATNTAGAGCTTCTTCCACAATATGATTACGAGGAATAACTAACGGATTATTTTTTTTCATTAATATATGAGATGGCTCTTTAGAAGTACAATTTTTTTTAATTCTCTCTTTCCAACTTTTGTACCACCGTCTAAATNCTTCATCATTATAGNGATCCCTTGTCATTATTTTGGGGTNNTGTAGATCAATAAATGTATTCGTATAGTCTGTTTTTTTTGTTGTCATCCAATCTAATAAGTTATCTATCAAAATTTTATCTTCTTCACGGATATTATTAATCCCCAATTTTGAACCCATCATAACTAACCATTTTTTTTCATAATCAATTGGNAACTTGTTAATTATCTCTTCAGCCATCGCTACCGCTTGGTTTATATCATCACTAATTAATGGTAACAGCGATTCTGCAAATCTTGCTAAATTCCATTGTATTATTTTTGCTTGGTTTCCATATGCATATCTTCCTGAATGATCGATAGAGCTAAAAACTGTTTCTAAGTTGTAATAGTCCATAAATGCGCATGGTCCATAATCAATAGTTTCTCCAGATAAGGTAATGTTATCTGTATTCATTACTCCGTGAATAAACCCTACTCTCATCCATTGTACAATTAAGTCTGTTTGTTTTTCCGCTAATACTCTCAATAANGAAAGCGCCTTATTTTCATGATTTTTAATCTCTGNATAATGGCGTTCTATAGTATAAATTAATAATTTTTCTGAAAGATCAATATTTCCTGTAGCTGCTGCAAATTCAAATGTTCCNATNCGNATATGNGAACTAGCNANACGNGTTANAATNGCTCCTGGTAAATTTGTTTCGCGTCTAACAGATTCTCCNGTAGCAACTACAGCTAAACTTCTTGTTGAAGGAATGCCAAAATAATGCATTGCTTCAGAAATTATATACTCTCTTAACATTGGTCCTAAAACAGCCTTTCCATCTCCACGACGAGAATATGGAGTTTGTCCAGATCCTTTAAATTGAATGTCATATCTTTTTCCATCAGGAGACAAATGCTCNCCTAAAATATGAGCCCTTCCATCTCCAAGAATAGTAAAATGCCCAAATTGATGTCCGGCATACGCTTGAGAAAATGGAGTGGAATCTTTAGGAATTTGCTGTCCTGAAAATAAATCGGCTTGTTCTTCATTATTTAAGCTAGAAAAATCNAATCCTACTGACGATGCAAGTTCNTTATTGATAATGACTATCTTTTTAGGACTATGAGNAGGTAATTTTACTGGATTNGCTATAGAAAATAAATTATTAGGCAAATTTGTATAGGTGTTATCAAAATTAAAACCACATATGTTCATTAAATTTATACTAGAGAGAACNACACCGAAACTCTATCTAAAAATATGATATTATAGTCATGGCGGAGAGAGAGGGATTCGAACCCTCGGTACGCTTTAAGGCGTACACACGCTTTCCAAGCGTGCTCTTTAAACCACTCAGACACCTCTCCATAAATTTAAAATTTATACTTANCTGATTTTAAAATCAACAGTGATTTTTTATTGCGAATATATTTGCAATAAGAAATCAACNTTGTAACATCTCNAGACTTACTTATTATTTTAGTGACATGGACAAAATCGAAAATATTAATAACAATAATTGGCTAGATAAAATAGCAATTTTTCTATCTGCTACTTGTGCTGTTCACTGTTTATTAACTCCTGTTTTGATAATAGCTTTACCAATTGTGAGCACTACTTTCTTTGCTAATGCAAATTTTCACTTATGGATGCTTTATTTAGTATTACCTACAACGGGGCTAGCGATCTTTCTTGGGTGTAAAAAACATAAAGATAAGGTTGTCATATCTTTAAGTGCATTAGGGCTTTTAATTTTAACAGGATCAACAATTTATCAATTAATAATTCAAGGAGATTCTGGCGAATGCGTTATTTGTGCTACTGGGGGACATTCATTAAATAATCCTCTTGTATGGATAAATATCTTAGCTGGTATTCTTCTAATTTCGGCTCATGTACGTAACTTTAGGTTATGTAGAGCCCATAAAATATAAGAAAGGAAAAAATGAAAATTAAAATACAAATTACGTGTTTAGCTATGTTTTTAATAACATCTCTTGCTGCTGCTCATGATCATGATAATTTATTTGACCTTTGTTCAGTAACAGGCTGTGTAGCATGTGAACCAGGAACAAATGAAGATAATGATTCTAGTCGTGCTATTGGCGTTTGGCTGCAACCCACCTACAGAAATTATTCTTTAGCAGAATCGGGTATACCAGGCTTC
This sequence comes from Kiritimatiellaceae bacterium, assembly GCA_002712105.1. GTDB lineage: Bacteria > Verrucomicrobiota > Kiritimatiellia > Kiritimatiellales > Pontiellaceae > Pontiella. The sequence continues at coordinate 50,129 of PASA01000005.1, forward strand.
TTTCCNGGCCATGAAGGCGAAAGACCACATAAACAAGGAATTGGGGTCGATCATACGGAATTTTACTGGTCAGCTAGCAAAGCAGATCAGTTAAGAGGAAGCGCTGTTATTGCAATTGCTGAGCATGAAGGAGAAACAGAAATTGAGTTTGAGGAAGCTTATATTGAAACATTAAATAGTTATCTTTTACCGGATGGAATGAATGTTAAGTTAGGTCGTGCCTTTTGGACATTAGGTAGCTTAAATGCTCAACACTCTCATTCTGATAACTTTGCAGATCGTCCTCTTCCATATCGCGTATTTCTTGATAAAGCATTTAACGATGATGGAGCTGAAATTTCATACCAACTTCCAATTGACATGTATGCTGTAGTTGGAGCAGGNTCTTTCAAAGGAAATGACTTCCCATATGGTGGTGTTGAAGAAGGACAAGAAGAGAACAATGCACAATCAGCTTACATTAGAGTTGGAAACAAGATTGACGATAATTCCAGCTGGCGTGCTGGAGCATATATGCTCAGCGGAAAAGTAGGATCTAGAACTGTCTCCCACGAGCATGAAGGAGAAACNCCTGANAGCTTTGCATTCAGTGGAGATAGTGATTTATTCATCTATGANGTTCGTTATTCATACAAAAACTTAGTGTTAACTGGNGAGTATTTTACACGAACAGAAGATGGCACTCTTACTATTACAGAGGGATCAGATCCCGCTGAAAACTTTACCATGAATGATGTAGATTCTAGTGGTTGGTATNTTTCAGGAGTTTATGAGCTTAACCCAAAGATGCGTGCTGGCGTACGTTATAGCAAGCTCGGCTCACCTNATATGGACCCAGTATTAGGAGGAGATCATGCTGGTCAAAATCCAAATGGATATGATCCGACTGCAATAGCTTACATGATTGACTGGAACCATAGTGACAATAGTCTTATTCGCTTCCAAATCAATCAAGAAGAAATGAAAGACGGAGANACAGACGACCAATTTATAGTTCAATACATTATGAATCTATAAACTTCTCCTGAAGTTATTCTAGTTAAGTTTTGATGATAATCTAAAAAGAGGGAAAATATACTTTCCCTCTTTTTTAACAATTTATAAAAAAGTATTTTCTTTTTAAAAAATTTTTATAGTATTTAAAATNATGAGAAAAAATAGGCAGACAAAACAAAAAGAAACTATTAGGAATATCTGNTTAGATTCATCTAATGCCTTATCTATTAATGATATTCACGATATGGCAAGTAAAGNGATACCTTCNCTTAATTTAGCTACNGTATACCGAAATATTAATAAATTGGTTGATGAAGGACAGTTAATTAAATTTTCTCATCCTACTAAAGGAACCTTTTACGAAAAAGCAGGAAAGCCACACCATCATCACTTTTTTTGTTCAGATTGCAATACAGCCATAGAAATACCTGGATGCGGACTATCACTTGAAAAACCAATCAATGATGGATTTATAATTGACAGCCATGAAGTATTTTTACATGGAACATGNGCTAAATGTGCATCNTAAGAAAATTTTTCTTTAAATGCATTTTGTATTGAAAGAGGAACAAACTGACTTACATCTCCTCCCATTTTTGCAACCTCTCTGACATTACTAGAACTAACATAGCTATAATCTTGTTTGGGCATTAAAAAAAGNGTTTCGATTTCGGGTTTTAATGTTCGATTTGTTAATGCCATTTGAAATTCATACTCAAAATCTGAGAAAGCTCTTAATCCTCTTACTATNACTTGAGCTTTTTCCTTATCTGCTAAATCTACAAGAAGGCCNTCAAATGATTTTACTTTTACTTNATCAAGGTGTTNNACNGATTGTTTAACAAGAGTTAAGCGCTCATCTAAAGAAAATAATGGAAACTTTGCTTCGCTTGTTGCAACCCCAATAATTAGTTGAGGAAATATTTTTGAAGCTCGTTCAATAACATCTAAATGCCCATATGTTAGTGGATCAAATGTTCCAGCATAAATCGCTATTTTTTTCATTTCATATCCTTTTTTAAAAATAATACTTTTGTTTTACCATAATTTCTTTCGCGTAATAGATTCCATTTATTATCTAAATTTATCTTTGATTTCTTTCGTATTTCATAAATCAGGATACTATTTGATGTTAATATAGAAGAATTATAAATGGTATTTAAAATAATCTGAAAATCTTCGATTAAACTATACGGCGGATCAACAAAAACTATATCAAATTTTTCATCAGTTTTGTTTAGCCAGTCTAAAGCATCTGTACAATTAACAAAAGTTTCTCCTAATTCTTTCTGCTGAAAGGAATTAATATTTTTAACTAAAAGTTCAACTAATACTTTTTGTTTTTCGATAAAATAAACATTTCTTGCACCCCTACTCCAAGCTTCTAACCCAATTGACCCTGAACCAGCATATAAATCTAAAAATTTTGCGTTTACAAATGAACCTTTTAGAGAAGAAAATATAGCTTCTCTGACTGATTCCATTGTTGGTCTAAAATCCAAATCCTTGGTAATAATACATCGATTTTTTAATATACCACTTGTAATTCTCATATATCTCTAGACATCATCCAAAAAACAAAAAAAATTTCAACTGTTTTCAACCACTAGACAAATCATGCGTAATGTGATAGCAACTTTCTTTTAAGGAAAATTAAATGACAAAAAATATAGAGAAAAGAAAAAATCTTAAATATGCAAAGCGGATAGTTGTAAAGGTTGGTAGTAAGGTTTTAGTTGATAAATCTGGTAAACCAAACGTCCAAAGAATGAAAAAAATTGTTAAGGATATTTCTTCAATAAATAAACAAGATAATGAAATAATATTAGTTACATCCGGGGCTATTGGATCAGGCATTGAAGCATTAAAATTTAAAACTCGACCTACGGATATTACTGATCTTCAAATGGCTGCAGCAGTTGGACAACTAAGGTTGATCAGTATTTATGATGAATTATTTAAGAATTATAAATGTCAAATTGCACAAATACTATTAACTCATGATGTTTTAAAAAATAAACACCAATGCACAAATGCACAAAATACAATCTTTAATTTACTTTCTAATAAAATTATTCCTATAATTAATGAGAATGACACAGTTTCTACAGATGAAATAAAATTTGGAGATAATGATGTTCTTGCCGGATTGGTTGCAAAACTAATTAATGCTGACGCTTTAATTTTACTTAGTACAATTGATGGACTAAGAACCTCTGTTCAAAATGGAAGAACAAAAAGAATTTCGTATGTTAATCAAATTAATAAAACAATATTTTCACATGTTGATGACCAAAAAGATAATTTATCTTTAGGAGGAATGAAATCTAAACTTGAATCTGCTAAGCTTGCAGGAGATGAAGGAATTCCAGTCATAATTGCTGATGGAAGAAAAGATAATATAGTTTCAAAAATTATCTCTGGAGAAGATGAGGGTACTTTCTTTAACACGAAAAAAAAATAGGAAATTTTTATGATTGATTTAGATCTTATTTCAAATATTGGGAAAAATGCAAAATCTGCAAGTCGTGAGCTTGCAAAACTGTCAACGCGAAAAAAAAATTCTATTTTAGAATCTATGGCGGAAGCTCTCGAAAATGATAGAGAGTTTATCAAACAAGAAAACGCTAAAGATTTAGATAACGGATATAAAAATGGTCTTTCATCATCCTTACTCGATCGTCTTGAATTAACCGATAATCGAATAAATTCAATGATTAATGGAATTTATGATGTAATAGCTCTNAATGANCCTGTTGGNGAACAAATTAGTGCATGGGATAGNCCCAACGGATTACACATTAAAAAAGTCAGATCGCCCATTGGAGTGATTTGTATCATTTTTGAATCAAGACCTAATGTTACATGTGATGCAGCTGTACTTTGCTTCAAAACCTCAAATGCTGTGATTTTAAGAGGAGGGAAAGAAGCTATCTTTTCTAATTTAGCTATTGCTAATTCACTAAAAAAAGGAGGCGTTTTGAAAGGAATGCCTGAGGATGCTATTCAATTAATTCCAACAACAGATCGCGAAGCTATCAAAATATTATGTCGGATGACCGATCATATAGATTTGATAATGCCTCGTGGNGGTGAAGGATTAATAAATGCTGTTGCAGAAATGTCCCTTGTCCCGGTTATTAAACATTACAAAGGTTTATGTCATACATTTGTTGATTTCGAATGTGATTTAGAAATGGCCCTTTTGATAGCAGAAAATGCTAAGTGTCAAAGACCTGGTGTATGCAATGCTATGGAAACATTATTAGTACACGAAAAAATTGCTGATGAATTTTTACCTAATATTTGCAAGAAATTTAAAGATAATGGAGTTGAGATTAGAGGCGATAAATATACTCATGAAATTTGTTCTGATATTATTTTAGCTGATGATAAAGATTGGCATACAGAATATTTAGATTTGATCATATCTATACGAGTTGTTAAAAATATCGATGAGGCTATTGAACATATTAATTTTTACGGGTCTTCTCACTCAGATGCTATTGTAACAGACAATAAAGAGTCGAGTAAAAAATTTCTGGCAGAAGTTGACTCAAGTTCAGTGTATGTAAATGCGTCAACAAGATTTACTGATGGCGCAGAATTTGGAATGGGTGCTGAAATTGGAATTAGCACAGATAAGCTTCATGCAAGAGGTCCTATGGGACTTGAAGAACTAACAACTTATAAATTTATAATTGAAGGAAAAGGTCAAATAAGAACTTAATTTTTAAATAAAAATTTAATTATATCTTGAAGAATATCTACAAATGAATACTATTCGACTTCCGTTTTANTCGGGGGTGTAGCTCAATTGGTTAGAGCGCCAGCCTGTCACGCTGGAGGTTGCGGGTTCGAGTCCCGTCATCCTCGCCATTTTAATTTATTTTTTTGTTGTAAGTTCTGCTAAATCTGTTAAGAATATCAGTACGTTCATTTGTATAAGTTGATATACATCTTGTGCAAACGGAAGTAGCAGATGGTCTGTGAAGGAACGCACCGTAAATATAAAGGAGAGAATAATGGCTACTCTACAATACAGAGGAGTTGAGTTTGATTCTGGAAATGCGGTGGAAGCAACATCTATCATCGCACAGTACAGAGGTACAAGCTACAACACTGAAGATGTTGAGAAAGTTCAAAAGCACTTCGAAGGTAAATATCGTGGTGTGAACTGGACCAAATAAAATTAAGGGGGAATTTTTCCCCCTTTTTTATTTTTTTTAAAATTATAAAGACTTCATTCCATCCATAGCTGATCTAAGCTGCTCACCAATAATTTCAACTTCATGATTTCTTATTTCAGCGTTAGTTTTAACAAGAGTAATATTATCCACAAAATTACTACTCTTTTCATTTAACCCCTGACCTATAACATCACCTTTTATGGAATGCATAAAATCTTGAAGCAATGGNACGCAAGCATGGGAAAAAAGATAACATCCATACTCGGCAGTATCCGAAATAATTCTGTTCATCTCATATAACTTTTTGCGTGCAATAGTGTTAGCAATTAACGGTGTTTCGTGAAGAGATTCGTAGTAAGCGGATTCTGGCTTAATTCCAACCTCAACCATACATTCATATGCTAATTCAACCCCTGCTTTAACCATTGCAACCATAAGGATTCCTTTATCGAAATATTCTTGCTCGTTTATTTCTTCATCTGAAATTTTAGTTATTTCAAACTCAGTTTCTCCTGTTGCATTTCTCCAACTTAATAGATTTTGGTCACTATTTGACCAATCTTCCATCATGATTTTAGAAAATTCTCCTGTTATAATATCTTCCATATGTTTCTCAAATAAAGGCCTCATNATAAGTTTAAGCTCTTCTGATAATTCAAACGCTTTAAGTTTTGCAGGGTTTGTAAGCCTATCCATCATATTTGTGATACCACCTTGCTTCAAAGCTTCGGTAATAATCTCCCAGCCATATTGAACAAATTTTGCTGCATAATCTTTAGCTATTCCTTCAGAAATCATTTTATCAAAACAAAGCAAAGAACCAGCTTGCAACATTCCACATAAAATTGTTTGTTCTCCCATTAAATCGGATTTTACTTCCGCAACAAATGAAGATTCAAGGACACCTGCACGATGTCCGCCTTGTGCTACACAAAGAGCCTTAGCGATTTCTAATCCATTTCCCGTTGGATCATTTTCTCTGTGGCATGCAATTAATGTAGGCACTCCAAATCCTCTTTTATATTCTTCACGAACTTCTGAGCCAGGTGATTTTGGAGCAACCATTATAACTGTTATATCTTCACGAATTTTAATCCCCTCTTCAACAATATTGAAGCCATGAGCATACGAAAAAGTTGATCCTTTTTTCATGAATGGAATTACAGATTCAACAACGCTTGTATGTTGTTTGTCCGGTGTTAAATTCATAACTATATCCGCTGATGGTAACATTTGCTTATATGTGCCTACATCAAATTTATTTTCTGATGCATTAATAAATGATTGTCTTTTTTCCAGGATTGCATTTTCACGAAGAGCATAAGAAATATCTAGCCCTGAATCTCTCATATTAAGACCTTGATTTAACCCTTGAGCNCCGCAACCTACAATAACAATTTTTAAATTCTTAACTGAGGAAATTCCGTTTGAAAACTCAGATTCTTGCATAAAGCGACATGTCCCTAACTCCTCGAGTTTAAGTTTCAAAGATAGGGTATTAAAATAATTTGTACTCATACTTTCTCCTAATAAAAATAAAATGCATTACAAAATTACTTAATAGATTGTAATAGGTAAATCGATTAATTNTAAAAACTCCTCTAGTATTTTTTAATTGGAAATAAAAACAATAAATGAATTACCCAATTGCGTCTTGTCCNGTTTCACCNGTACGTATACGAATACAGTCATTTAAATCTGTTACAAAAATTTTTCCGTCACCAATATTTCCTGTTCGAGCNCCATCAACAATAGCATCAATTGTTGTTTCCAAATAATCATCATTGATAGCAATTTCAATCCTTACTTTTTTTAACAAATTNACCTCAACAAGAGCTCCTCTATAATTTTCACTATATCCTTTTTGTTGTCCACAACCCAAAACATTNGTAATTGACATTTTGTAAACTTCTTTTTCATATAAAGCTTGCTTAACACTNGTTAATGACTCTGGCTGAATAAATGCTGTNATTAATTTCATCTATCTCTCCTCTTTAGAAATTTTTAAATTACTCTCTACATTTTTNTAATAAATTAATTGATGACACTAATGATATTNTTTTGAAAAATCGAATTAATTTTAACCGAAAAAAACCCGACCGTCATGTNGACGGCCGGGCTGAGGAGGAGAGAATAATTTCAAACTAAGTTCACACTCATTCGAAAATATTTTTAGAGGCCACTATAGGCTTCCATGGAGTGCTCGCTAACATCAAGGCCTTTAACCTCTTCTTCTTCGCTAACACGTATTCCAATTGTTGCTTTNAGAATCGAAAAGATTATCAATGCTGCAATAAATGCTACTGCGCCATACGATAATACTCCGATTAATTGAACACCAAAGCTGTAGTCANNATTAAGAGCAACAGCCAATGTTCCGATAATTCCGCAAACTAAGTGAACTGAAATTGCTCCAACTGGATCATCAATTTTTGCTTTATCTAAAGCAATTACAGATAGAACAACTACCGCACCAGTAACTAAACCGATAAAGATTGCGTTGATNGGTGTCAATACGTCTGCTCCAGCTGTTATACCAACTAATCCAGCCAATGCACCGTTTAATACCATTGTTAAGTCAGGTTTTTTCTGAACAATTACAGAACAGATTCCAGATCCAACAATACCTGCAGCTGCAGCTAAAGCTGTAGTAACCATAACAAATGAAACATAATCAGCGTCACCGCATAATGCAGATCCACCATTAAATCCAAACCAACCTAACCATAGTAAGAAAACACCAATAGTTACAAGTGGCATNTTATGTCCTGGTATAGCTTTTGATACGCCATCAACATANTTTCCAATTCTTGGCCCAAGTGTGATTGCGCCTGCTAATGCAGCCCATCCACCAACAGAGTGAACAAGTGTAGATCCAGCAAANTCATAAAACCCTTTTGCATCTAACCATCCGCCACCCCATTTCCAAGATCCTAATATTGGGTATACAATACCAACAAAAATTAGTGAAAATAAGAAAAACGATCCAAGTTTGATACGACCAGCTACAGCACCAGAAACAATTGTTGCAGCTGTTGCAGCAAACATTGCTTGGAATAGGAAATCAGTCCAGATACTGTAAGCAGCACCATAGTAATCAATTCCTAAAGCCGCATCACCAAACATTGTTCCNAATGGTAACGCTGCGGCAGCATATCCAGCATATCCGTTAAAATCACCAGGATACATTAACCCAAAACCAAATAATGCATAGGTAAGAATACCAATAGCAATAATTCCAGTGTTTTTGAATAATATGTTAACTGTGTTTTTAGCACGAGTTANTCCTGTTTCTAACATAGCGAACCCCAAATGCATGGTAAAAACTAGGAAAGTTGCTACCATCATCCATATGTTGTTAGACATATAGAAGTTGTACTGAGGATCATAATCCCCGGCTAAACATAACATTGGAGCTAATGCTAATAGCGCAATAAATGTTATTGCATATTTCATTTTACTCTTCATATTTTATTCCTCTTTTTAATTAATTAAAAATTAATGAATNACNTATATATGCANATCTTGTGCCAAATANATATTTTAACGTTTTAACTNNCNTNATGGATAAAAAANTTATTTTGACAAACAAAAATGTATATAAAAAAATNTATTATACAAATTTGTTATANTATAATTTTTTTCTNATTGTTTTCAAAAAAGTAAAATTGATATAAATGATTTACACACTAGACGAAGTTAATTAAATTCGATTATATTATCTTTTACTCAATATAATAAGTNCGTCTATGGATTCTGAAAAGATTAATTATTATCTAGAAACATATCATCATATGGTTGCTTCAAGGTATACCGATCATCTACAAGCAGAAGCTGCAAAACGTGGAGAAGTATTTTTTTACATACCATCATCAGGTCATGAATTAACCGCCTTATTTTCTCATTATTTAAAGCCTTGTGATTGGCTTCATTTNCANTATAGAGACAGAGCTCTTGCTTATGCTCGAGGAGTCACTTATGAAACAGTATTTAATGGTCTTTTCAGCCGAGAAAATTCAAATTCTGNGGGAAGAAGAATGCCTGCTTTTCCTTGTGAAAAATCTTTAAATATTATGAGTACGCCCACACTAGTTGGAAGNAATGCNCTTCAAGCGGTTGGAGTTGCTCATGCTATAAATGAACAAGAAAATAATCCTATTGTTTTGGTATCAGTTGGAGATGGATCAACACAACAAGGAGATTTTTACGAAGCTGTTGCCGAAGCTGTTAGGTTTNATCTTAGGGTAGTATTTTTGATTGAAGATAATCGATATGCTCTTTCAACGCCCACNAAAGGNAANACTTTTTATTCCCTTCCTAATTCGGAAATAAATGAATTTTATGGTATCAATATTGAAAGAATAAATGGAACTCATGTAATTGAGGCAGATGAAAAAATTAGCAAATGTTTAAAGAAAAGTCGTAATGATAATAAACCTCAAATAATTGTTTTTAATGTAGAGAGACTNGAAAGTCATACAAATGCTGATGATCAGNCAGTATACCGTTCTAAAGATGATCTTTCTAATTCANTANAAAATTTAGATCCATGTGCAAANTTAAGAAATGTTTTAATAGATAATGGAGTCGCAATAGAAGTTTTAAATGGATTGGAAGAAAAAGTTCAAAAACAAATTGATGAAGCTTTTAAAATTGCAAGAAATGGATTGCCNCCGAAGCCNACTTTTACAGCAAAAAGACCACTAGATATTCAAAAACCNGAGCATATTTTTGAAAATAATCAAAAAGATTTGACTATGCTNGAAGCCATGCGTGAGTCTTTAAGACATCAANTAAATATNTCTCATAATACAATATTANTAGGTCAAGATATTGAAGATCCTAAAGGAGATGTTTTTGGATTAACAAGGACTTTAAGTTCAAATTTTCCAAAACGAGTTCGAAATAGTGCGCTTGCAGAAAATACNATTTTAGGCGTTTCAACAGGACTAGCTCTTGCAGGAAAAAAACCGATTGCATTTATGCAATTTTCTGACTTTTTACCAGTTGCTTATAATCATCTTTTATCTGAAATCGGAGCTATGTATTGGCGATCGAACGGCCAATGGAATGCTCCTGTAACTGTCATGGCTATTGCTGGAGGATATAGACCTGGATTGGGACCATATCATGCTCAAACTCTTGAATCAATTTGTGCTCATATCCCAGGTATAGATGTTTTTATGCCCTCAACTGCAGAAGATGCGGCAGGTCTTTTAAATGCTATTTCTGAATCTAACAGACCATCTTTGTTTTTGTTTCCTAAAAGTTTGATAAATGATAGATCAAGAATGACAAATTCTGATATTTCTAATCATTATGTGCCAATTGGAAAAGCAAAGGTTTCCCGCGTTGGTCAAGATTTAACAATTGTTAGTTGGGGAAGCCCAATGCCTTTATGCGAGAAAGCTGGAGAAGTGTTTTACGAAGCAGGAATTAATATCGAAGTTATAGATTTAAGAACTATTTTTCCTTGGGATATAGATTGTGTACTGAACTCAGTTAATAAAACAAAAAAACTTGTCGTTGTTCATGAGGATAACCAAACATGTGGAATGGGAGCTGAAATAATTGCTCAAATTACAGAATTANCNGANTCATCCATTATCACAAAAAGAATTACAAGACCTGATACNTATATACCATATGATTATAGTGCACAAATTGAAGTTCTTCCATCTTTTAAAAAAATTATGGAAGCTTGTTCCAAAATGCTAAATGCAGAAATTAGCTGGGAAAAAGAGGATATAAATCAGTCAGGTTTATTAAATGTAAAAGCAATTGGATCAAGCCCGTCTGACGAAACTGTAAATATAACAGAGCTTTTTGTTTCTGAAGGAGAGATCGTTAAAGATGGACAACTTCTTGCTTCAGTTGAAGCAGATAAGGCATCCATGGAGATTTCTTCTCCAGCTTCAGGAAAAATTGAAGAAATAAAAGTCAACGAGGGCGATATATTAACTGTTGGAGAATCTCTTTTAACAATAAGTACCGATCAAATATCAAAGTTAAAACCTATTACTGAAGAAAATCCAGGGGTTCCAAAAATAAAAAAACATAGAAAAAGTTTTGAGAAAAGCAATGTTGAGGTTCAAATATCACCAAGTTCCATTGATTCTATTTATATATCAAATATTACAAAAGTTTTTGGATCAAAATATTTATCAAATGATGAGATTCTTCCTAAAGATGGAGGATGGGACTCGGAAGCAATTCAAAAAAGAACGGGTATTAAGAATAGATACTGGATTAATGAAAATGAAAACGTGCTTACTTTAGCTGTTTCTGCAACTAAAAAACTATTGGAAAAAGAGGGGTTAAATATTTCTGAAATAGGAGCCATTATATGCTCAACTGGAACGCCATTATCAATGACTCCTTCATTAGCTTGTCGTGTTCTTAATGAACTAAGCCCAGATAAAGGAGAAGTGTTAATGCAAGCGCATGATGTAAATGCTGCCTGTTCCGGATACATATATGCTCTCCAATCTGCTTTTGATTTTATTAGCAATGCGCCTAATAAAAAGGTCATTGTAATAACAGCTGAAACATTATCACCAATGATAAATAAAGAAGATCCTAAGACATATCCTCTTTTTGGGGATGCTGCAACAGCTACGTTGGTATCAAGCGAATTACGTTCAGGTTCAATTAGTGTAAAACTTAATAGACCAGTTCTTTCGGCTACCGGGGTTGATCCAAAAGTATTATATGTTCCTAATTTAGGAAGTAATGAATTTATTGAAATGGAGGGGCTAACGGTTTTCAAATTAGCTGTTAGAAAAATGATTGATATGCTGGATCAAGCTTGCGCTAATCGTGAAATATCTTCAAAAAATCTTGATTTTATAGTTCCTCATCAAGCAAACGAACGGATTATTGAAGCAATTCGAAAAACTATTCATTGTCCTGTCGAAAAAATGTTCAACCATATTGAAAAATATGGAAACACATCATCAAATACAATTCCAATTGCGCTTGAAGAGCTGCTGCCAAGTTTGGCAAGTGGTAATTTAATTGGCTTGACTGCTTTTGGGGGCGGATTTACTTTTGGAGCAGCTGTAATAGAAAAGTTATAAAACTAAAATGAAATTTATTGAAGCAATAACTCTATTTTTTAAAAATTATTCAAATTTTAAGGGAAAATCTACAAGATCAGACTTTTGGTATGCACAACTTTTTCTAATATTAGCAGGATTTCTTACTACTGTAATCGATCTAAAATTTTTTAAATATACATTAACCGGGCAGCCAGTAAGTGATATTTTTAATATTTTAACTATTGTTCCAATTTATGCGCTTAGCTTTAGAAGACTTCATGATATTGGAAAATCCGGATGGTGGGTATTATTACAACTTACAATAATTGGTATTATTCCACTAATATATTGGTATTGTAAGCCAAGTTTGTCCGCTGAGGAAAATAATCATGATGATGAAAAGTTGTATTTGAGTGATGCCACAGATGAAAAAAATATATGGGACGAAACAAATAAATAAAGTCATTTCTCATCAAATTTAATTGCAACAGAATTAATACAATAACGCCTTCCTGTTGGTTCAGGACCATCAGGAAAAACATGCCCAAGATGAGCATCACATTTTGAACATAATACCTCTGTTCTAATCATACCAAAAGATAAATCTTTCTTTTCAACTATTGCTTTTTTACTAATCGGAGCAAAATAACTTGGCCAACCACAACCAGAATCAAATTTTGTATCAGATAAAAATAAATTTTGATTGCAGCAAACGCATGAATAAATCCCAATCTTTTTAAAATTATTGTATTTACCGCTAAAAGGTCTTTCTGTACCTTTTTGTCTTGTAACATAATANTCTTGTTCAGAAAGCTGACTTTTCCATTCATCCTCCGANTTAAAAATTTTNTCATTCATATTTAAACTTTCAAANCCAAAGCTTTTTGTTAATAGTAANAAAAATATTATTAAAAAAAATTTTATAANTAATAAGTACANATTTTTTATTCGCAGTCTTATTAAAATTCTTACTAATACTTCTTGATGTTAACCAAATTAACAACTAATAAAAAATATTATAATGAATGATGATGATTGGATTGATATTAAAAAAGATGACCGTCATGTAAAACGTGAACGAAAAAAGGCTAAAGAATTGAGAAAATCAAGCTGGTGGAAAGAGCAAGTATCAAAAGGAATATGTTATTATTGTAATAAAAAAATCTCCCCAAATGAAATTACAATGGATCATATTTTACCAATTGTAAGAGGGGGAAAATCAAATAAAAGTAACTGTGTTGTGTGTTGCAAAGACTGCAATAATAAGAAAAAATACTTAACGCCTGCAGAAATTATTTTGAAAGANTTAGAAAAAGATCAAAACAAATCTAACTGATCATTATCTTCCTTAAATATTGGAAAAATTAANTTTTCTTTACCAATTAATTTAATTAAAGCATCTTCATTNTGAGGTTCGCCTCTCTCTTTTAATGTTTGAATGATTTTTAGAAACAGTAATCCACAATATGAACTATCTTCCTCTGCACGATGAAACGTACCACTGGGAAAATTAAAATATCTTACAAGAGTCCATAGCTTATANTTTGGCATACTCGGAAATACTTTTCTTGCTAATGTAAGTGTATCTAATACACAACCTTTTGGAGAAGGAGTCTTATACTTGATAACATCAGAAAGTAAAAATTTATAATCAAATGAAGCATTATGNGCTACAAGNGGAAGGTTTCCACAAAACTTAGAGAAAATAGGAATAACTTCATCNATGGTTGGTTTATTTTCTACCATCTTATCCGTAATTCCATTTACTGCAGATGCCTCAGAAGGAATAGGTTTCTTTGGGTTAATAAGGTAGCCAAAGCTTGTTGTTGATTGATCTTCATTAAATTTTACTGCACCAATTTCAATAATTTGATCATTAATTGGGTCTACTCCAGTTGTTTCAACGTCAAATGCAACGAATTCCATTGTATCCTTTCAAAAAAAAACCCGTTCTATGAACGGGCTAATAAAACAAATTTTTGTTAATTATAACTATTACTTTTTCTTTCAAGTTCTCGTTCTTCTTTGGTCATCCCTCTATCATCAACTTGCGTAGCTTTAACTGTGATTAATAAATTTCTCTTAAAATTGCGAGACCCTTCAGACCTGAAGAATCTTCCAAAATATGGTATATCTCCTAATAAAGGAACTTGGTCACGAAATGTATCAGTTTGCTCATCAACAAGCCCTCCCATTACTACCGTACTTCCATCTGAAATAGTCACCTGAGTAGAAATACTTCTTGTCTTAAAATAAGGTACTTTTGCTATAAGCGTTCTGCCATCTCCCACAAATGTTGAGGCGTTATTTCCTCCTGTTTCATAGGAGTTAACACCAACAATATATTCATCATATCCAACAAACTTTGTTATTTCAGGATTAAGCTCCAACTCTATAGTCTCATTTTCTACATCGACAGTAGGTTCAACTTTAAGCACAACTCCTAAATCCTTATCTTCCCAATCTTGAGGCTTTACAACTGGTGCTGTTCTTTGTCCAGTTTCAACATCATAATCCAAAGGATATCGGTGAGTCTCAACAACCTTTATTACAGCTTCATTTCCACTTTTTGTGGTTACTTTTGGAGCATTTAATACATCGGCAGTGCCTTCCTGTTCCATTGCTGTAATAGCTAAATCNAGTGGAATATCATTGTAATTTTCTAAAACTAATGCGGCAGGGGTTCCTCCCATTAATGATAACAAGCTTCCTGATGCAGCTTGTTGCAATCCTTGTGAATTACTTCTCAATGCAGTTCCAAATAAACTTTGTCCTTGCTGACCACCGGGTCCAGCAGTTGAAGGAATAACCTGAGTGCCAAACACACCTGCACTCCCGTCCGTATTATAAAGTTGCTCTCCACCTGGACCTGTCACCACTGGTGACGAATTGTAAGTTCCCCCTCTAGTGTAATAGTTGCCACTATCAGCTAATTCAAAATCTGCGACGGACCCGCTATCATACAAAGTCCAATCATATCCTAATTCTTCTAAAGCTCCTTCATTATATTCAACAAACTTTGTTTCAATTTGAACTTGGCGGGTACGTTTCTGAATNGCGTCTTCCCTCATATCATTTAAAATTAGCTCTAAAGTCTTTATATTTTTGGCAGTATTTTTTACTTGTAGTCGAGAATGACTTGGATGATATAAAATTCTTGAGCCTTCAGGCCAATCAACAATAGCGAAATGATTTTGGACGTCAATTGGACCTCCGGCATTATCATTTGATGAAAAGTCTCCAAACAAATCGTCAGGAGAACTATCTGATGATGACATCTCTAACTCAGCACCAACTTCAGGTAAAATAGGATATGTAACAACTTTTAAATCNTCTGCGGCAACATAATCAATTGGCATTACTATTACTGCATTACTTCTTACTTCGAATTTCCAATTGTTCATTTCAGTAATAAAGGTAAGTGCTTCGAAAATAGAAGGATCTGTAAGCTCAATATTTATAAGTGATTGACCTCCAATTAAGTCAGACATTCCGTATGGAACAAAATTAACACTTTTCCCACTTCCTTCCCGTGTTTTAAAAGCTAAGAAACTTAATACGACACTTATCTCTTCGTTAATAAATTCACATTTTTCAATTCTTATTGATTGCATGCTTTCTAAAAGATCTTGAATAGCTATGTCATCTGAAGAAATAATTGGTTTTTTATCCTCTTCTGTTTCAATGCTGTAAACTTTTGAACTTTCTTTCCATGATTGGCCTATTTCAGCTAAAGCCTGAGCCCTTGCTGACTGCTGCTCAACTTCACTAATAACTGATACTCTAGTAGCTATACGTTGCAAATATTCCATAGCTTTTCTATTATATGGATCTTGTTGTAATATAAATTCAAAAGTTTTTTCTGAATCTGAATACTTTCCCTCTTTGTATAAATTAATTGCTTTGTCCATCAATGAATAAGATGGTGATTCATTAACGACTTTCTTTTCAATCATTTCGGATTGATTAATCACATCAATAACAGATGTTTGTTGCGCATAAGAAAAATGAGCAAAAACTGTGAAAATAAATATTATGCAACATATAAAATTTTTCATTATTAACCTTCTTCAGATTTCAAAAATATAAAATATATAAAATAAGTAAGACATATTATAAGAAATACTAATGCAATCAAGATAAATCTAAGATAAGACTTAAGTCTTTTTTATAGCTTTGAAAGTAAATATTTTAACTCCTCTCCAGAGTCTTCAGCTTTTAAAAGTTGCTCGCCGACTAATAAAGCATTCACCCCTAAATTCCTTAAATTTAAAACATCATCTGGTGATCTAATTCCGCTTTCACTCACAATTAAACTGTCGCTAGGACGATTTTTTATCAAATTTTCAGTAACATTCAAAGATGTCGTAAAATTTTTTAAATTCCTATTGTTTATGCCAATACATTTAGCTCCTATATCTGCAGCTATATCCATTTCATCATTACTATGAACTTCCACTAAAGGAGTAAGATTATTTTCCAAAGCACAATGAAATAATTCCTTGAGTTCGCTTTTATCTAAAGCAGATACAATAATTAGTATTCCTGATGCTCCAATATGATTGGCATGTTGAATTTGCCATTCATCGACAACGAATTCTTTATATAAAATTGGTAAAGATGTGTTTTCAAAAACTTCATTGAAATCATTTTCGTTGGCTCCAAAATACTTTTTATCGATTAAGCAAGAAATAATTGAAGCACCATTTGTTTCGTATTTACTAACTACCTCCGAAATATTAATTGAATTTCTTAATATTCCAGCTGATGGAGATTTTCTTTTTATTTCAGCAATAAATCCAATAGGATTTTTATTTAAACCTTCTAAAAATAAACTTGGTTTTTTATTTTTTAATGTAAGTCCACTAAAATTAAATTCTCTCTTAAGAATTTTTATTTCTTCTTTTTTATCTAATATAATTTTCTCTAATATATTCATTTTAACCTTTTTAAATAAGAAAAGATAAATCTCTTTATATTTCCATCTAAAACATCCTGAACATTTCCAATTTGTTCATCAGTTCGATGATCTTTAACCAATGTATAGGGCTGCATGACATATGATCTTATTTGAGATCCCCATGCAATATCACCTTTATCACTATATAATTGGTCTATAGCCTTTCTTTTTTTATCTTGCTCAATTTCATATAATTTTGCTTTTAACATATTAATCGCTGTTGCTTTATTTTTGTGCTGTGACCTTTCAGCTTGACATTGAACAACAGTTCCTGATGGCAGATGGACAATTCTAACAGCTGAATCAGTAGTATTAACATGCTGCCCTCCGGCTCCTTGGGCTCTGTAAGTGTCCACTCTTAAATCAGATTCAATTATTTCAACTTCAACTTCGTCATCGAGTTTAGGGGAAATATCAACTGCTGTAAACGACGTGTGCCTTCTTGATTGAGAATCGAATGGACTTATTCTTACTAATCTATGAACTCCTCTCTCAGATTTTAATAGACCATATGCATAACTTCCCTCAATTAAAATAGTAACACTTTTTATTCCAGCTTCATCTCCAGGTTGAATATCCAGAATTTGAAAACTAAAATCTTCTCTTTCTACAAATCTTGTGAACATTCTAAAAAGCATATCAGCCCAATCACAACTTTCAGTTCCTCCAGCTCCTGCATGAAGAGTTAAATAAGCATGACATTCATCAAATTCGTCACCTAACAAAACCTGTAATTCTAATTTTTCAAAAAGGTACGAAATTTCATCCTTAATTACAGAAATTTCATTAAAGGTATCTTCATCATCTGACTCTATTAGTTCATATAAAATTTTAAGGTCATCAATTAAATTTGAAATTTTAAAAAAAGGATCTAAAATTATTTTTATTGATTTTATCTTATCAATAGTTTCTTTTGCTATTTTTTGATTATTCCAAAAATCGACTTTCCCAGATTTCAATTCTAATTCTTCTAAAATCTTTTTTTTATCCTCGATTTCTAGATATTTATACATTTCACTTAACTTAGAACAAAAAGTTTTTATTGATTTTTCAATATCTTCATTCATTAGAAATCCAGTTTAATTTTTTTATTTTTAACATCTAACAAAAATAAAGATAAAAATAAAAAAGAAANAATAAGTGATAATTTNGCAAAAATATCTCCATTTGANGCGTAAAATGTTTTATNAGAATTATTATCAATATCAATGGANGATATAATAAANCCTTCTTTAAGTGGATCTAAACGTTGTACAATTCTNCCTTTTTTGTCAATNATNCNTGANACGCCAGTATTACANGCNCTAACCATNGGAATATTATTTTCAACACATCTAAATACAGCATGAGAAAGNTGCTGTTCTGACTGNGATGANGGATCAAACCAGCCNTCNTTTGTCTGATTTATAATCNATTTTGCATTATTTGCTACTGCNTTNTTNGCAAGTTCTGAAAAAACATCTTCGAAACATATTANNACNGAAAAANATGGTAAATCTTTTACTCNAAAAATCGTTGATTTNTTTCCNNNAGAAAAATTTGTATTCTCTAATGGCACTAACTTTTTCAAAGAATTAATAAATGGNAGGTACTCCCCAAATGGAACAAGATGCTGTTTGAAGTATTTCGTTGAAATCTTATTTTGTGAAATATCATTATAAAGAATTGATGAATTATAAAATTTAATTTGATNTTTGTTATTNATNTCAAAGTATGAAGAACCGGCCAATAAAGTAGTTTTTTTTACGACCTTATCTATTAATTTTCTTTTATAAAAATCTGAGTTAAAATAATCCAATGATGTCTCCGGTAAAACTAATAAATCAATATTAGGATTTGTAAGAACACGATCTACCTGTTCAGACATTTTTAAGTAAATGCTTTCAGATAATAATTTATTATTTATCTTATTAGTTTTAAGACTATTAATTTCTTTTTGATTAATATTTGGTTGTATTAATGCAATAGAAAACTTTTTATGATCATTTGAATTTGATGAAAAGATAAACTGAATCCCAAAAGAAATGGATAAAGCAATCGGAATAATTCCAATCATAAATTCATAATGAGGTCTATATTTCTTATTGTTAATTCCCAATAAATATTGCTTCAATGTAATAAAAACGCCCAAATTCATCCAAACTATTATTGCAGAAACAATGGATACTCCGCCAAATGACGCAATTTGAATAATTGATGGGTTAAGATATTGCGAAATTCCCAAAAAATTCCATGGGAATCCGGTAAATAACTGACCTCTTAAAAACTCTAACGAGACCCATAAGAACGTCAATGAAATCATTATTTGGATATTTTTTAATAAACTAAATCCTAACCACTTATCAAAACACCATTTAGCAATAACTCCGAATGGAATAAAAAATAATGCACAATATGATGAAAGAAATAGATATCCGAATAAAATACCAAAATCCTCCAAATTGTTCTCTGTGTACTGAATAACATTTACCAACCAAATTAAAGAAAAAATAAAAAACGTAAGGCCGGATAAAAAAGAAGCTAGTATCGTCTCCTTAAATTTTATTTTTGATAAAGATAAAAAAAGAGGAACAAGAGATACATATATGATTGTTGAAAAACCAAATTTAGGAAAACTTATCGTTAGCAAAATACCTGATATAATTGGCAAGAGAATTTTAAGAATAAAATTTTTCATTATATCTAAAAAATTAATAATTTTGGTGCATGCTCCCAGCCATACTTAACTTTATTTTTTTCAAAAATATTTTCTATAAATTCATATATTTCATTTGCATAAGAGGAATTATTGAAAGCAAATATTTTTGTTAATTTTTGGGATCTTAATCCCTTTATTGCAAAATTGATATCTCCAGAATTAAAATCCCAACAATCACAAAGATGATTTATTGTTAAATACAACATTTTATAAATTACTATTTCATGATACTCGTCTTCATTAATTGAAAGTTTATCCAAATTCAATGCTATCATTATATCGTTTCTTAAACCTGAAAAAAAATCTATTGATATCAGACCATTTGAAATAAAAGGAAATAATAAATTAAAATTTTTAATTCGACTGAAGCTTTGAATCCAAATTTTTGCATTTGATTTATAAATTTTATCCTTTTTAAGAAACATATAAGCTTTTTTTTCATTTCCAACTGAAAAAAGCGAATGGGATAGCATCAGGGTTAAATCGGAATCAGTATAAAAAGGTTTATCATAGTCTCTACAAAATAGAGATAAACTTACTTTAATATCATCAATCTCTTGATCTTGTTCCTCTAAAAATGAAGAAATTTGATCTAAATTTTCTTTCCAAAAATTTTGGATCGATTGTTTTTGATTAATCATTCTCTTCCAATAAGTCGTTCTACTTCATTCATAAATTGTCCAGCATCTCTAAATCTTCTATAAACTGACGCGTATCTTATGTATGCAACCTCATCAAGTTTTACGAGAGCATCCATGACTTTTGTGCCAAGAGCTATGCTTGGAACTTCTCTTTCAAATTCTGATTCAGCTTGATCAGCTATACTTTCAGCAATTCTCTCAATTTGCTCAACGCTTATATGTCTTTTACGACAAGCTATCTCTAAACTTTTTAATATTTTTTCTCGATTAAATTCTTCTCTACGTCCATCTCGCTTTACTACCTGCAATCGTGCTCTAAGCGCCTCTTCATAAGTCGTAAACCTATGACCACATTTATTACATTCACGGCGGCGACGGATTGAACTTCCTCCACTTCCTTCTCTACTGTCTACTACTTTATTATCTGTGCTACCACACTTTAGACATTTCATAATTTTTCTCCGACATGATTATAATAATAGAATTTTCCAAAAAATAGCCATGATTAAAACAAAAAAAGGCTTAATAAATCTTTCATTCAAGGAGAATAATACCTTATTTTTTTCCGCGTAATTTTTTTCTTTACTTGTGCCTTTTTGAATATTTTTTCAAAAAATTAATGATTTTTTATGATCTTTTTAAAGAGACTGTGCAATTTTATTTATCTGATAAGCTTCAATGATGTCTCCGATTTGAAATTCAATAAAATTACTCGGACGAATTCCGCATTCTTGACCTTGTCTAACTTCTGCAGCATCATTTTGAAATCTTTTTAAAGAACCAATAATGCCTTCAAATATAAGCTCATTATTTCTTTTTATACGAAGACTACATTTTGATGTTATTTTTCCGCTTGTAATCATACAACCGGCAATTTTACTTTTTTTACTAAATTCGAAAACTTCTATTATTTCAGCAGTTCCAATTTCTTCTTCTTTTAACTCAGGATCTAAAAGTCCCATCATTGCTGACTCAACATCTTGAATTAATTCATAAATAATACTGTAAAGTCGTATTTCAACGCCCTCTCTTTTTGCAGCTGAATTAGCTCCATTATCCTTTCCTGTATGGAATCCTAAGATAATTGCATTTGAAGCACTTGCCAACATTACATCGTTTACTGTTACATTCCCAACGTCAGATGAAAGTATTTTTAAATCAACCTTATTGCTATCAATTCCGCTTAAGGATTGACTAATAGCTTCTATTGAACCTTGTACATCTGCTTTTATAATAATTCTTAATTCTTTTTTCTCATTATTGGAATTAACATCATTTAACAAATCATCTAACGTTATTTTTTTTGAAGAACTAGATCCTTGCAAAGAGAGGTTCCTATCTTTATTTTGTAGTTCTTCAGATCTTCTTTTTGCTTCTTTTTCATTTTCTAATACCTCAAAATAATCGCCTGCTCCAGGAACATTTACTAGCCCCAATACTTTCACTGCCATTGAAGGACTAGCGGATCTTACTTTAATGCCTTTGTCGTTTATTAATGCCTTTACTCGCCCCCAATACTTTCCACATATCAAACTATCCCCGACAGCTAATGTACCATTTGTAATTAATACACTTGCTGTTGGTCCCATACCTGCTTCCATTTGAGCTTCAACCACATATCCTTCAGCTGGTCTATTTGGATTTGCTTTTAACTCTAACATTTCTGATTCCAGTAAAATTCTTTCTAGCAAAGTGTCAATACCTTCACCAGTTTCGGCACTTACATCACAAGAACCAATAGTTCCTCCCCAATCTTCAACGGTTATATCGTTTTCTTGTAATTGTTGCTTTAGTCGGTCTGGATTTGCAGAGGGTAAATCCATTTTATTTATCGCAATTATAATACAAACATCAGCAGCCTGTGCATGTTTAATAGCCTCTAATGTTTGAGGCATAACGCCATCGTCAGCAGCAACTACTAAAACTACAACATCTGTTAGATCTGCCCCTCTTGCTCTCATTGAAGTAAATGCAGCATGACCAGGAGTATCTAAAAAAGTAATTTTTCCATCATTTATATCAACTGTATAAGCACCAATATGTTGCGTAATTCCACCAGACTCTCCCTTAACAACTTGGCTGTTTCTAACTCTATCAAGCAATGAGGTTTTACCATGATCAACATGACCCATAAACGTAACAACTGGAGGTCTTGGTAATAATGATTCGGGCGTATCAATTATAATACTTTTTTTTGAAATATTACTACCTGTATTACTAGTAGAAGTATTAGTGGCTGATAAAGCTCTTTTTTTATCTTCTTTCTTTACTTCAAAATCATATTTTTCCCCGATTTTTTTTGCAACAGATAAATCTATTTCGGCATTAATAGAAGCAAAAATATTCATTCTCATTAATTCAGCAATTAATATATTTGGCTTTAAATTAAGGAGTTCTGCAAATTCTTTAACAGCTACTTTAGTCTTTTTTAATTCTATAATTTTCTTTAATTCGTCTTTGGGTTCTTCGTCTTTGGGTTCTTCGTCTTTGGGTTCTTCGTCTTTGGGTTCTTCGTCTTTGGGTTCTTCGTC